>NZ_JAIUHE010000030.1:0-54177 GCF_020164995.1 Mesorhizobium sp. CO1-1-11
GCGGTCTCGTATTCGACGTGAGCCGTCGAGATCGTGATGCCGCGCGCCTTCTCTTCAGGCGCCGCATCGATCTGGTCATAGCGCTTGTATTCGCCAAAATACTTGGTGATCGCCGCCGTCAGCGACGTCTTGCCATGGTCGACGTGACCAATCGTGCCGATGTTCACATGAGGCTTGGTGCGCTCGAATTTACCTTTTGCCATAGTCTCTTTCCTTGGACGGCCTGGACCTTCAGTTCAGTCGAATGCGGGGCGATTAGCGATAAAGGCCAAAAAACACAAGCGTCTTTTGCCCGGGCGCCATCTCACTCGGCCAGAACCCATGATCCGATTGCGGGGATGTGGCGCTGATATGGGGATCCGTCGTTGAAAATGGAATGGGCGAAAACCGAGGGAGCAAAGCGAGGATTGCTCGGGTCTCCACGTCAGTCGCTGTCGGATTTATCGGCGGTTCATGGCCCATTGCGGCAGCGATCCGCGTCTGATCTCCTGCGCCGATGCATTTCATCCCGACTGCCGTTCGCGGCCCGCTGTTCATGATCGTCTCCACCGGGTCGTATCTGGTCAACGACACGATGATGAAGCTCGCCACGTCGGGGTTGCCCTCCTACGAAGTGCTCTTCCTGCGTGGTGCCGCGGCAACGCTGTGGGGCCTTCCGCTGTTGTTTGCGCTCGGCTACGGCAAGCAGATCCCGCTGATCTTCGACAGGCGGGTGCTGCGCAGGAACCTCCTCGAACTGGCGGCGATCCTCTGTTACGTCGTCGCGCTCGCCAACATGCAGATCGCCGATTCCACCGCGTTGGGGCAGATCACGCCGCTGCTGATGCTGGTCGGCTCCTCGATCCTGTTTGGCGAGCGTATCGGCGGCCAACGCATGGCGCTGATCGGGCTGGGCTTCATCGGCGCGCTGATGGTGGCGCAGCCGACCATGCAAGGCATTTCGGTCTATGCCTTGCTGGCGCTCGGCAACGCGACGTTCGCCGCCGCGCGCGATCTGGCCGGCCGCAAGATCGCCGCCGAAGTGCCAGGAATGATCGTGGCGATCTCGGCGGTCGTCGTGGTCCTGATCGGCGCAGGCGCCGCGCACCTGGTTTCCGAGCGCTGGGTGGCGCCGGAGGCGCACCACCTGATGCTGATGGCGGGAGCCGGTTTCTTCCTGATCTTCGGCCACTTCTTCATCTTCATGGCCTATCGCGTCGGGCCGACCGGCGCGGTGGCGCCGTTCTATTACTGCTTCACGGTCTGGGCCGTCATTTCGGGCCTGCTGGTGTTCGGGCAATTCCCCAATGCACTGGCGGTCTGCGGCATCCTGCTGGTTGTCGCCAGTGGGCTGACCATCGTGTCGCTGGACCAGCGCAAGCGTCGGCTGGCCGTGGTTGCCTGATCCGCGGCTACGCACCGGCATAATAGTTTCCGATACCGTGAGCGCGGTCAGCACCGACGGCGGATCATCGCAATTCAGAATTCGGCAGCTGATAATCTGCCGATTGCGTCTAGATGGTCCGCTTGCCAGCGAACTGATGATAGGCCCACAACACCACGACGGCACCCACGACGGCGACGATCAGGCTATAGATGTTGAGGCCGGTCACACCCGAAGCACCGAAGGCGCTGAAGATCAGCCCGCCGACTATGGCGCCGACAATGCCGAGCACGATATCCATGATCATGCCCTGACCGGTCTTGTTGACGATCTTACTGCCAATGAACCCGGCAATGACGCCGAGAATGATCCAGCTGATGATACCCATTTTTTTCCTCTCCATTCCTCCGCCAACCGGACATTTTCATATGATTGTCAAAAGCTCAAGCCAGCTTGAAATTCCCCCCGAATGCGCCATTGTTGAAGATGGGCCGGGCTTGGTTGAAATGGAGGATCCACTATGGGACTTTTTGACAACGCCGTTCCCGGCGGCAATATCACCAAACCGCTGATGATCGCGCTCGGTGCGCTGCTGGTTGGGAAGATGCTGAGCGGCAGAAGCGCCGAACAGCCGGACCAGGCTCAGGCGCCGGCGCCCGCCGATCCCACGCCTGTCGGAACCGCGTCCGGTGACGGTGGGCTGCTCGGCGGACTGGGCGGGCTGCTCGACAAGCTCAAGAACGCCGGCCATGGCAATGTCGCCGACTCCTGGGTCGGCACCGGGCAGAACCAGTCAATCGGGGCCAATGAGTTGGGCAACGCGATCGGACCGCAGGTCATTCGCGAGATCGCCCAAAGGACGGGGCTCGACGAGCAGGAGCTGCTCAAGCAGCTATCGGCCGCCTTGCCCGGCATCGTCGACAAGCTGACCCCGAACGGCCAGGTACCGCAACAGCACCAGGTCGCCTCCGCCTTCAACAGCTGACGCGGCGCCCACCAATGCCTGAAGCGCTGCGCGCCTGCCGCGCAGTGTTTCGGCTTGCCGGTTGTTTCGCTGAAAATCTGGAGCGGGTAGCGGGAATCGAACCCGCATATTCAGCTTGGAAGGCTGCTGCTCTACCACTGAGCTATACCCGCGCCTTGCACTGAAGTATCGGATTTCCCGGGAAAGCGCCATGCGCTTTTCGCCTCCGATGCTTTCACGTTTCAGGGCTTCCGGCCGGCAGTGGTGGAGAGGGTTGGATTCGAACCAACGTAGGCTAAGCCAACGGATTTACAGTCCGTCCCCTTTAACCACTCGGGCACCTCTCCAGTCTGCCGCCGGAGCCATGCAACGAGGCATTCTTGCCGATCCGGACCCGAGATAGATGTCTTCTCCGAAACCAGCGAAGCGCCTTATGGCGGCAAGCCCATTGGGTGTCAACCGCGCGGCCACGGTTTTTCGATGTTGTTCGCCGGCTGCGGCGACAGGGCATATCCTTGGCCGGAGGACACGGCTATAGAAGCCGGCCATGAGCAACAATTCCAACACCCCCAAAGACACCCATTACGCCAAGCTGCGCCGCGCCTTCCGCGACGAGAAGAGCGGCGGCGCGCCGGCGTTCAAGCCACGGCAACCAGTGCCACCAGGCGAAAACGCAGCCGACGGGCTGGTGCGGCTCTATGGCCTGCATACGGTGCGCGCGGCACTCGACAATCCGCGCCGCCGGATCAAGAAAATGCTGGTGACGCGCAATGCGGCCGAACGGCTCGAGATCACCGATCTCGCCGCCCTGCCCTTCAAGGCTGAACTGGTCGAACCCAGGGACATCGACAAGATTACCGGATCGGACGCTGTGCACCAGGGGGTGCTGATCGAGGCCGAGCCGCTGAAGCCCAAGCGCCTCGACGCACTTGGCGACACAAGGTTGGTGCTGGTGCTCGACCAGGTCACCGACCCGCACAATGTCGGCGCCGTCCTGCGTTCGGCGGTCGCTTTCGGCGCTGGCGCGCTGATCACCACGGCGCGCCACAGCCCGCAGGAATCAGGCGTGCTGGCGAAATCCGCCTCCGGTGCGCTTGAGCATATCGACCAGGTCGAGGTGAAGAACCTCGCCGATGCGCTCGGCCAGTTGCACGAAGTGGGCTTCCAGACCATCGGGCTCGATTCGGACGGGCCGGCTGAGCTTGAAACCAGCTTTGCCGGCGACAGGATCGCTTTGGTGCTCGGCGCCGAGGGCAAGGGCCTGCGGCAGAAGACGCGCGAGACGGTGACGACGCTGGCCAGGCTCGACATGCCCGGCGCCATCCGCTCGCTCAATGTGTCGAACGCGGCGGCGGTGAGCCTTTATGCGGCGCGGGCATTTCTGAAGCGCGGCTGACTGGAAGCGGCAAGCCTCCCGCCAGAAATCAAAACGGGTCCCGGCGATGCTTGCCGGAACCCGTTGCTGGGTTAAGACGGAAGTTGACGGCCTGGGAACGTTACGCCGCCCTCTTCCGACCTATGCCGCTTTGATTTCCCTTGCCTCCTTGCCGATTTCGAAATTCGCCATCCGCTCCAGCGCCCTCACCAGCGCGGAATGATCTTCCTTCGCGCCGCCATTGGCGGCGCAGGAATTGAACAGTTGCTGGGCGGTCGAGGTGTTGGGCAGCGACACACCAAGCGCCTTCGCACCCTCCAGCGCCAGGTTGAGATCCTTCTGGTGCAGTTCGATGCGAAAGCCCGGCGCGAAGGTGCGCTTGACCATGCGCTCGCCATGTACTTCGAGAATGCGCGAGGCGGCCAGCCCGCCCATCAGCGCCTGCCTGACCTTGGCTGGGTCGGCCCCAGCTTTTGAGGCAAAAACAAGCGCTTCGGCGACCGCTTCAATGGTCAGCGCGACGACGATCTGGTTGGCGACCTTGGTGGTCTGGCCGACACCATTGGGTCCGACCAAAGTGATGTTCTTGCCCATTTTCTCGAACACGGGTTTTGCGCGCTCGAAGGCCGGTTCCTCACCACCGACCATGATGGTAAGCGAAGCCGCCCTGGCACCGACCTCGCCGCCGGAAACCGGCGCGTCGAGATAGTCGCAACCGAGATCGTTGATCCTTTTCGCGAAGTCCTTTGTCTCGATCGGCGAGATCGAACTCATGTCGATCACCAGCTTGCCCTTGGCCAGGCCGGACGCGACTCCGTTGTCGCCGAACAGCACATCGGCCACCTGCGGTGTGTCGGGAACCATCAGGATGATGATCTCGGCGGCCCTCGCGACGGCGGCATGGCCGGCGACCGACTTCAGACCCTTGGCGACGAGATCGGCCGGCGGTTTTGAGCGGTGGTCGCTGGCGATGACGCTGTAGCCGGCCGCCAGCAGATGCCCCGCCATCGGCGCGCCCATGATGCCCAGCCCGATGAAGCCGATGGTTTCCATTGCTTCTCTCCGTTTTTTGTCAGATCGCGTTCCTTCACGCCCAGAGGGGGCGCAACAGAACGCGACCTGAATTGCAAGATTCTTGACAGCTAAGCGGCAGCACTTCCCTGCCCGGTCAGTTCCCTGAACCACCCCAGACCGGCCTCCGTCCCTGCCTTCGGCTTGTACTCCGCGCCAATCCAGCCGGCATAACCAATCCGGTCGATATGCTCGTAGAGGAAGGGGTAGTTGATCTCGCCCGTCCCCGGCTCGTGACGGCCGGGATTGTCCGCAAGCTGGATATGCGCGATGCGGTCGAGGTTTGCCTCGATCTTGCGGGCGAGATCCCCCTCCATGATCTGCATGTGGTAGATGTCATATTGCAGGAACAGGTTCTTCGAGCCGACGCGGTCGATCAGCGCCAGCGCCTGGTCGGAATAGTTGAGGAAGAAGCCCGGGATATCGCGGGTGTTGATCGGCTCGATCAGCAGCTTGATGCCGGCTTGGTCGAGTTTCTCCGCCGCGAAAGCCAGGTTCTCGGCAAAGACATCCTCCAGCACCTTGCGGTCGACGTTGGCTGGCGCGATGCCGGCCAGGCAGTTGACCTGCCCGCAGCCAAGTGCCTGCGCGTAGGCGATCGCCCTGGCAATGCCCTGGCGGAATTCCGGCACGCGGTCCGGCAGCACGGCGATGCCACGCTCGCCCTTGGCCCAGTCGCCCGCCGGCAGGTTGAACAGCACCTGCGTCAGGCCGTTCTTCTTCAGTCGGGCGGCGACCACCTCGGGCGCATGATCGTAAGGGCCGATATATTCGACCCCCTTGAAGCCGGCGCGGGCGGCGGCATCGAAACGGTCGAGGAAATCATGCTCGCCAAAGAGCATCGACAGATTGGCTGAAAAACGCGGCATTCTTTTTCTCCTTTTCTTGCCTGGAACCAAAGCCGTGTTGAGATTCAGGTCAGGCCGAGTCGAAAATGGTGGTTTCCGAGAACCGGAGCGGAGCGTACTTTTCGTACGTGAGCACCGGAAGCGCAGGAAGCCGCCGTTTGCAGGCCGGCCTCACCTGAATCTCAGCATGGCTTAGTCCAGCATCACGATCGCGGTGGGCGCGTCTTCCTGATGTTCGGCAAGGTCTTCGAATTCGGTGATCTTGTCGATCTCGGTCCCCATCGAGATGTTGGTGACCCGTTCGAGAATGAATTCGAGCACGACCGGAACCTGGTGTTCCTTCAGCAACCGCTGCGCTTGCTTGAAGGCGCCGGCGAATTCCTCCGGCTTGCGCACCCTGACCGCCTTGCAGCCCATTGCCTCGGCGACGGCGACATGGTCGACGCCATAGCCCGCCTCCGGATCGTCGGCCCGGTTGATGTTCTCGAAAGCAAGGCTGACCTCATAGTCCATCGAAAAGCCGCGCTGCGCCTGGCGGATGAGGCCGAGATAGGCATTGTTCACGACCACGTGGATATAGGGCAGCTTGTGCTGCGCGCCGACCGCCAGTTCCTCGATCATGAACTGGAAGTCGTAGTCGCCCGACAGCGCCACGATGGTGCGCTCGGGATCGGCGGCGCGCACGCCGAGTGCGGCCGGCAAGGTCCAACCAAGCGGGCCGGCCTGGCCGCAATTGATCCAGTTGCGCGGCTTGTAGACATGCAGGAACTGCGCGCCGGCGATTTGCGACAGGCCGATGGTGGTGACATAGGTGACGTCACGGCCGAACGCCTTGTTCATCTCCTCGTAGACACGCTGCGGCTTCAGCGGCACCTGTTCGAAGTGGGTTTTGCGCTTCATCGTCTTCTTGCGGCCCTGGCATTCCCTGGCCCAGCCCGCCCAATCGCGCAGCCTGCCCGCCGTCTTCCACTCGGTGGCGGCGTCGAGCAGCATCTTCAGTGCAGCGCCGGCATCCGAAACGACGCCGAGATCGGGGGCGAAGACACGGCCGATCTGTGTGGGCTCGATGTCGACATGGATGAATTTCTTGCCCTTGGTGTAGACGTCCACCGAACCGGTGTGACGGTTGGCCCAGCGGTTGCCGATGCCGAAGACGAAATCGGCTTCCAGCATGGTGACGTTGCCGTAGCGGTGCGAGGTCTGCAGCCCGCACATGCCGGCCATCAGCCGGTGGTCGTCAGGAATCGCGCCCCAGCCCATCAGCGTCGGAATGACCGGAACGCCCGTGATCTCGGCAAACTCGATCAACAGGTCGGACGCGTCGGCATTGATGATGCCGCCGCCGGCAACGATCAGCGGCTTCTCGGCCGCGTTGAGCATCGCCAGCGCCTTTTCGGCCTGGGCGCGCGTCATCGCCGGCTTGAATGGCGTCAGCGGCTCATAGGCATCGATGTCGAACTCGATCTCGGCCAGTTGGACGTCGACCGGCAAGTCGATCAGCACCGGACCCGGCCGCGACGAGCGCATCAAATGGAACGCTTTTTGCAGCGCCATCGGCACCAGATAGGGCTCCATCACCGTGACCGCCCATTTGGCGACGGGCGCAGCGATCGCGGCGATGTCGACAGCCTGGAAATCCTCCTTGTTCAGCCGCGCGCGCGGCGCCTGGCCGGTGATGCACAGGATCGGAATGGAATCGGCCGCGGCCGAATAGAGCCCGGTTATCATATCGGTGCCGGCCGGCCCCGACGTGCCGATGCAGAGGCCGATATTGCCCGCCTTGGCTCGGGTATAGCCTTCGGCCATATGCGAGGCGCCCTCGACGTGGCGGGCAAGGACATGGCGGATCGTGCCCCTCGCCTTCAATGCCGAGTACAGCGGATTGATCGCCGCACCCGGCACGCCGAAGGCACAGGACATGCCTTCCTTTTCGAGAACGAGAACAGCGGCATCGACAGCGCGCATCCTGGCCATTTCCAGCCTCCACGAGATGATTGTTGGATGGCTAAGGATGTCATCGGGCGGGCGCTTTTTCAATTTTTTCAGAATATTTTTTCATTTCTAATAAACGGCTCTTACCAACTGATTTTGTTTCCTTTTCTCTTTTCCAGGATTTGCACCGAGAATTTCACGAAAAACTTTTTCATTGCATCTTGGGAGAAACGGGCGAGAATGCCAGCCCATGGAAACGAGCGAAAAACGTCAGCGTGGCCGCCCGCGCGCCTTCAATGGTCCGGCCGAAGCTGCCTCGGTGCAGTCGCTCGACCGGGCCTTGCGTATCCTGGCCATTGTCGCCGAAGGCAGCGGCCTGTCGCTGAGCGAGATATCGGCGCAGAGCGGGCTTGCCGCCTCCACCGCCTACCGCATGCTGACGACACTCGAAAACCACGGCATGGTCGAGTTCGATACATCGGACCAGCTCTGGTCGATCGGCGTCGAGACCTACCGCATGGGCGCGGCGTTCCTGCGCCGCCGCAAGCTGGTCGACCGCGCCCGCATCGTCATGCAGGAACTGATGGAGAAGACCGGCGAGACCGCCAATCTCGGCGTCGCGGAAGACGATTGCGTAGTCTTCGTCAACCAGGTCGAGACGCACCAGGCGATCCGCGCCTTCTTCCGGCCGGGTACGCGCAGCCCTTTCCATGCCTCCGGAATCGGCAAGGCGGTGCTGGCACATCTCGAACCGGAGCGCGTCGGAACCATCCTGCGCAAGGCGGGCCTGCAGCGCTATACGGACAAGACCCTTTCCGACATCTCCGCCCTCGCGCACGATCTGGCCGTCGTCAAGCATCGCGGCTGGTCGGTCGACGACGAGGAGCGCCATCCCGGCATGCGATGCGTGGCCGCCGCCATCTTCAACGAGTATGGCGAGCCGATCGGCGGCGTTTCCGTGTCCGGGCCGACGGTGCGGGTCACGCCCGAGCGGCTGGCCGAGATCGGCCCGCTGGTGCGCGACGCGGCGGCCGAAGTGACGAAAATGATCGGCGGCTCGAAGGCAGGCTGATCAAGGGATAGACTAAACGCGCCGAAAATCGCTGCATGCCGCCGGCTGCATGGGATTTGACCGTCTTGCCGTCGCGTTCGAATGCATGCGAAAGGGCGCGCATGAGGAAAGTGGTTCAGCTTCTGCTTGCCGTTTCGCTGTGCGGATGCGTGGCGGCGGCACCACGACCCGATACCGGCGACCAGCGGGTCAATCCCATCCCGATCTCGCTCGCGCTGGAGGAGATCATCACGGCCGGTATCCGCCAGCGGCTGCCGGATTCGGCCTCCGCCAGGTTCGGAACCATGCTCGCAGGCGAGCGAAAGCTTGATGGCCGCGAGGAGATCGTGGTTTGCGGCACCGTCAATGCCAAAACCTCATCCGGCGTCGGCGACAAGCCATTCATCGCCAAGGTCTACCCGGACGCCGCAAGCCGCTTCGAACTGGTCGCGATGGGCGACGAGACCGAGGTTGCCCGGCTTCAGATTGGCGGCATCTGCCGCGCGGCCGGTCTGCCGATCCTCGACCCGAAGATGCACCTCTAGAAAGACGGTCTTCAAACGACGAAGAGGGGCTGCCTCGCAACCCCTCTTTCCAGTCGCCCGCCGCCACTCAGAGCCGGCAGTAATGGCTGTAGCCGTCACGGCCGATATAGGTGTCGGAGTCCGGATCGTAGCTGGAGTAGCGATCGAAGCAGCGGCGGACGTGCCAGGAACCGCCATCTTCATCGACATAGACGGTGCGCGGCTGCTGCTGGGCAAGCAGGCTGCCGAGAACGAAACCGCCGACGCCGGCGGCGATGCCGATGCCGAGGCCGTGGTGATGCGAGTGGGCAGCAGAGGGCTGGACGGTGCCGACCAAAGCGGTGGCGGCGACGGTGGTGGCGATGAGGCCGGAAACGAGTGTGCGCTTGAACATGATGATCTCCTTGCTTCGTTTGGAGAGGCGAGCCATCCGCCTCTTGATGATCTGTCGTTGCGGCAAGGAAAAAGGTTCGACGGGGTTTTGATTTTTTTCGAAGAGCAGGAATTCGCTGGCTGAAAAGGCGTGGCGACCCTCGCCGACGTTGATCATCCATTCCGGCACTTCAGGCACCTTGCGCCGATCGGTCATCGTCCGTGACGGCGACTGGAAGCGCCGCGTTCGATGAGAAAAGGGCGGCCGAAGCCGCCCTTTGCTGGATTGGTTTCAATCAAGCCGCCAGGCTGCGCTCAGTAGAGGATGATGTGGCGGTGGTGGTGATGACGATGATGGTGATGGCCATAGACCCACCAGTAATCCGGATAGTCCGGGTAATCCTGGTAGTACAGGTAGTCGTCGAAATGACGATGATGATGATGCATGCCGTGAGCCGACGAAGACTGAACGGTGCCGGCGAGCGCGCCGGTTGCAACGACGATGGCGACGATGCTGGAAACGAAACTGCGCTTGAACATGATGATCTCCTGGATCTCTGATCGAGGCGACCATTCGCCTCTGAGGATCAGTCGGCGCGCCGCGGCGAAAGGTTCGACAGATCTGGAGATTTTTTTGGCGCACTGTTGGCGAAACTGAGTAGGCAGCACCGGCTCGCGCCATGACCGGCAGCAATTGCTCACTACTCACTACTCACCACTCCCCCACTCAGCCCATGCCGGTGACATGCCGAAGCCAGAAGGCGAGCGCGATAAAACCGATGATGGTGGTGACGCCTGTCCAGTCGACATTGGCCTTCTTCACATCGCTGAAGAGCTTCACCAGCAGCATCCACGCCACGACGACGATAGGGAGAATGATGACAAGCCTGATCATGCGACACTCCGTTCAGCGCATTGCACTTACCCTGATGTAGGAAGCGCGTTCGCGGATTTCAGCATGCGGGCACGTGGGCATCCTCCACCACGGCTGATGCCCAAAAACGGAGTTTTGTCTTTACTGGCGCAACAAATATGCTAACCGGAGCGCCGTGCCCTTGTAGCTCAGCTGGTAGAGCAGCGGTTTTGTAAACCGAAGGTCGGCGGTTCGATTCCGTCCGGGGGCACCACCCTACGCTCTTCGAGCTCCGGGTGGCAGGCCACCCCAACCCCGTAGAGACGCAGGAGTGTCCTCCGAAAACCCCCTTGAAGGGCGATTACGTCGCCACCCCCCTTTACGAAGCGCTCGCGATTTGGGCCGACACGTTCGTCCTGGTGAACGTATTCCTCACCCTCACAGACTTATAGACATAAGCGGCCCAGATGCCGGTCACCACAAACGAAGCCATGGGTGCCGCCAGCGCGTCGCCTGCGAGCACCTTGTTTACCGGAACGCCCAGGATTGACGAAATCCAGATCGTATCCAGGATAAACACAACAGGAATCGCAAACCATTGGCAGAGAAACAATTGCGGGAATCGACGGCTTCGCCGCAGCATTGAAACCAGCACCACCAGCTGAAGCGCCAGAAATGCCAGATTGAGGGCAACCTCGCCATACACAGCCAGAGAGCCGTTTGGGAGGGTCATGAGTTGCTGGTAGCCGTCGGCGGAATTGCCGAAATCGGCGAGCGTGCGCAGCGGTGACAATGTCTGACCGATAGCCAGCAGCATCAGCCAGCCACCGAAGCCCACAAGTGACTCAGGATTCTGCGACGGCTTCGCGGCTGACCGGACAGCAAAGAAAACAGGCACGCCGATCAGCAGCAGCACGATCGCCCAATGCCAGATGGAAAACGTCCCCATTTACCCTTCCCCCTTTTTATACCCCTATAAGTTGTAGCAGATTTCAAACTCAACTCAAGAGCCAATCATCGCGTAAGACGCCGTCCGATGCCGAAGCGACAACTTCTCCTGCCTGCTCCTGACGCCCTCACACTCCGATCGCCGCCACCAATATCCGGTTCTGCCGCCGTATCGCGGCCCTCAACTCCGGTATCCTGGCTTCATCCCGCTTCACGAATTCGATGAACATCATGTTCATGTTGTTGAAGATCAATTCGCCGAGTGCCGTGCCGTCGATATCCTGCCGCACCAGACCGATCTCCTGAAGACGGGCGATCAGCGCGCGGATCTGTTCGGTGAGCGAGCGGTCGAGGCCAGTATAAGCTTGGCCGAACGGGCTGTCGGGCAGTTGCGTCGAGATCGCCATCGCCTGCCGCCACATCTCCTTGCTGAGATAGTGCAGCGAGTGCTCGATATAGATGCCGATCAGCGTGTCCAGGGCGTCGCCGACATTGGCGGGCGGCCGGGAGACCACGCCGCGCCCGGCATTGAGCACCTCGTCGACTTCCATCGAGACGATGGCGCCGAGAATATCGCCTTTGTTCTGGTAGTAATTGTAGATGGTGCCGATCGAGACTTCGGCCTGCGCGGCGATCGTCTCGATCTTGGCGCCCTCATACCCGGTCTCGCGAAAAAGCGCCGCCGCCGCCTCGATGATACGCCGGTGGCGATCCGCCTTTTGCCTTGCCCGCAATCCGCTCATATCAGCCTCTTGCCACAAAAACAGAATTGACTCAATTTTAGAATTGGTTCAATTTTTTGCAAGAAGCCACAAAGGCAAGGGAGAACACTCGATGTCCGTCAAATCCGGCAATCCGCTTTCCGTCCTGAAGCGCCAGATGCACGCTGCATGTGCCGCCACGGCATTGCTGCTTGCGGCGGGCAGCCTCGCCGAAGCCGCCGATCTCAACGCGCTGATCTGGTGCGACCATTCCGATCCTGCGCTGCTGCAGCCTTTCGAGGAGGCCAACAACGTCAACGTCAACGTCAAGGAATTCGAAGGCACCGGGGCTGGGCTGGCCATCATCGAGCAGTCGCAGCCGGGCGACTGGGATGTGATGGTGATCGATAGCATCGACGTGCCGCGCGGCGTCGAGAAAGGCCTGTTCGAGCCGCTGCCGGAAGACAAGCTGCCGTTCGCCGATCTCTTCCCGCAGGTGAAGATGGACGGCTCGACCATTGTCGGGGGCAAGCGCTACGGCATCACCGAAAAGTTCGGTTACAACACGATCGGCTTCAACAAGACAAAGGTCGATCCGGCGGACATGCAATCCTTGGCGTCGCTGACATCAGACAAGTACAAGGGCAAGGTCGCCATCTACGATTATTATCTCCCCGTCATCGGCATGGCGGCATTGGCCATCGGCAAGAAGACGGCCGATCTCACGGAAGCCGACCTGCCCGCGCTCAAGGAAGAGCTGCTCAAGATGAAGGCCAATGCCAAGCTGGTCGGTGAAGTCACCGCCAGCCAGACGGCGCTGGCGACCGGCGAGGTCGACATATTGGTCGGCGGCGGCGAATGGGTGACGGCAGGGCTGGCCAAGGAAAACCCGGCGCTGGACTTTTCCATTCCAAAAGAAGGTGCGGTGCTGTGGTCGCAGTCGCTCGCCATGTTCAAGGATTCCAGGAACAAGGACACGGCGCTGAAATTCATCCAGTACATACTGAGCCCCGAGGGCCAGGCACGGCTCGCCACCTCGTCCTGTTACTGGGGCATGCCGTCCAACACCAAGGCCGCATTGACCGACGACCAGAAAAAGGTCCTGCGCTTCGACGAGCAGCCCGGCTTCCTCGCCCGTGCGCAGGCCTATCCGGCGCCGAGCGCCGACCTCGACAAGAAGATGCAGGATATGTGGACCGAAATGCTGCAGGCCAAGTGAGCCGATACGCTGATGAGCGCCGCGGGAAACAGTGAGGGCGCGCGGACAGGCCGTACCCTTCCCTGGGCGCTGGTCACACCGGCACTTGGCTGGACGCTTCTCTTCTTCGTGCTGCCCTTCGTCGCCATGGGGCTTTCGAGCTTCACCGCGCAGGAGGGCGGCGGGGGCACCCTGTCCAACTACAGCCAATTCTTCACCAACCCCGCCTACTGGCAGGCGATGGTGAACTCGCTGCAGGTCACCGCCATCGTCACCGTGGTTTCCGTGCTGCTTGCCTATCCCTTCGCCTGGATTCTGGCCGAACAGGTTCCTGAACGCTGGCAGCGGCTGGCGCTGATGCTGGCCGTGCTGCCGTTCTGGACCTCCTATGTCGTGCGCTCCTACTCCTGGCTGCTGGTGCTGGCGCAGAACGGCGTCATCAACCGGGCACTGACTGGCATTGGCGTGGTCTCCGAACCGCTGCAGCTCGCCAATACGCGCCTGGCCACCGTCACAAGCTTCGTGCATTTCTTCGTCATGCTTTTGACGCTGACCATCTTCGCCAATCTGAAGCAGCTCAGCCCCAGTTACCGCAAGGCCGCCGCCGATCTCGGCGCCGGACCGGTGCGCACCTTCCTGCATGTCATCCTGCCATTGACCTTGCCCGGCATCATGGTCGGCGCTTTTCTCACTTTCGTGCTGTGCATCGGCGACTACATCACGCCGCAGATCCTCGGCGGGAACAACGAGCTTCTGATGCCGCAGCTGGTGATGATGCAGATCGGCCGGCGCGGCGATTTTCCATTGGCCTCGGCGCTGTCGATCATCCTGATGGCGGTCGTGACCATCGCCTATCTCGCCTGCGCCCGCTGGCTAAAGATCGAGCGGACCTGATCATGCGCAGCATTGGCCGCATCGCTTCCTGGATTTACGCGCTTGCCGTCTACGGCTTCATCTTCCTGCCGGTCGTCGTGCTGGTGCTGTTCTCGCTGCAGTCGACGTCCTTCCCCATCCCCCCGTTCACAGGCCCATCGCTGCGCTGGTACGAGGCGGTTCTTTCCGATAACCGGCTGACTTCGGCGCTGGCCAATTCGCTGCTGGTCGCGGTTCTTTCCTCGGCCGCAGCCGTCATGCTCGGCTTCCTGTCGGCCTGGGGGTTCGCGCGCTTCGTCCTGCCAGGCTCGGGCCTGCTGCGCGGTTTGATCACCTTGCCGCTCACCGTCAGCTATCTCATCATCGGCATGGGGCTGCTGGTGCTGTTCAACTGGGCCGGCGTGCCGAAATCTCTGCTTGCCGCCGGGATCGGCCATGTGGTGATCAACCTGCCGCTGTGCTTCGCCATCATCTACAGCCAGTTAGGCGACCACCAGATCAACATCGAGCGCGCCGCGCGCGACCTCGGCGCGCCGGAATGGAAGGTGCTGCTGTTGATCACCGTGCCAGTCATGGCGCCGGCCATTTTCGCCGGCTTCTTCCTGTCGATGACGTTCTCCTGGGACGAGTTCGTGATCTCCTTCCTGCTGACGCGCTTCGATACCACGCTGCCGGTGGAAATCTGGAACCTGCTGCGCTCCGGCCTCAACCCCAAGACCAATGCGGTCGGTTCGCTGGTCTTTGCCGTCTCGATCGTGCTGGTGGTGTTCTTCGAACTGACCTTGCTGCGAAGGAAATCGGCATGAACGCGCCCCTGGTCGATATCCGCGACATCTGGCACCGCTTCGGCCAGCATCCCGTGCTGAAGAATGTCTCGCTGACGATAGCGGCCGGCAGCTATACGATCCTGCTTGGACCATCCGGTTCCGGCAAGACGACGCTGCTCTCCATTCTCGGCGGTTTCGTCAATCCGAGCGAAGGCAAGGTTCTCATCCGCGGCCAGGACTGCACCTCGGTGCCGCCCGCCAAACGCCCGACGACGACGGTGTTCCAGGATTATGCGCTGTTCCCGCATATGAGCGTCGGCGGCAATGTCGGTTTTGGGCTGCGCATGCAAGGTGTCGATGGAGCGACGCGGGCAGCAAAAGCGCGCGATGCGCTGGCCCTGGTGGGCCTCGCCGCCGCCTTCGACAAGAAGCCGCACCAGCTTTCCGGGGGCCAGCGCCAACGCGTGGCGCTGGCGCGCGCCCTGGTGATCGAGCCGGCGGTGCTTCTGCTCGACGAGCCGCTCGGGGCGCTCGACCTGAAACTGCGCCGCCAGATGCAGGACGAACTGAAGGCGATCCAGAAGCGGGTCGGCACCGCCTTCATCCATGTCACTCACGACCAGGAAGAAGCGATGGCGCTGGCCGACCATTGCGTGGTGATGAATGACGGCCGCATCGAGGACGAGGGGCCGCCCGAGCGCGTCTATGCGAGGCCGGCGACGCGTTTTTCCGCGACCTTCATGGGCGAGAGCACGATTCTTGCCGGCACTGTCATCGAGTCCAGTGACAGGACGAGCACCGTCACGACACCGGTCGGACCGGTTTCCTTATCCAGTGCCTTGCCGTTGGGGTCTACTGCCGCACTGGCGATACGCCCTGAGCACCTTGTGCTTGGCGCTGCGTCGGCTGGCACGAAGCTCGGCGAGGCTGATGTGAGCGACGTCGTTTTCCAGGGCAGTTTCAAGCGCGTGCTGGCGACCTCCGTCGAAGAGCCTTCCCTGCGGTTCATCGCCAAGCTGCCGGCGACCTCCATCGTCCATGCGGGCGACAGGGTCGCGATTTCCTGTGATACCGACCAGATCATCTTGCTGACGGATTGAACATGAGCACGCTTGCGGTCATCGACGCACCGGACTGGTACGAAAAAATCCGCATGGCCGACGGCATCACGCTGATCCACGAGCCATGGATAAAACCGTTCTTCCGCTGCAATATGTGGCATGTGCGCGGACGCGACCGCGATCTCCTGTTCGACACCGGCCTCGGTCATTTCAGCCTGCGCGCCCATGTGTCCCTGGTGAGCGAGCGCAAGCTGACCTGCGTTGCCAGCCACACGCATTTCGACCATATCGGCTGCCACCATGAATTTTCCGATCGCTGCGTGCATTCGGCCGAAGCGGCAATCCTGGCCGATCCGCGCAACGAATGGACCGCTGCCGGCACCTATGCGACAGAAGAAATGTTCGATGGCATGCCGCGGGGCTGGGACACGGCGTGCTATCGCATCCAGCCCGCGCCGGCCGACCGTATGCTCGCGCATGGCGACATCATCGATCTCGGCGACCGGGCCTTCGAGGTCGTCCACACGCCAGGCCATTCGCCGGGCGGCATTGCGCTCTACGAGAAGAAGACCGGCATCCTGCTGTCCGGCGACATCATCTATGATGGCCCGCTGATCGATGATGTCTACCACTCGGACATACCAGATTACATGGCGACGCTGCTCGCCATGCGCGATCTCGACGTCTCGGTCGTCCATGGCGGCCATTTCTCGAGCTTCGGCAAGGTGCGCTACCGCCAGTTGATCGACGAATATCTCGAACAGAAACGTCAGGCCGGCTGCCATCTGCGGCAGCGCCCTTGAGGGCTGAGTTACGGCATCAAGTCGAAATGGCGTGGGAAGGCCTGGGCGGCACGAGCCCGTCACCACCCCTCGCAGTGCGCTGATGGTGACACAGTGGGCGACCGGCTCGCGACACGAACGGCCGGAGCCAGTGCGTCACTCGGGAATGGGTGCCGGAAGCGAGATTGTATAGCGCGGTGGCGCCGATCCCCTGCGGCGTCTCCTCCATTGCCTCAGCTGCTCCCTCCAGCCGACTGGCGGTTTTTCGTAGACAGGGGGAGCCAGGCCGGCGAGCTCATAATAACCTTCGAGAATGTTGGTGCGCAGTAACTGGCGTTCCTGTGTATAGAAGCTGAAATGCGCGACGAGCAGGTCACCGAAAATCTTGCCCGGCCGGTCCAGCTTGGCCGGAAGCGTCGCCGACAACCACTCTTCCTCGTCGCCACGCGGTTGAAAGTGCTCTCCGAGATCGACAATGTCCGATCCGAAAAAACCGATTGCGTTGATCGAAAAGCGTGACAGCCTGATCTCCCGGTCCGGCACGCGAAAATCCTGGAGCCGATTGGAGCGCACAGCTTCAATGAACACCGGGTGTAGGGCCTGCGGAAAGGTCGCATGCGCCCAGGAGAATTCGCATGACGCCTGACAGGTAAGCGGGCCATCCACCCGCACCCTGGAAAGCTGCTTGATCAGCGAATTGCAGATTGCGTTGTTGACGATCAACGGAGCGTACCAGATGGCCGATCCCCTTTCGGCCATGACCCTTGCCATGAATTTTCGAAAGAAGCCGTCCTCGACAAAAACTACATCGTCGTCGAGGCGTAGGTAGAAAGCACCGGGATCGTCGCAGAAGCGATAGAAATCGCCGATGACGTTGATCCCGCCATCGGCATGTGGAACCCGCTTGATCTTGCAACGCGGATCGGAGGCCGCCAATCTTTGTAGATAGGCCCGGTCAGCCTCGTTGCGACAGTTGTCCCAGAGGTGCCACTCATGCACATCGAGGTTTTTCAAAACATGATGGCCAAGCAGACGCAGATATTTCTCACGACCGGCCGGGGTGACAACGATCAGTTTCATAGAATTCCTGGTTCCTGTAAAATCAGAGTCCCGTACATCAGCGAATCTTGATTATCAGAACGCTCGTTCGGGCAATAGCTGTTGACATGACAGGCCCCTGCCCCATTGGATTCGCCTCAAAACACGACGAATCGTCATGACGTTTAAATACACCCGCTATGCCGGCAAGACATCGTGCTCAGGTAACGCCAGGAGATCTTCCTCATGCCCTTCGCATTCAACTTGCTTTCGTGTAGGGCTCGCCGAGGACCCGGATTGAGGGTATGAGTGTCGGAAGCAGGACTTTGACGAACACCACACACCGCAATCTCGTGATAGTCAGGGCAGGCGACAAATCTCTCCATCGTGGATGGGGGGCGGACGATCCCAATTGTGAATTTGATTTGATCGTCAGCTACTTCGGAAGTGATCCATCTGCGTTTCGGCTGCCGCTTGAAAACCGAGTCGACTACAAGGGCGGCAAATGGGATGGCATCCATGCTCTGCTGAGCCAACAGCCCGAACTTCTTGACCGCTACCAGTATGTCTGGCTGCCGGACGACGATCTGGAAGCAGACCGGGCGACCATCGAGGCGATGTTCGCCAACATGCGCCGGCTTGGCCTCCATATCGGCCAGCCGTCACTGACGCTGGACAGCTATTATTCCCACCTCCCGTTCCTCCGCTGCAGGAGCTTCGAGTTTCGCCTGGTAGACACGATCGAGATCATGGCCCCCTGCCTGAGAGCCGATGTAGCGGCCAAGATGCTGCCTCTGTTCAAACACTCCATGAGCGGTTTTGGTCTGGACTTGTTGTGGACCAGGCTTGCCGAAGAAAACCGTGGAACATCTGCCGTGTTCGACGCCTTGCCGGTCCGCCACACCCGGCCGGTGGGAGCTCACCTGAAAACAGCGATGCTCGAGTCAGGAAGAACGCCCGACAAGGAATATCGCCAATTGGCGTCGCAATATGGATTTGGCGAGCTTTTTCCATTGTCCTATGAGGCCGTCGATCGAAAAGGCCGGCGCTGGCGGTCGAAATCGATGATCGGCCTGCGTATGGTGGCCGACTATCTCTTGGACAGGAAAGCCTTTCGCCAGGCGAATCGATTGAGGGAATTGTTATGGCGCCTTCTGCGCAGGCAGTATTCCAAGTCCGTCGACCTGTCCCAAATAATTCTCAAGCCCTAAGGTTCGGATACGCGAATGGACAGGACCCTGCTGGGCAAGGCCGAAATCCTCATTGTCGGCGCTGGTTTTTACGGTGCAACGCTTGCCGAGCGCATCGCCACGCAACTCGGGCGACGCGTGCTGGTAATCGACCGGCGCCGGCACATCGGCGGCAATGCCTACACCGAACAAGATCCTGTCACCGGTGTGGAGATCCATCGCTACGGGCCGCATCTGTTCCATACATCCAACGAGGAGGTCTGGAATTACCTGCGTGCCTTCACCGGTTTTACCGCCTATCGCCATCGTGCATTCTCGACATATCGCGACAAGGTCTATCCGCTGCCGATCAACCTTGCCACGATGTCCCAGTTCTTCGGCAGGCGGCTAAGTCCGGACGAGGCACGCGACATGATTGCCGAGCAGGCGACGGAAGTTGGCGACCGTCCGCCGGCCAATCTTGAGGAGAAGGCGATCTCCCTGGTCGGCCGCCCTCTCTACGAGGCCTTGATCAAGGGTTACACCGCCAAGCAATGGCAGACGGATCCGCGCGAACTGCCGGCGCAGATCATCGCGCGCCTGCCGGTTCGCTACACATTCGAGGACGGCTATTTCAACGACCGGTTCCAGGGCCAGCCTGTGGACGGCTACACGGCGATCTTCGAAAAGATGCTGGCGCAGGAGCTTATCGAAACACGGCTTGGCATCGACTTCTTCGACATCAAGTCCTTGCTGCCGAAGGACCTGCCGGTCGTCTACACCGGGCCGATCGACCGCTACTTCGACTATAGCGAAGGCGAACTCGGCTGGCGAACCATTGATATCGATCTGGAGGTCATGGACACGCCGGACCATCAGGGCACGGCGATCATGAACTACGCGGACGAGGCCGTGCCTTATACCCGCGTGGTCGAATTCCGGCATTTCAACCCGGAGCGCCAGCACGGGAGCGCCAAGACGCTCATCGGCCGTGAGTATTCCCGTTTCGCAGGCCGCGCCGACGAGCCTTATTATCCGATCGACACGCGCAAGGATCAGGCGGTCTATCGCCGCTATCTCGACCGGGCGGGTGCGGAGAAAAACCTGCACCTCGGGGGACGGTTGGGAACCTACCGCTATCTCGATATGCATCAGGCGATCGGCGCCGCCCTTAAGGTCTTCGAAACCGTGCTCGAGCCCTATTTCGCCGGTCGGCTCGATTCCGTCTCGCGTTCGACATGACGGGCCGGGTTCTGAAGCCGCAAATCTCCGGTTTTCAGGTCGTCGCCGCCGATTTGCCATCGGCGGCTATCCGCTTCCTGAACCATTCGAAAGTACGCCGGATCCCCTGGTGCGGATCGATGCGGTGTTTGACCTATAGCGCCCTTTGCGGGCAAGGCATGCCGGCGGCATCGCCGCAACGCGACGCCGTGGGGATCGGCCTAGCGCTCGTTTCTTCCGACTGGCGCACCAGTTCTGCGAAGACAAGCGCGAAACTTCCCAACATGAGAAAGACGATGATCAGGCGTGCTACCGGCAATATGTCGGCCTCGTCTGGCTGGCGCATATCCCCTGGCATCGAGAACCGCGGGTTCATGCACGCATATCTGAACTGCCGCAGCGTCCTTTGCGTCCCGAAGTGGCAAGGTAGTGCTGCGGGCGCCCCACGCCACCCCATGCCGGCTAACATGATCGACCCGGCTTTACGAGAGCTTAAGCCCTGCCTTAACCATCACATTCGCTCGCGCCGTGACATCAACCGCGACCGGCTGGTGCGGCGGCACTGCCGCACCCTCGTCTCATGGGCTGACAGAGGCTCTCTTTGCAGACCTGCCTGCCCCATGCTACCCCGGCGCTGGCGCGCCAGAACCTGCCGGCGCCAATCGGTCGCGATCGGGGAGCCATGAGCACAGCCACCAACAGCATCGCCTTCGTCTCGTCCGACACAGCAGACGCCAAGGCGGCGCTGGATAGCCTGTCGGCGCGCTATGGCCAATGTTCGGTCGCCGAGGCGACCGTCGTGGTGGCGCTGGGCGGCGACGGCTTTCTGCTGCAAACATTGCGCGACACGATGGGTACGGGAAAAAAGGTCTACGGCATGAACCGTGGCACCATCGGCTTCCTGATGAACGAATACCGGTCCGGGGGGCTCACCGAGCGCATCGCGGCGGCGGTCGCCGAAACGATCCGCCCGCTGGAGATGCTGGCAACCACCTCGGATGGCGAACACGTCACGGCACTGGCGATCAACGAAGTGGCGCTGTGGCGCCAATCCTACCAGACGGCCAAGATCCGCATCAGCATCGATGACCAAATACGGCTCGAGGAACTGAACTGCGACGGCGTCATGATCGCGACGCCGGCCGGATCGACCGCGTATAATCTTTCCGCGCACGGCCCGATCCTGCCTCTCGACGCGCCGCTTTTGGCGCTCACGCCGGTCAGCCCGTTTCGTCCGCGACGCTGGCGCGGCGCATTGCTTTCCAACAAGGCGACCGTGCGCTTCGACATTCTGGAGTCGGAAAAGCGGCCGGTGAACGCGGCCGCCGACCACACGGAGGTCAAGGCGGTGACCTCGGTCACGGTGCGGGAATCGCCAACGGCCACCGCGACTTTGCTGTTCGATCCCAACCACTCCTGGAACGAACGCATCCTGGCCGAACAGTTCCGTTACTGAGCCGGCACAGTGACAGGAGGCCGGATTAAGCATCGCGATTAAGGTTACAACTTCACAATCGCGCCAATCCTACCCGTTTCTGTTGACAAATCGCGGGCTTGCGCCTAATCGCAATACCAATCTTGCAGGCGCGTGGCGCTTGCCGCGACGAATGACGTTGCGCTTCCCCGAACCAGCCAAAGACAGCAACACTTGTCCTCAGACACGACGATCGCTCAAGAAGCGTTGACCTTTTCAGACCTCGGCCTGTCGCCGAAGGTGCTTTCCGCAGTCACCGATGCCGGCTATCTCCAGCCGACGCCGATCCAGGCTGGTGCGATCCCGCACGCCTTGCTCGGCAAGGACGTGCTGGGCATTGCCCAGACCGGCACTGGCAAGACCGCATCCTTCGTGCTGCCGATGCTGACCCGGCTGGAAAAGGGCCGTGCCCGCGCCCGCATGCCGCGCACGCTGATCCTGGAGCCGACGCGTGAGCTTGCCGCGCAGGTCGAAGAAAACTTCGTCAAATACGGCAAGAACCACAAGCTCAACATCGCGCTGCTGATCGGCGGGGTGTCGTTCGACGAACAGGACAAAAAGCTGGAGCGCGGCGCCGATGTGCTGATCGCTACGCCTGGCCGTCTTCTCGACCATCGCGAGCGCGGCAAGCTGCTGCTCAACGGCGTCGAGATCCTCGTCATCGACGAGGCGGACCGTATGCTCGACATGGGTTTCATTCCCGATATCGAGCGTATCTGCGAGATGATCCCGTTCACCCGGCAGACGCTGTTCTTTTCGGCGACCATGCCGCCAGAGATCACCAAGCTGACGGAAAAATTCCTGCATGCGCCGGTGCGCGTCGAGGTCTCCAAGGCCGCTTCGGCGGCCACCAACATCATCCAGCGGTTGGTCAAATCGGGCTCGAAGCCTTGGGACAAGCGTGAAACGCTGCGCAACCTGATCAAGGCCGAGGATGCGGAGCTGAAGAACGCGATCATCTTCTGCAACCGCAAGATCGAGGTTTCGGAGCTGTTCCGCTCGCTGCTGAAATATGATTTCGATGCCGGTGCGCTGCATGGCGACATGGACCAGCGCGCGCGCATGCAGATGCTGGCCAATTTCCGTGACGGCAAGCTGCGCTATCTCGTCGCCTCGGATGTCGCCGCGCGCGGCCTCGACATTCCCGATGTCAGCCATGTCTTCAACTACGACGTGCCGATCCATGCCGAGGACTATGTCCACCGCATCGGTCGCACCGGCCGCGCCGGACGCTCCGGCAAGTCCTTCACCATCGCGACCAAGTCCGACACCAAGTATATCGACGCCATCGAACGGCTGATCGGGACCAAGATCGAGTGGCATGACGGCGACCTGTCGACGGTGGTTGCCAGCGAAGGCGAGGACGATGCTCCGCGCCGCGGCAAAGGCGCGCCACGCCGCGCCGGCCGCAAGGACGAGGACCGCAACGACAGGGGCGGGCGCAAGAAGAGCGGCGAGCGTCGCGGCAGACACAGCGAGGAAGATGCCTCGGCCGTGGTTGCTCAGCCGCAGGAGCAGCCCGATGTGGCCGAGACGGCCGATATTGTCGAACGGCGCGCCCGCAAGGATGCAATCCGCTCGGAAAACACCGAGCGCAAATCGTCCGACCGCAATGAGCCGCGCGCCCCTGAGCGCGGCGACACCAGGCCGCAGCGCAGCAACAACCGCCCTGCCCGCCACCATCAGGAAGACAACGACGCCACGGTCGGCTTCGGCGACGACATGCCGGCCTTCATGCGCATCGTCGCCAAGGTCTGATTCCAGCCAGCAAGCCGCCTAGCCGGCTTGCCTTCTTTTTTGCCCTGCAGCCGACAGCAATTCGAGGAAAAGCCGCGTAGCGCTCTTCCGTCGCGAATTGCGTGGAAACAAGCAGGTGGGGCGATTCAGGCGAACGCTGATCCGCTCCAGTTCACATCGGCCCGGACATCATCTTGGTCGGTTTTTCCAGCATCGGAAACTCGGCCTTGTTGCATTTCACCCTTGGGTTCGTCGGACTGAACATGCCGTTCGGATTGTCATCGAGCCAGGCGTGAAGATCGTAGTGGACGAACTCCTTCGGGATGAGCGGATAATGTCCCTCCATCGGGCCCATGAAGGTTTGACCGAACAGCTTCGGCGGCGCCTTGATGTCCGGGGTTAGCGGCACCAGCCATTCCACGCCGACCAACTTCAGGCCTTTCTTGGTCGGCTCGTAGATCAGGACGTTGGGCTTCATCGGGTCGAGTTTCTGGCCGACGCTTGGAACGTTGACGAAGTGGATGCCCATGGCGCCTTTCGGATAGTCCATGGAGCCGGGTATCTTTTCTCCGCTGTAGTAGACGCAGCCGACCGTCGAGAGATAGAGATCGCGGACGGCGGCGGTGTAGTCCTGATATTTGGCGAGCGATTTTTTCAACGCGTCCATGTCGGCCTTGTTGGCGTCCTCGGCATGAGCCGTGGCGAGGCCCAACCATGCACCTACAACACCTGTCAAAGCGAGGACGCCGCAGCGCCCAAGGCTGGCTGTTCTTGTCATGCATTCCTCCCAGATTTCTGATCTGGCCGTGCAAGACCGAGGCGGCGGCAAAGTCGTTGATTGCGCGGCCGATTAAACCGCCCCATCCCCTTTGGAACGCGGCAATGCTAATCCTTTCCACGGCTGCGGAAAAGAACTTATTAGATATTGCTAATTTTATTTGACTGCTGTCACGAAACTGGCACCGCCAGTATACGCCTGGATGAAAACGGCCCCCATTGGGGGCCGTTTAGCGTGACAAACACGGCCCTGCTCAGGTGAGCGGCGAAAGCTGGATCTCGACGCGTCGGTTCTGGGCCCGGCCCTCGGCCGTGGCGTTGGAGGCGACGGGCCTCGTCTTGCCAAATCCGGTGACGGCGAAGCGGCGCTGGTCGACGCCCTGGCCGGACAGATAATTGGCGACCGCCAGGGCACGGCGCTGCGACAGGTCGAAATTGTGCTGGTCGCCACCGGTCGAATCGGTGTGGCCGAAAACGTCGACCGTGGTCTGCTTGAACTTCTTCAGCACCAGCGCCACCGAATTCAGCACCTGGTAGAAGCCGGGCTTCACCGCGTCCTGGTCGGTGTTGAAGGTGATGTCGGACGGCATGTTGAGGATGATCTGGTCGCCGCTGCGGGTGACGCTGACGCCGGTGCCCTCGAGCTGCCGGCGCAGTTCCGCCTCGTTCTGGTCCATAGTGGCGCCAATGGCGCCGCCGGCCAGCGCGCCGATGCCGGCGCCGATCAAGGCATTGCGGCGGTCATTGCCGCCGGCAAGCAGACCAAGGCTGGCACCGGCCAGAGCGCCAAGGCCCGCGCCCGCCGCCGTGTTCGAAATCTTCTGGTCGCCCGTATACGGATCGGTGGTGGTGCACGCGGTCACGAGCAGAGCCGTCGCCATAACGACGAGCACGGTCTTCTTCATAGGATGGTCCCTCTCCAAGTCACGCCTTACGATGGCGCCAAATCAGCCCTTGCCGCGACTTGTAGCATGAAATGCGGCGAAAAACGGAACGGGAAAAGCGCCTGCCGATTATCCAGTTGGCCGCCCGGTGTGGCTACCAGAGATTCTTGCCGTCAATGACCACCACTTCGACTTTATCGAGATCGAAATCATCGAAAAGCCGCGCGTTGACGCTGATCTTCGGATTGTCGAAATCCGGCTCGCCGGTCGACCAGTCCGGCGTTTCGGTGAAGGTGCCGCAGCCGCAGGTTGCGCAAAAACCATGCTTTACGGTTTTTGAGCCCCACTGATAAAAGGAAACATTCTTCAGCGGCGTGACGAGCTTGAACTGCGATGGGGTATAGTAGGCCCAAAGCGAGCCGCGTTTCGAGCAGAACGAACAGGTGCATTGCGTCACCGTCTGCGGCGCTTCCGACACCTCGAACATCGTCGCCTTGCAGTGGCAGCTTCCCTTGATGGCCATGAATATCACCTCTCCATTGTCCGCCGCCCAAGCGGCAAGGCACCATAAAGAAGCGATCCTGACAACTGGCCGTCAGCAGCCTTTGCGCCAATGCACTTCAACTGTCGGCGCGTCTCAAAATGAGCGCGGCGGCACGAACAGGCATATAGTCTTGCCGGCATCGAGACCGGCCTGATGCGCGCACCAGTGAAATTCGCCGTCAGGGCTGTCCTTGACGCGCTTGTCCGTCATCGGAACGACTTCGCCGGTACCGGCAATCACGTAGCCTTCGGGCTTTTCCAGCACTTCGCCGGTGTGCGTGGCACGACAGTCATAGTTGGCGCAGCAGGCGAACGGATAGCTCCAACCCTGCGGCTTTGCCGCCGTGGGCTTGGCATCATGAGCAAAGGCCGCTGGCGCGAACATCGCGACGGCAAACAGAGAAAACATAAGTCGGCCGACCGGTTGAACGGCTCGGGCCGATCTGGGCGTGGCAGCAGACATGGGACGTTCCTTTCGAGCGTCAAGCTTTTCGCCTGCCCGTTCCCGGAACGTGTCTTCCCAGTGGCCGGATCATCAGTCGCAGATATGCCGCGTCCGGCCATAAATGCTTTTTGTCTCCCAGCATTCGGATGCTGGGCTGATTCCTTGGTCGGCGCAAGAAGCCGCTGCGCCAGATATGGGCGCACGCCATAACACACTGCTACCGCTGACGAGATTCAAGCCAGGTAAGTTCCCGGCAGGCGGGGCATGCAAACAACGGGATTGGCCCGGAGTGGTTCCAGCCGCTCAAATCCAATCACATGCTCTTGATTGCCGGTGACAGTGCCGACGATCGTCCGCAAAGGAAAATCAGCCACCCTGCAGCCGAAGAAGGTATAAGCAGCCGGCCGAACGGCGAACATGCGCCGCGCTCGCTTTGGGAGGAAGAAAAGCCCCTTCCCGCACCAGAGCGATATGCCGAGTCGGGACCCAATCACCACGAACTTGTCGCGCCGCACCGGCGAACACTTGAGACCAACACCGGGCGCCGCACGACAATACGTCCGCTTTTGCGACCGGCTCGCGATCATTGCCCGCGCAAGCAGCCTAATCCAGATCCGCCACCGCTTCGCCCGCGCCGCCCTCGATGCGTTGCGATAGCGAAGCTTCCATGAAGTCGTCGAGGTCGCCGTCGAGCACGCTCGAGGGGCTGGTGCTTTCGACACCGGTGCGCAGATCCTTGACCAGCTGATAGGGCTGCAGCACGTAGGAGCGTATCTGGTGACCCCAGCCGATGTCGCTCTTCGATGCCTCAGTGGCATTGGCCACCGCTTCGCGCTTCTTCAGCTCTTCCTCGTAGAGGCGCGAGCGCAGCATTTCCCAGGCCTTGGCCTTGTTCTTGTGCTGCGAGCGTTCTGCCTGACAGGCGACCGCGATGCCGGTGGCGATATGGGTGATGCGCACAGCCGAATCGGTGGTGTTGACGTGCTGGCCGCCCGAACCCGATGAACGATAGGTGTCGATGCGCACGTCGGATTCAGAGACGTCGATCTCTATCCTGTCGTCGACGACAGGATAGACCCAGACGCTGGAGAAGGACGTATGACGGCGCGCATTGCTGTCATAGGGTGAGATGCGCACCAGGCGGTGGACGCCGGATTCGGTCTTCATCCAGCCATAGGCATTGTGGCCCTTGATCAGCAAGGTCGCGGACTTGATGCCCGCCTCTTCGCCGTCATGCACTTCCAGCACCTCGACCTTGAAGCGGCGGCGCTCGGCCCAGCGCGTGTACATGCGCAACAGCATCGAGGCCCAATCCTGGCTCTCGGTGCCGCCGGCGCCGGCATGGATTTCGAGATAGGTGTCGTTGGCGTCCGCTTCGCCCGAGAGCAGCGTTTCCACCTGTCGGGCCTTGGCCTCGCCCTGCATCGAACGGATCGCGGCTTCGGCTTCGGCGACGACGCCTTCGTCGCCCTCTTCCTCGCCGAGCTCGATGAGACCGATATTGTCTTCCAGCGCCTGGGTCAGGCCCTTGACCGCCGCGATGCCTTCCTCGAGGCCCTGGCGCTCGCGCATCAGCTTCTGCGCTTCCAGCGGTTCGTTCCAGAGACTGGCGTCCTCGGCCCGCACGTTCAGGTATTCAAGCCGCTTTATGGCCTGATCCCAGTCAAAGATGCCTCCTCAGCAGGGTTATCGCCTGCCTGATCTCGTCGACGATATTCTGCGTTTCCGCGCGCATGGCCTGATGTTTTGTCCTGTTGCTGAAATGACGCTTCGGTCGGCGCGATACATAGGGACGGTGCCGCCATGTGTAAAGCGAAATGGGCCAGCCGGAGGCTGGCCCAACTGGACGCGTGAATTCGTCAGTAAAGGCCGCCGCCGCCGTCCTGGATGGCCTGGTTGGCCTGCGGCGACAGCGCGCCGCCCGAGGCGTTGGAGCCATCGGCACCCATGCCGATCACCCAGTAGCTGTCAGCGGGGCCGGTGCCCGGCTTGAAAGCCTCGATGATGGTGCCCGCATCGCCCGAGGAGGAGCGCATGCCGGTCTTGCGGTTGATGGCGATCAGGTTCATGCCGTCAGGCACCTTGAAGTCGACATTGGGCGTGCCGTCCAGCGCCACACGCATGAAGTCCTTGAAGATCGGGGCGGCAAGACCGCCGCCGGTGGCGCCGTGGCCGAGGCCGCGCGGCGTGTCGTAGCCCATGTAGAGACCAACCACGAGGTTCGGCGTATAGCCGATGAACCATGCGTCCTTCTCATCGTTGGTGGTGCCGGTCTTGCCGGCGATGTGGCGGCCAAGTTCCCCGATTGTGGCGCCGGTGCCGCGCTGGACGACGCCTTCCATCATCGAGGTGATCTGGTAGGCGGTCATCGGATCGAGCACCTGCTCGGAATTGTCGACCAGTTCCGGCTCCGGCTGGTTTTTCCATTCAGGAGCGTTGCAGCCTTCGCAGCCACGTTCGTCCTGCTTGAACACGGTCTTGCCGTAGCGGTCCTGGATACGATCGATCAGCGACGGTTTGATCGACTTGCCGCCATTGGCCATGATCGAATAGGCCGAAACCATGCGCATGACGGTCGTCTCGCCCGAACCCAGCGCCATCGGCAGATATGGCGCCAGATGATCATAGACGCCGAAGCGCTCGGCATATTCGACGACCAGCTTCATGCCCATGTCGTTGGCAAGCCGCACCGTCATCAGGTTGCGCGACTTCTCGATGCCGGAGCGGAGCGTTGCCGGCCCGGCGACGGTGCCGTCATAGTTCTTCGGCGTCCAGGTGGTGTTGCCGCTCTGGATGGTGATCGGTCCGTCCATGATCACCGAGGCCGGAGTATAGCCATTGTCGAGTGCGGCCGAATAGACGATGGGCTTGAATGACGAACCCGGCTGGCGCATCGCCTGGGTGGCGCGGTTGAATTCGGACTGCGAATAGGAGAAGCCGCCGACCATGGCCAGCACGCGGCCGGTGTGCGGATCCATCGCGATCAGGCCGCCTTCCACCTCGGGAACCTGGCGCAAGCTGTAGGTATTGTCGGAGCCGTCGTTCTTCTGGACGAAGATGACATCGCCCGGCTTCAGCACGTCGGCCGGCGACTTGGCCTTGACTGTCTTGCCCTCGACCACATGGCGCATGGCAAAGCCCATGTCTTCCTTGCTGACGGTGCCTTCGACGCGTTCCTTCACGATATCGCCCGACGCCTGGCGTGCGGGCTGCAGGCCGATCGACAGCCCGGACGCCGAACTGTCGAGCACGACGGCCAGCGACCACTCGGGAACGTCTTCCAGTCCCTTGACGGCGCCCAGCGGCACACCCCAATCGCCGGAGACATCGATCGTCTTCAACGGCCCGCGATAGCCACGCAAAGTATCGTATTTCATCAATCCATTCTGCATCGCCTTGCGGGCGATGAGCTGGACCTTCGGGTCAAGGGTGGTGCGAATCGACAGCCCGCCCTCATAGAGCGCGTTCTCGCCATAGCGGGCGATGATCTGCCGACGAACCTCTTCCGTGAAATACTCGCCGGCGAAAAGGTAGGAACCGCTGCGGCGCGGAGCAACGCCAAGCGGCTCGGCCTTCGCCTTTGCGCCCTCTTCAGGCGTCACGTAACCGTTCTCGACCATCTGGCCGATGACCCAGTTTCGCCGTTCAATTGCGCGGTCGGCGTGCTTGAAGGGATTGTAGTTGGCCGGACCTTTCGGGAGCGATGCCAGATAGGCGGCCTCGGCCACGGTCAGCTCGTTCACCGATTTATCGAAGTAGGTCAGTGCCGCACCGGCAACGCCATAGGCGTTGAAGCCAAAGAAAATCTCGTTGAGATAGAGCTCGAGGATACGATCCTTGGAATAGGCCTGTTCGATGCGGAACGAGAGGATGGCCTCCTTGACCTTGCGTTCCAGGGAACGCTCGTTGGTGAGCAGGAAGTTCTTGGCAACCTGCTGGGTGATCGTCGAGCCGCCCTGCATGGGGCCACCCGAAACGTAAGTGATAACCGCTCTGCCCAATCCCGTTATATCGACACCGGGGTGGCTGTAGAAGTTCTTGTCCTCAGCCGACAGGAAGGCAGCCTTGACGCGATCCGGGATAGCCTGGATCGGCAAATACAGGCGCCGTTCCCGCGCGTACTCGGCCATCAGCGCGCCATCCGAGGCATGGATGCGGGTGGTCACCGGAGGCTCGTACTTTGCAAGCACTTCGTAGTCAGGCAGATCCTTCGCTACATGGCCGATGTAGAGGGCAACGCCCGCCGCGGCCAGGAGGGCCAGCGTCGTGCCTATGCCGAAGAAATAGCCAATGAGACGAATCATACCCGCTCCAGTCCTTGGTTCGGGAATTTCCTAAACGAAGCCGCCTTTCACGCAAGCTTTCGAGCCGGTCCCAACCCGTAATCGAAAACCCATGTCGCCACCATGTGGACAAAATACGGCAAGGCCTGATTTCGCAGCCGCAAGCCCGAAATAAAAGCGCAGGGTGTTGTCATCGCGCAACGCCGCCTCTGGTTGCAGGCGCCGCCGGGCATTGTCAACCTCCGGTTCCAGCCCCGGCACGCGCGGAAGCGAACAATGCCACGGCATTGGTGATGCTTTGCGCTGCCTTGCCGCGCCACTCGGCGTCAAGCAGTTGCGCCTCGTCCTTGGCATTGGAGAGATAGCCGAGCTCGACCAGCACGGACGGCACGTCGGGGGCCTTCAGCACCTTGAACCCGGCCGAACGCTGCGGATTGTTGATAAGACCGACGCTGGTCGACAGCTGACCGACCAATGTGTGGGCAAAACTCATCGAGAAGGTGTGCGTCTCGCGCCGGATCAGGTCGATCAGGATGTCGGTCACTTCCTTGCTGTCGTTCTTGATGACCATGCCGGCGAACTGGTCGGACAGGTTTTCACGGTCGGCCAGCGCCTGCGCTTCCGGATCGGAGGCCTTGTCGGAGACGGTATAGACGGTGGCGCCGCGGATGCCCTTGACGCTGATCGTGTCGGCATGAATCGAAATCAGAAGATCGGCCTCATGCTGGCGGGCAATGCGGACGCGGTCGTCCAGACGCAGATATTCGTCGGTATCCCGGGTCATGAAGACATCGTATCGGCCGGCGGCCGCGAGTTTGTCGCGCAGCTCGGTGGCAAAGGCCAGCGTGACGTTCTTCTCGATGGTGCCGTTCAACCCTTCGGCACCGCCGTCTATGCCGCCGTGGCCGGGGTCGATGACGACGGTGAATCGGTGGCCTGGATTGGAGACAGGCCCGGTTCCGACCCGGCCGCCCTTGTCGGTCGAAACCGTGGAACCGGTCGTCAGCGCCTGATTGGCAAGAGCGGCGTCGAACTCACGTTCGGAGGCCGCCGACATGTCGACGGCAAGGCGGTAGCCGGTTCCGTCCTCGTTCTTGAGCACATCGAGCTTGTCGACGGCGAACGGCCCCTTGCCGGTGAGGATCAGTCGCGAGACGCCCTCGCCGAGCTCGCCGAGCCGCACGCCCTTGACCAGGCCACGCGGCTTCAGATCCTTGGCATCGATGGCAAATCGGGTGTTCGCAAGATCGATGACAAGGCGATTGGGTCCGCGCAGCAGGAACCATTTGATGTCAGGCTCGCGATCGAAATCCATGACGATGCGCATCTTGGTGGCATCGCCGGCCATTTTGTAGCCCTTGGCCATGAGCGGAGCGTCGGCCGCATTGGCAACCATGGAAAAGGCTACAGGGGAAAAGACTTGGGAAATCGCCGCCAGCAGCAGGAGACAGAAGGCACGGAGAACCTGGCCGCCAACACGACATCCCTTGTCTGTGAAGTCCGCCAGTCCCATCTTTCTTCCAGTCGCTCCCGGTTTGGCGCCAGGCGCCGGTTCGTTTCGTCAACATGCCGGTTAGGCCGCGAGCTCGATTAACGATTGGTATCCAGAGAAGGTTAACCAAGCCTTTTCACGCAAGGACGGGGCCAGGCTTACGCTACGGAACTGCTTTTTGCCGGCATCGGAAATCGGGGTTGCCTTCCAACCCGTCAAATCATAAAAGCGATGGTGGATCACTGCAATCCTGGAACCGCCCTCCTCCGCAGCTTCCTGCTACAGGGTCAGATGAAAGGCGGCTCCTTTCGCTTCACGCGAAAAGGCTTCAGGTGATTGCGACGAATTTCGCAGGTGTGCTCCCGTGGCGGGGGAATCGCCTGCGTGAGGAAAACGGCCCGGGTTTGTTCCCGCGCCGGCTCTGTATGAGCAAACAAGCTGGTCCGGTTTCCGGGCTTTGGTTCAAAAGGTTCTGCTGGTGACGATGGCTTCAAGCGCAATCATGGAAAGGTCCGCATCAAACCGCGCCAATATGGCTGCGGGCGGCACCGCCATGACACGCAGGCAGCGTCCGGCGGACATTCAGACATCCGGCACCCACACACCAGAAACGCAGCAGCGGGCTTTGCCTTGCAAGCTGCGGCTGACGGCTGCCGGGAGGAAACGAAATAATGCCCAACAAAATGCTGATAGACGCCTCCCACCCGGAGGAAACACGCGTAGTCGTCGTACGCGGTAACCGTATCGAAGAATTCGACTTTGAATCCCAGGACAAGAAGCAGCTCAAAGGAAATATCTATCTCGCCCGTGTAACGCGCGTCGAACCCTCCCTTCAGGCAGCCTTTGTCGAATATGGCGGCAACCGTCACGGTTTTCTCGCCTTCAGTGAAATACACCCCGATTACTACCAGATTCCGGTCGCCGACCGTCAGGCACTGCTGCGCGCGGAAGCGCAGGAGGCCGAGGACGAAGAGAACGAGGACGGCGAAGGCGACGATCGCCAGAGCCGGGATCGTGGACGGCGCGGTCGCCGGCGCGGCGGCAAGCCCCGCGACCGTGGTGAAAACAGGCGCGATGCCGGCACGGCCGAATCCGGCGAGGCAAGCGAAGCCGCCGGCGAGGCAGACGAAAACAACGACAATGGCCCGGATGACAATAGCCCGGATGTTGTCGCCGAGAACATGGCCGACGTTTCCGGGACCACGGAACACGCATCCGACGCCTCGGAATACGCCGACGCATCCGAACAGGACGAGGCTTCTTCCGAACAGGATAAAGGCGAGACCAACGACGGCCCTCCCAAGTCGATCGCCGCCTCCGTCGAAGGCGATGTGATTTCCGAGCCCATCCCGCATGCCGAACAGGCCAGCGAAGCCACCTCCACCGACAATGATCGCGGCATGCTGGAGGAAGTATCCTCTTCCCATCCGGACGATCATGAGATCGAATCGGTCGGCGCCGAGGACGCGCTCGAGGAAGTGCGCAATCGCCGCAAGCCGGTGCGCCGCCAGTACAAGATCCAGGAAGTGATCAAGCGCCGGCAGATCCTGCTGGTGCAGGTCGTCAAGGAAGAGCGCGGCAACAAGGGCGCGGCGCTCACCACCTATCTGTCGCTCGCCGGCCGCTATTCCGTTCTGATGCCGAACACTGCGCGCGGCGGCGGTATTTCGCGCAAGATCACCAGCGCGGTCGACCGCAAGCGCCTCAAGGAGGTCGTCGCCGATCTCGAAGTGCCGCAAGGCATGGGGGTCATCCTGCGCACCGCCGGCGAGAGCCGCACCAAGGCCGAGATCAAGCGCGACTACGAATATCTGATGCGGCTGTGGGAGAACGTGCGCAATCTCACGCTCCAGTCCACGGCCCCTGCCCTTGTCTATGAGGAAGGCAGCCTGATCAAGCGCTCGGTGCGCGACCTCTACAACAAGGACATCGACGAGATTCTCGTCTCCGGCGAAGAGGGCTATCGCGAGGCCAAGGATTTCATGCGCATGCTGATGCCGAGCCACGCCAAGGTGGTTCAGCCGTTCCGCGACACGACGCCGATCTTCGTGCGCAACGGCATCGAAGCGCAGCTCGACCGCATGCTGCAGCCGCAAGTGACGCTGAAGAGCGGCGGCTACATCATCATCAACCAGACCGAAGCGCTGGTCGCCATCGACGTCAATTCGGGCCGTTCCACCAAGGAGCACTCGATCGAGGACACCGCGCTCCACACCAATCTGGAAGCGGCCGAGGAAGTCGCCCGCCAGCTCAGGCTGCGCGACCTTGCCGGCCTGATCGTCATCGACTTCATCGACATGGAGGAGAACCGCAACAACCGCTCCGTCGAGAAGCGGCTGAAGGATCACCTCAAGAACGATCGTGCTCGCATCCAGGTCGGCCGTATCTCGCATTTCGGCCTGATGGAGATGTCGCGTCAGCGCATCCGCGCCAGCGTGCTGGAATCGACCATGAAGCCGTGCCCGCATTGCGGCGGCACCGGCCATGTCAGGTCCGATTCGTCGGTGGCGCTGATGGTGGTACGGGCAATCGAGGAGTTCCTGCTCAAGGATTCGCGAAGCCACATCACGGTGCGCACGCCGGCCGCGACCGCGCTCTACGTGCTGAACCACAAGCGCGGCACGCTGGTGGAACTGGAAAGCCGCTTCGGCCTGACGATCACCATCGAGGCAGACGATGCGGTCGGTGCCCAGCACTACGCGATCTTCCGCGGCGCGCTGGCCGAAAAGCCGGAAGGTTTCGTCGAGGTGCGCAGCCTGCCGGCCTATGTCGAGCCGGAAGAGCCCGAGGACGAGATCATCGTCGCCGAGGAGGAGGACGAGGCGCCGGCCCAGGCCGAACAGCCGCGCCACGCCCAACAGCCGCAGCATCAGCAGCCCAAATCCGGCGAGGACGGCGAAGGCCGCGATCGCAAACGCCGCAAGCGCCGCAGGCGGCGTGGCGGCAAGGACCGCGACCGCGAGCATGGCGCCCCGACCGACGGCGCTTCCCTCGCCACGTCCGATGACGGTTTCTCCGCGTCGGAAGGCGCGGCGGACCATGGCGATGCCGAGGTAGACGACGAGGCTGCGGTCGCCGCAACCGAAACCGTCGAAACGGCGGAAGGGTCCGACGATGGCCAGGGCAAGAAGCGTCGGCGCGGCAAGCGCGGCGGCAAGCGCAACCGTCGCGAAGACGGTGAAGGCGAGACCGAGGCGGAAGCCGGCGAAACGACCGAGCCCGCCGAAGCTGATGCTTCGCTAAGCGAGCCTGCGTCGATCGAGCCGGTGGCTGCCACCGCCGTCGAACAACCCGCGGCTACCTTGAGCGACGAGGTGCCAAGCACCGAGAAGCCCAAGAAACCGCGTCGCGCAGCCAAGCCGAAGAAGGCGGCCGCCGAAGCCGTCGCCGAGGAGCCGACCGCGGAACTGGCCGTGCAGGCACCGGCCGAAACGCCAGCCACGGCATCGGACGAGGCAGCGGCCGCCGAGGAGACGCCGAAGGCCCGGCCATCGCGCCGCAAGGCGGCAGCCGCTGATACGCCTGTCGTACCGGTGGTTTCCTCGACCGTCGCCGACGAGCCTGAAGTCAAGACCGAAGAAAAGCCGAAGCGTGCCGGCTGGTGGCAGCGGAAAGGCTTTTTCTAAGCTTTTCAAATCGTTGAATTGATTCTCTGAGAAAGAATCCCGCGCCGATCGAATGAACGGCGCGGGATTTTTCTTATCGGCAGGTCACGTTTCTAAGGCGCGAAGATCGACCAGTTCATCATCCTGGCGAGCTTTTCCAGTGCGATCGAACCCAGCTTGGAATTGCCGTTGGCGTTGAGGCCAGGCGACCAGACGGCGAGCGAGGCGACACCCGGCACGATGCCCAATATGCCGCCGCCGACGCCGCTCTTGCCGGGGATGCCGACGCGGAAAGCGAAATCGCCAGAGCCGTCATAGTGGCCGCAGGTCAGCATCATGGCGCCGATGCGCCGCGCCCGCTCCGCCGACACCACGGAATGCCCGGTTGCCGGGTTCTTGCCGCCATTGGCGAGGAAGCGGCCGGCCATCGCCAATTGCCGGCAGCTCATGGCGATGGCGCAATGGTGGAAATAGACGCCCAGCGCCAGTTCCGGTGCATGATGGAGATTGCCGAAGGATTTCATGTAATTGGCGAGCGCGAAGTTGCGGTAGCCAGTGGCACGTTCGGAAGCCGCGACCTCGCGGTCGATGATGATCGTCTCGTCGTCGGCGAGGAACTGGATGAAGCGCAGTATCTCGCCGATCGCCTCGCGCGGCTGGTGACCGGCAAGCAGGATGTCGGAAATGACGATGGCGCCGGCATTGATGAACGGATTGCGCGGAATGCCATTCTCATGCTCCAGCTGGACAATCGAGTTGAACGGGTTACCGGAGGGCTCGCGCCCCACTCGCTTCCACAGCGCATCGCCGACATTGCCGAGCGCCAGCGTCAGGGTGAACACTTTCGAGATGCTCTGGATCGAAAAAGCCTGCTCGGCATCGCCGGCCACGAGCGTGCGGCCATCATTGGTGACGGCCGCGATGCCGAATTTCTTCGGGTCGACCTTGCCCAGTTGGGGAATATAGGTCGCGACATCGCCGCGATCGATGCGTTCCGCCATTTCCGCCGCGACTTCCGCCAATGCTTGATCAAGTTTGGGGGCCTGTTCGAGTTCCGGCATGACGCTACCTCAACCAGCGTTCGATGCGCGCCATCGCCTCGACCATGTCGTCGTGGCTGCCGGCGTAGGAAAACCGCATCGTGCGATGCCCCGCCCTGGTGTCGAAATCGCGGCCGGGTGTCGCTGCAACATGCGCCTCGGCCAGCATCCTGCGGGCGAAGACCATGCTGTCATTGCTGTGCCGGGTGACATCGCAAAAGGCATAGAAGGCGCCATCCATGGGCGCCGCCAGGGGAAAACCCAGCTCCGGCAAACGCTTCATCAAGAGCTCGCGATTCCAGGCATAGCGTCCCTTCACCGCCTCCAGTTCCTCGGTTGCGGCAAAAGCCTCGATCGCCGCAATCTGCGACAGCTCCGGCGGCGAGATGTAGAGGCTCTGGGCGATGCGCTCGACCGGCCGCACGAGTTCTTCCGGCAAAACCATCCAGCCGATGCGCCAGCCGGTCATGCAGTAGTATTTCGAGAAGGAGTTGATAACCGTCACGCTGCCGCTGAAGGCGAGTGCCGTGGTGTCGGGGGCGCCATAGGCCAGCCGATGGTAGATCTCATCGGAAATGACGGCGATGCCGAGCGATTCCGCCGTGGTGACCAGCGTCGCCAGCTCGTCGGCTGAGATGACGGCGCCCGTCGGATTGGCCGGACTTGCGAACAGCACGCCCTTCAGCGGCGCCTCGCGATGCGCGGCTTCCAGATGGCCAGCATGCAGATAAGCCGCGTCGCCGAGCTCGATTTCAACCACGTCGATGCCAAGGGCTGCCATGATGTTGCGATAGGCGGGGTAGCCGGGCGCGGCGATGGCGACCCGGTCGCCCGGGTCGAACATCGCCAGGAAGGCGAGATTGAAGGCCGCCGACGATCCGGTGGTCACCGCGATCCGGCCGGGATCGACATCGAGGCCATAGTGATCCGCGTAATGCCCGGCGATCGCCTTGCGCAGCGGGGCCAGACCCAAGGTGTCGGTATAGCCTATGCGTCCAACCTCCAGCGCCTTGGCGGCGGCGGCGCGAACCCGTACGGGCGCTGGATCGGATGGCTGGCCGACCGCCATGGAAATCACCGGTATGCCCAGGACCTTCAGCCGGTTCGCTTCGGCCAGCACATCCATGGCGTGGAACGGCTCGACATTGCCGCGATGGGAGAGCGAAACGACCATTTTTACCCCTGTCCCGAGGATTGAGCGCGCCAGGTCCTGACGCATGCGCCGCACAAATGCCCGATTGATGTGAGGATCACAAGTTGAGGAAGTTTTTCAGGCGCCGACTTTTCATCTTTCGCCCGCTCGTCTACCAGTGGACACATTATGTTGAGCCGACCCAGATCGACGATTGCCCGGGCAGCGCGTGTCTTCGCGACGGTTTCGCTTGCCGCCGCGGTTGCGGTTGCCGGTTCGCAGACCGCCTTCGCCCAAGGCGTGCCAGTGGTCCGCGACGCCGAGATCGAAGCCCTGGTGCGCGATTATGCACGGCCGATCTTCAGGGCCGCCGGGCTGGCGAATGACGGCATCGACATCGTGCTGGTCAACGATTCCAGCTTCAACGCCTTCGTCACCGGGCGCCGGTTGTTCATCAACACCGGCGCGTTGATGACGGCTGAGACGCCGAACGAAATCATCGGCGTCATCGCACACGAAGCCGGGCATATCGCCGGCGGCCACCAGCAGAAGCTTCGCGACCAGCTCGAACGCGCCAAGACCATGGCCATCATCGCCACCTTGCTCGGTGCCGGCGCGATCGTTGCCGGTGCGACCACGAACAGCCGCAGCCTTGCCGGCGCCGGCATGGGTGTGGCGGCCGGCGGCGGCGAGATGGCGCAGCGCAGCATCCTCGCTTACCAGCGCACCGAGGAAATCACGGCCGACCGCTCGGCCATCACCTATCTCAATGCCACCGGCCAGTCCGGCATGGGCATGCTGAAGACCTTCCACCGCTTCCAGACCGCGCTGTCGCTGTCGGGCGCGCAGGTCGATCCCTACCGGATCAGCCACCCGATGCCGCAGGACCGCATCGCCAACCTCGAGGTGCTGGTCAAACAGAGCCCCAATGTCGACAAGATCGACGCGCCGGCACTGCAGCAGCGCCACGACATGATGCGGGTGAAGATTGCCGTCTACATGGAAGGCCAGGCCGCCGCGACGCGGCTGATGCAAAAGATGCGGGGCAGCATGGCGGCGCTGTATGGCGATGCCCAGTCGGCCTATCTCTACGGCAACATCGCCGCGGCGCTCACCAAGACCAACGCCCTGATCAAGGCGCAGCCCAAGAATGCCTACTTCCAGGAGCTGCTCGGCGATATTCTGATGAAAGCCAACAAGCCCGCGGATGCTGCCGACGCTTATTCCAAAGCGGTCAGCCTCGACCCGGCACGGTCCGGCCTGCTGCCTGTCTCGCTTGGCCAGGCGCTGATGGCGGTCGGCACGCCAGACTCGCTGAAGAAAGCTGTCGTGCAGATCAACAATGGCCTGGGCCGCGACAAGGAAAACTCCACCGGATATCGTTATCTGGCGCAGGCTTACGGGGAGCTGGGAGACATACCGGGCGCGGAGCTTGCCACCGCCGAAGGCCATTTCTATTCCGGCAACTACAAGGATGCCAAGATCTTCGCCATGCGGGCGCAACAGCAGATGAAGCGCGGCGAGCCGCGCTGGATACGCGCCCAGGACATCATAAACTACAAATCGTCAGGCAAGAGCCAGTAATCTCATGAACCTTCCGGCCGCGTGCTGCGACACAGCCAGACCGGAAAACAGGCAGAAGGAACGACAACGATGAAAAAGGCACTGCTGCTGGGCACCACGGGGGTTGCGGTCGCCCTTGCCATGCTGGCTTTCGGTTTTGTGGCCGGCAGTCCGCAGGTTGCGAAGGCCGGAACGGCACAGGCTGTCCAGACGGCTCAGCCTGTCCAGACGGCAGCCGATACCAAAATCGACCGCACCGAGGTCGAGGGAATCATCCGCGACTATCTCCTGAAGAATCCGGAAGTGCTGCTGGAAGTGCAGGACGCGCTCGAGGCCAAGCAGAAGGAGGAACAGCGGCTCGCGGCACTGGGCGTCATCAAGAACGCCAAGGACCAGATCTTCAATTCCACCTTCGACGGCGTCGTCGGCAACCCGAACGGCAAGGTCACGATCGTCGAGTTCTACGACTACAATTGCGGCTTCTGCAAACGCGCCATCGAGGACATGCGGGCGCTTACCAAGTCCGATCCGGACCTGCGTTTCGTGCTCAAGGAATTCCCGATCCTCGGCCCGGATTCGCAGAAGGCGAGCGTCGTCTCGATGGCGTTTCACCTGATGATGCCGGAGAAATACGGCGAGTTCCACAATGCGCTGCTCGGCGGCCAGGGGCGCGCCACCGAGGCAACCGCGATCAAGATCGCGCTTTCGCTCGGCGCCGACGAGGCGGCATTGCACGAGAAGATGAAGGACCCATCGATCACCGAGGCCTTCACCAAAACTTACGATCTTGCCAACAAACTGCAGATCACCGGAACCCCGTCCTACGTCGTCGGCAACGAGGTCGTGTTCGGGGCGCTCGGGCAGGAAGTGCTTGCCGAAAAGATCGAGGCGGCGAAAGCCGCGCTTTGAGCGGCAAGCGGTTTTCTTCACGGGCGCATTTCGGCCTGTTGTGGACAGTGAAAGAACGCACTTGCGCTCTTTCCGCGGGCGACTATGCCCGGTATAGAGGCCCAGCGCGCCGGCTTGATGCTGGCGCCGGAAAAGGTCGGTTTTTTTGAAAACGGTTTTTGTCCTGAACGGTCCCAATCTCAACGCGCTCGGCAAGCGCGAGCCGGGCATCTATGGCGGCAAGACGCTTGCCGCCATCGCCGACGACTGCAAGCAGGCAGGTGCGTCGCTTGGGATCGAGATCGATTTCCGTCAGTCGAACCATGAGGGCGATCTCGTCGACTGGATCCAGGAGGCCGGCGACAAAGCCGCCGGCATCGTCATCAACCCAGGCGCCTATAGCCATACCTCGATCGCAATCCACGACGCCATCCGTTCGATCGCGCCATTGCCGGTTGCCGAAGTTCACCTTTCCAACATTCACGCGCGGGAACCGTTCCGCCACGTCTCCATGGTCGCGCCGGTCGCTGTCGGCATGATCTGTGGCTTTGGGCCGCTCGGCTACACGCTGGCGCTGCAAGCGCTCGCCGCACGCCTATGACCGGCCAACAAACAGAAGGCTCGAAAATGTCGATAAAGAAGACCGGTGTTGACCAGCAACTGATCCGCGATCTGGCGGGCATACTGAACGACACCAATCTGACAGAGATTGAGGTGGAACTCGGCGACCTGAAGGTACGGGTGTCGCGGCAGGCGCCCGCCGTTCACGCGATTGCGGCCCCGCAGCCCACCTATGCACCAACGGCAACCCAGCCCGCGGCTGCCCCGGCGGCGGTCGACGTGTCGAAAAACGCGGTGACCTCGCCCATGGTCGGCACCGCCTATCTGGCGCCGTCGCCCGACGCAAAGCCGTTCATCGAGGTCGGCCAGAAGATCAAGGAAGGCCAGACGCTGCTGATCATCGAGGCGATGAAGACGATGAACCAGATCCCCTCGCCGCGCGCGGGCACGGTGACGGCGATCCTGTTCGAGGACGCGACGCCGGTGGAATACGGCATGCCGCTCGTCGTGATCGAATAGAGCGGACCTGATGTTCCAGAAGATCCTCATCGCCAATCGCGGCGAAATCGCGCTCCGGGTGCTGCGCGCCTGCAAGGAACTTGGCATCCAGACGGTGGTGGTGCATTCGACCGCCGACGCTGACGCCATGCATGTCAGGCTCGCCGACGAAAGCGTGTGCATCGGTCCGCCGCCGTCGCGCGACAGCTATCTCAACATCCACCAGATCGTCGCGGCCTGTGAGATTACCGGCGCCGACGCCGTGCATCCGGGCTATGGCTTCCTGTCGGAGAACGCCAAGTTCGCCGACATTTTGGCGGCGCACAACATCACCTTCATCGGCCCGTCCGGCGACCACATTCGCATCATGGGCGACAAGATCGAGGCCAAGCGCACGGCAAAGCGCCTCGGCATTCCGGTTGTGCCCGGCTCCGACGGTGCGGTGACCGAGGAGAAGGAAGCCAGGCGCATCGCCGCCGAGATCGGCTATCCCGTTATCATCAAGGCGTCGGCCGGCGGCGGCGGACGCGGCATGAAAGTAGCGCATACGGAGGCAGACCTCGAAATCGCACTGCAGACGGCACGCTCGGAAGCGGGCGCGGCCTTCGGCGACGACGCGGTCTACATCGAGAAATACCTGGAGAAACCGCGCCACATCGAGGTGCAGGTGTTTGGCGACGGCTTCGGCGGCGGCGTGCATTTCGGCGAGCGCGACTGCTCGCTGCAGCGGCGCCACCAGAAAGTCTGGGAAGAGGCCAATTCGCCGGCGCTCAACGCCGAGGAGCGGTCCCGCATCGGCGGCATCTGCGCAAAGGCGATCGCCGATCTCGGCTATTCGGGCGCCGGCACCATCGAGTTTCTGTACGAGAACGGCGAGTTCTATTTCATTGAGATGAACACGCGCCTGCAGGTCGAGCATCCGGTGACGGAAGCGATCACCGGCATCGATCTGGTCCACGAGCAGATCCGCGTCGCGTCCGGCGGCGGCCTTTCGGTCAAGCAGGAAGACATCAAGTTCAACGGCCATGCCATCGAATGCCGCATCAACGCCGAGGATCCGCGCACCTTCACCCCCTCGCCCGGCACCATCACGCATTTTCACACGCCAGGCGGCCTCGGCATCCGCGTCGATTCCGGCGTCTATTCGGGCTACAAGATCCCACCCTACTATGACAGCCTGATCGGCAAGCTGATCGTGCATGGCCGCAACCGCGTCGAATGCATGATGCGGCTGCGGCGGGCGCTCGACGAATTCGTCGTCGACGGGATCAAGACGACGTTGCCGCTGTTTCGCGATCTCGTCGGCAATGCCGACATCGCCAATGGCGACTACGACATCCACTGGCTGGAAAAATATCTGGCCAAGGGCGAATAGCCTCAACTTGCCGCTATAATGACGCGATGACCCGTCCCTACGCGCCAGGCTATCGCATCCCGACCGACCTTCTGCTCAAGGCATACGCCTCGGGCGTCTTCCCCATGGCCGAAAGTGCTGGTGACCCGGAGGTCTTCTGGGTGCGGCCGGAGACGCGCGGCATCATTCCGCTCGACGATTTTCACACACCCAAAAGCCTGAAGAAGACGATCCGCAGGCACCCGTTCGAAATCCGTTTCGATTTCGATTTCGAGGCGACGATCGATGGCTGTGCCGAAAAACGCGAGGAGCGCCGCTCTACCTGGATCAATGCGCCGATCCGCGAAGCCTATGTGCAACTGCACCGCATGGGTCATTGCCACTCGGTCGAGGCCTGGCGCGAGGGGCGTATGGTCGGCGGCCTCTATGGCGTCTCGCTCGGACGGGTGTTCTTCGGCGAAAGCATGTTTTCCAAAGAGACGGACGCGTCGAAGACCTGCCTGGTGAATCTCGTCGAGCGCCTGAAGGCACGCGGCTTCGCGCTGCTCGATACGCAGTTCACGACAGAGCACCTCAAGCGCTTCGGCGCGGTCGACGTGCCGCGCGGCAAATATGAAAAGATGCTGGCAGACGCGCTGAAAGGCGAAGCGGTTTTTTTTCCGTAGGATCAGGCCCTACTTGGGCGACGCCTCGAACGGCGTCTGCGCGTGGAACATCATCTTCCAGCCGTTGACGCGATGGACGTAGCCGGTGCTGACCAGCGCCGCATAGGGCTCGCCATTTTCGCGCGTCGCATGCGCTTCATAGGTCAGCATGACGATATCGCTGCCGGGTTCGATTATTCCCTTGAGTTTGATGTCGAGGTCGCGCCAGCGGTTGGGTTTGGCTGCGGTCTTGGCCAGATCGGCATTGTCCATGGCCTGTGCCAACTGTGGAAATGCCACAAGGCATTCGGTGTCGACATTGGCAGCATAATAGGCAGTGTCGCCCGTCCAGAACCCCTTTTCGAGCTCCAGCAACTCGGCCTTGTTGGCCATGATCCGCTTGCTGTCCGACATTGGCGTATCCTCAACGCGCGTGGTGATGGTCCAACGCGCGCCAGCCATGGCGGTTCCAAGAGATCAGTTGGTGTCCGTCGTAGCCGGTTCCACGGCGTCGTCGGGCTGTGCCGCGTCCGGAGCGACCGGGGGCTTTGGCTTGGTCGCGGCTGGCTTCGACGCGTCGGCTTTCGCCCCATCGGCTTTGGTCGCGCCACTCTTGCCAGCATCGGGCGCCGGCACATCCGACTTCTGCTTGCATTCCTTCAGCCAGACGTCATAGACGGCATGTTCGACGGCGTTGAGCCCCGGACTTTCGGCAAACATCCAACCGGTGAAGATACGGCGGATCTTGCGGTCGAGCGTGATCTCGTCGACCTCGACGAAAGAATCTGTTTTCGGCTGTTCGTTCTGCGGCCGGGAATAGCAGACGCGCGGCGTGACCTGCAGGGCGCCGAACTGCACCGTCTCGTCGATATAGACATCGAAGGTGATGATGCGGCCGGTGATCTTGTCGATGCCGGCGAACTCGGCGACCGGGTTGGTGATGCGATCCGATCCCGCGGGCGCCGCCGGCGCCGGGGCGGCGGGCGCGGGTGCGGGTGCGGGTGAAGCCGCAAAGGCGATGGTGCTGACGGCGAGGCTGGCTGCTAACGTCAGGCCGCCCGTCGATATCGGGTTGAAAAAGCTCATGCAGGGGTACCGGTGGTTCGCGCCCAGGTGATTCCGTCGATCGCCAAGGCTAGTCGCCGTTTTCTGATCAGCAAGCAGCTAAACACCAATTGTGGCGATAAAGGACCGGCCTGCACCTTACCTTTGCAACTCGCGCCGTTACGAGCCCGGCGTCCAGGCGTCGTAGTCGCCGGTGACCTGCGGGCGGTGTTGATTGGTCAGCACCGAGCCCTTCGGACGATAGGCCGATGGCGTGCCGGTCAGATTGGGTAAATGCGGCTTTTGCCAGTCGCGCGGCCGGTAGTCATCGCTGGGGGGAGCGATATCGACACGATGGTGAATCCAGCCGTGCCAGCCCGGCGGAATGGCCGAAGCTTCCGAATAGTTGCGGTAGATGACCCAGCGACGCGTGCGGCCTTCCGAATCGATACCGCCTTCGTAATAGACATTGCCGGCCTCGTCCTGGCCGACCCTCTTGCCGTAGCGCCATGTGTGCAGGCGCGTTCCCAGCGTCTGGCTGTTCCACCAGGTGAAAAACTGCGTCAGGAAAGTCTTCATCTCAGAACCCTCGCGCTGGCGGCGCCCGTTTCCTGCTTATGGCGTCAGGCCTTCGGGAAGGCAAGGGTTTTGCCACGAGGAGCGCGCAAATGGCGCGCCAGGGACCCGACACCAGCCTGTGATCCCCCGGGGGTGACCGGATGCGCGCTTGCCAAGCCTTGCCGCTCTTTCTAAAGCTCTGCGCGCCCATGCGAAAATCCTGTCCCGCTGGGGCCGAAGGAGGCGACGATTGGCCACGCAATTGCCGACCACCGACGTTCGCATCGGCGCCGACCTGATTCGCCGCCGCAAGGGCGGCACGCCGATCGTCTGCCTCACCGCCTACACCTACCCGATCGCTCGCCTGCTCGATCCTCATGTCGACCTGCTCCTGGTCGGCGACAGCGTCGCCATGGTCCTGCATGGCCACGAGACGACGCTGGGCGCCTCTCTGGAGATGATGATCGCGCACGGCCAAGCCGTGATGAGGGGCTCGGCCAGGGCCTGCGTGGTCGTCGACATGCCGGCCGGCAGCTATGAGAGGTCTGCCGTGCAAGCCCTGGCCTCGGCACGGCGCATCGTCGGCGAGACCGGCTGCCAGGCGGTGAAGCTCGAAGGCGGCGTCGACATGGCTCGTCAGATTGCCGCGATCGTGGCCGCCGACATCCCGGTCATGGGCCATATCGGCCTGCAGCCGCAATCGGTGGAAAAGGATGGCGGCTACAAGATCAAGGGCCGCACGGACGAGACTGTAGCCGCCCTGATCGCCGACGCGCAGGCGGTCGAGAAGGCCGGCGCGTTCTCGGTGGTCATCGAAGGCACGATCGAGACGGTCGCCGCCGACATTACCCGCCGCATAGCCATTCCAACCATCGGCATCGGCGCCAGCGGCGATTGCGACGGCCAGATCCTGGTCGTCGACGACATGGTCGGGCTGACGGTCGACCGCGTGCCTAAATTCGTCAAGCAATACGCCGACCTGCGCAGCGTGATCACGCATGCCGCGGAGCGCTACGCATCGGAGGTGCGGGATCGCGTTTTCCCCGGGCCCGCCCACGTCTTTTCAAAAACCAACGGCGGGGATGACGCGTGAGCCGGCCCCACGTCGTCGATAGCGTTGCCGCGCTTCGCGCGCGAATCCGCGACTGGCGACGCGACGGACAACGCATCGCCATGGTGCCGACCATGGGCGCCTTGCATGACGGGCATCTTTCGCTGGTCAAGATCGCCCTCGAAAGGGCTGATCGTTGCGTGGTGTCGATCTTCGTCAACCCGACGCAGTTCGCACCGACCGAGGATCTCGACAAGTACCCGCGCCAGTTGGCCCGCGACCTCGACATGCTGGCCGCGGCCAAAGCCGACCTTGCCTTCACGCCCGGTGTCAGCGAGATGTATCGCGCAGGCTTTGCCACGAGGATCTCGGTCGGCGGCCCGTCAGCCGGGCTCGAAACGGACTTTCGCCCCACCTTTTTCGACGGCGTCGCCACAGTGGTGGCCAAGCTTCTCCTGCAGGCCGCACCCGACTTCGCCATCTTTGGCGAAAAGGACTACCAGCAGCTTTGCGTCGTCAGGCAGCTTTGCCGCGACCTCGACCTGCCCGTCGAGATCATCGGCGCGCCGACCATACGCGACGCGCATGGCCTCGCCATGTCGTCGCGCAACGCCTATCTCGATGAAGCCGAACTCCAGATCGCTCGCCAATTCAACGTCATTCTGCGCAAGGCAGCTGCCGCGCTGGCGGCGGGCGCAGGACAGGAGGAAACGATCGGCGAAGCAGGCCGCGTCTTGGTCACGACCGGCTTCCAGACGGTGGATTATGTCGAGGCCCGCGAAAGCCTGACACTCACGCCATGGCGGCGCGACCGCGCGGGCCGCGTTCTCGCCGCCGCCTGGCTGGGAAAAACCAGGCTGATCGACAATGTGGAAGTTCCCGCCGCCTGATCGGCGTTGGCATTCTCAATCAAGGTCGAAGGCTCGCCCTGCCGATGCCATGGCACGGGGAAACCGAACCGCTGATAAGTCACCGCCGCGTTCGCGCTGGCCAGGCTTCATCCGTCTGGCTTCTGGCTCCCAGCCTATTCCTCGGTCGGCATATGCAGGTACATCGACTGAATGCCGACCCTGCCCGGCCCGGTGAAGCGGTTGACGATGAAATTCAAGTTGGCACCGAAGAAGCCGCTCGACAGCCGGTCGATCTTGGTCTCCATCCTGACCGAAGCATCCTTGAACAGCCACCCGCCGGGCTCGATGTCTATGATCTCGCCCGGAGCGAGCGTCTTTTCAAAAACGTTGCCATAGCCGTGCAGCCAGACGATGCCGTCACCGGTATCGCCGCGAAACCGGTCGATGAAGAAGCCACTCTGGCCGAACAGCATCGTCGCCAGGCCGCGTACGCGTTCGAACGTGTAGTCGACATTGCCGGTGGCGGCCAGAAACTGGTGCTCGCGGACCTGTATCTCCTCGCCTCGCCGCAGGTGAATCGGCACGATGTGACCCGGCCCATCACGGCTGAAGGCGATGATGCCCGCCCCCGACGCCTCGGTGACGAAGATCTGCATGCCGGCCATCATGCGCTTCAGCGCGCCCTTCAGCGATTTCAGGCCGATGGTGATTGTGGAATTCTTCCACAGCAGGATGTGGTGCTCGAAATAGACAGGCATCCGCGTCACATCGACGGAAAGCACGGGCACCAGTTCACCCGCTATGTGATAGGTGACGCCACCAAAGGTTTCGTCCGACACCTCGGTCGGCATCAGTTCCGGCAGACTTGGCATGGTTCCCCCCAAAGCCATCCCGCGTGTGTCGGTTTATTCCGGCTTCACACGGGTCGGCCTAGGCAGCTTTGGTGCCGGACACCGGGGCCGTCAAACGAAAACAGATCCCGCGACGCGCGCTCGCGCGAAGGTGATCACGCCGCCACGGTGCTCAGCCGGCAAGTACCCGTTCATAGATCAGCGCCGGGATGGCAGAGCCGGCGGAGCCGCAATTCTCGGTGCGGCCGATCTGAACGAAGCCGTTGGCCTGATAAAAGGCAACGGCGCGGGTGTTCTTCTCTTCCACTTCGAGCCGAATGCGGTGAGCTTCCGGAAAACTCTCGATGATCTCGTCGAGGAGCATGCCGCCGATACCACGACCCTGCAGCAAGGGAAGCACATAGAGCTGCCTGAGCATGACCACGCCGCCGCCATCGACGCTGTCGGCAAACGCCATGCCGCCAATGCGCTTGCCGTCATCGGCAACGAGGAACTCGCTGCTCGGCTTTACCAGCCTGGCTTTCAATGAGGCGATGGAGTGCCATTCATTGGTGATTTCGGTGACCCGTTCCGCGCCATAGATGGCGTCATACGTCGCATGCCAGGTCTCGACCAGCAACGCCCGGACGGCTGCGAGGTCGCGATCCCCGGCGGTGCGAACGAACATGCTTTTACTCGATGCCCAGCTTGGCCTTGACGAGGTCGTTGACGGCCTGCGGATTGGCCTTGCCGCCAGTCGCCTTCATCACCTGGCCGACGAACCAGCCGGCCATGGTGGGCTTGGCGCGAGCCTGCTCGACCTTGTCGGGATTGGCCGCGATCACCTCGTCGACCGCCTTCTCGATGGCCCCGGTATCGGTGACCTGCTTCATGCCACGGCTTTCGACCAGCTGGCGCGGATCCCCACCCTCGTTCCAGACGATCTCGAACAGGTCCTTGGCGATCTTGCCGGAGATGGTGCCTTCCTTGATCAGATCGATGACAGCGCCAAGCTGGTCTGGCGAAACCGGAGCGGATTCAATGTCCTTGCCGGCCTTGTTGAGAGCACCCAGCAGATCGTTGATGACCCAGTTGGCGGCGAGCTTGCCGTCGCGACCGGCCGCCACCTTCTCGAAATAATCGGCGATCGGCTTTTCCGACACCAGGATGGCGGCGTCGTAGGTCGAGAGGCCGAGCGAGGAGATCAGCCGCAGCTTCTTGTCATCGGGCAGTTCCGGCAATTCCTTGGCCAGCCTATCGACATAGGCCTGGTCGAATTCCAGCGGCAGAAGGTCGGGATCGGGGAAGTAGCGATAGTCGTGCGCCTCTTCCTTGGAGCGCATCGAGCGCGTCTCGCCCTTGACGGCGTCGAACAGCCGCGTTTCCTGGTCGATCCTACCGCCGTCCTCGATGATGGCGATCTGCCGGCGCGCCTCGTAGTCGATGGCCTGGCCGATGAAGCGGATCGAGTTCATGTTCTTGATTTCGCAGCGCGTGCCGAATTCGCCACCTGGCCGACGTACCGAGACATTGACGTCGGCGCGCAACGAGCCTTCGTCCATGTTGCCGTCGCAGGTGCCGAGATAGCGCATGATGGTCCGCAGCTTGGTCACATAGGCCTTGGCCTCATCGCCGGAGCGCATGTCAGGCTTCGACACGATCTCCATCAACGCCACGCCGGAGCGGTTGAGGTCGACATAGGACATGGTCGGGTGCTGGTCGTGGATCGACTTGCCGGCATCCTGCTCCAGGTGCAGGCGCTCGATGCCAACCTCGATGTCCTCGAACTCGCCCTGGCGGTCGGGGCCGACCGAGACGATGACCGTGCCCTCGCCGACGATCGGCTGCTTGAACTGCGAGATCTGGTAGCCCTGCGGCAGGTCCGGATAGAAATAATTCTTCCGGTCGAAGACCGACTTGTGGTTGATCTGCGCCTTCAACCCCAGGCCGGTGCGGATCGCCTGCTTGACGCATTCCTCGTTGATGACGGGCAGCATGCCTGGCATTGCCGCATCGACAAGGCTGACATTGGCATTGGGCGCGGCACCGAAAGCGGTCGAAGCGCCGGAGAACAGCTTTGCTTCCGAGATGACCTGTGCGTGCACCTCGAGGCCGATGATGATCTCCCAGTCGCCGGTGGCGCCGGATATCAGGCGTTTTGCGTCAGGGGTGCGAGTGTCGATGATGCTCATTGTGGCCTACGGACTGAAGTGCATTAATGCAACTTCGCTAGTGCAAACCGCCAAAAGAGACAAGCGCAAAGCCGCGGGCGCAAACCCGGGGGCTGGCCTCTTCGACCGCTTTCGCCTGTATCCGTTCGTCTCAATGGAGAGTGGATGTCCACTTACGCGCAGTCCCGGTGAGGCCCTGACCTCGTAGCGAGGCAGGGCAGAAAACCTGAAACCCCGTGCCGCGAAGCTTCGCGGCGGCGGTATTTTTCGTTTTCCGGGAACTCTTCACATGGATATTTCGCGCATTGAACAGCGCATCCTGCACCTGCTCGCGCAGGGCGGACGCATTGAAATCGAAAGGAACGACAAGAAACGGATCGCCTCGGTCAAATGCCTGACCCGCGACGGCTGGCATTACCCCGGCGTCGATCTCGACCTGTTTCGAAAATTGAAACGCAAGAAGGCGGTTTCGTCGTCCGGCGGCGGGCCCTACCGCATCACGAGGCTCGGGCTCGAACTCGTTCGCTCCGAACTCGACAACAGGTAGCCTTGGTGCCGCCGGCCGGCACCCGGCCGGCGGTTGCCGACCGCTCAGGCGGTGGCGATGTAGGCCCGGATTTCCTCGGCCTCGCGCTCGACGTCCTCGATGCGGCGCTTGACCACGTCGCCGATGGATACGATGCCATCGAGCAGGCCGTCCTTTTCCACCGGGAGATGGCGGAAGCGGCCCCTGGTCATGATCTCCATCACCTCGTTGACGGTGTGGTTTTCGTTACAGATCTTCACCTTCGGCGTCATCGCCGAACGCACTGCTAAATCGAGGGCGGCACCGCCTTCCCTGGCTACCACGCGCACGATGTCGCGCTCCGAAAGGATGCCGACGATCTTGCGATCGCCATTGGTGATGACCAGCGCGCCGATCCTGTGCTCGGCAAGGATGCGGATGGCTTCGCTCAGTTTTTCGTTCGGCCCGAGCGTCAACACGTCATGGCCTTTTTGCTCGAGAATGGCCTTAACCGTCATGGCGTCCTCCTCTACTTTGCCAACCGGTTCCTGCCTGACCGGCTTTCACATAAGAGTGAACATCGTGCGCCGTGATCGGTTGCATTTCAAGCCCGGTCGGAGGTCTCCCATTCGGGCGCTTGCCATATCCCGTCGAACCAGCGCAGGCCGAAGAAGCCCGCGACAAAGCCGCCGATATGGGCCTCCCAGGCGACCTGGCCATCCACGCCGGGCGCGAAGCCGAGAAGGCCGGTGGCCAGATTGATGATCATCCACATGGCCAGGAAGATGACGACGCCGCGCGAGCGCAGCACGACCCCGACCGGCAGCACCGGGCCGGCAAAAGCAGCCTTGCCGGCCGAGCGGCCGGTGCGGAAGCCAAAGCGCGCCGCAGCCCCCATCATGCCCGATATGGCGCCCGATGCGCCGACCAGCGGCGCTTCTCCGTACGGATGCATAGCCCAGAAGAGCGCCACCGAAGCCAACCCCGTGGCGGCAAAGAACAACGCGAACCGAAGCGCGCCGAGCCGATTGGCCAGCGGCGAGCCGAAGGCGGCAAGCCAGACCATGTTGATGGCGATATGGGCAAAGCCGCCATGCATGAAGGCATAGGTGAAAGGCCGAGTGAAGAGAAACCAGTCGAACCCGTACCGGCCGGTATAGAGGACCGGAATGAAAGCTCCGTCATAGAGCAGCGTCATCTGCTGGGCGTCGTTCAGCGCATATTGCTGCAGCAGGTAGACGACCGCGCAGATGCCGATCACCGCCAGCACGATCGGCGGCAGATTGAACACCGGCTCACGCACCGTTGGCGGCATGGTCTCGGCCGGTTCGGGCTCGGACGGATTTTGCTGTTCGCTCATCTGCAATCGCACTCGATGCTGGTTCGACTGGGCTGGTTCGACTGGGCTGGTTCGGTCTGGCGAGCATCTAGATCACCGCCGATGGAACCGCAAACGGCGAATCGTCCCGCTCCGAATCAATGGGGCGAATCAAAAAAGAAGCCGTCCAAGGTTTCCCCTGAACGGCCGGTCGAGCCCCTGCTCCCCTAAAACTCTTGACTGAAGTGCTGCCGATCGTCGCGAAACGACCGCTTCTGGAGTGGTTTTGGTGTGCCACGCGGCGGCCCAGGGCGCAACGTAAACCAGTTGTTAACCTTAACGGCCCCGACCCGTGAACAAGTGTTAACGACGCTGGCACGCTTCCTGCTCCCCAACGCATGTAGGTCATCGGAGGGCGCCCTTCTGTTCACCGATGGGACATCAGACGACAGAATGCGCGGAGCTTTGTAGTATGAACCAAAACGGATCGATCACGCTGTTCCACTATTGGAACCGCCTGCGTGACGGACGCCCCGCTCCGAAGCGATCGGAAGTCGAGCCGGCCGATATCAAGTCGCTGCTGGCCGACACGTTCATCCTCGAAAAGGACACGCGTGGGCAGCCTGTATTTCGCCTGGCCGGCACCAGGCTCTGCGCCTCCTACGGCCGCGAACTCAAGGGATTCTCCTTCCCGTCGCTGTGGCGGGAGAAGGATCAGAGGCTGGTTTCGCGGCTCATTCACGGGGTTTTCGAGCAGAAATCGGTCGTGCTGATCATTTTCGAGGGCTTCAGCCGCAACGGCCGCTCCAACAAGTTCGAATTGCTCGCCTTGCCGCTCGACGGCGGCATCGAAAATCCACGCTGCCTCGGCGTGATCACCGCCGTGGAGAAGCCGTTCTGGCTGGGCGCGGATCCGATCACCGACGCCTTGATCGATTCCATCCGCGTCATCGACCCGGAGAAGGAACTGCTGAACAGCCGTCCGGCGATCAACGTTCCCTCGCTCGTTCCCGACGAGATCGAGGCGCCCGAAACGATCTCCGCGCTCGGCCGTGCCCGCCGCATCCGCCATCTCGTCGTTTTCGATGGCGGGCGGGACGAATAGTTGACGATCGCATGGTCTTGCAGGCTCGTTTTTCCCCTTTGTTAACCCGATTTGTTGTAGTTCTCTGCTGAAGTTCCTCGCATCCACGCGCGGGAATGCCAAACGGGGTGTAGGCAGTCATGAGGTCAGCGGCGGTCGACTACGCGCCGTCCCAAGCTGAAAGGCGTAACTTTCAGCGCGTCCGGGTCAAAATCTACGGACGTTTCATGCTGGAGGACCGCACCGAGCACCCATGCCAGGTGGTGGACATGTCGCCCGGCAACGTGGCGCTTCGCACCGACCGCATTGGCATGCCCGGCGAGAAAGTCATCGCCTATATCGACCATATCGGCCGCATCGAGGGTGTGCTGACACGCACGCTGCCGGATGGCTTCGCAATGACGGTGATCGCGTCCGACCGCAAGAAGGACAAACTCGCCGCGCAGTTGACATGGCTTGCCAACAAGCACGAACTCGACCTGCCGGAAGACCGCCGCCACGAGCGCGTCTCGCCCCGCAACCCGACGAGCGTGCTGCAGCTCACCGACGGCCGCCAGTATCAGTGCCGGATCATCGATCTGTCGCTGTCGGGCGCCGCGATCGAGATCGACGTGAAACCGGCGATCGGCGTCCAGGTCATGCTCGGCACGATGCGGGGTCAGATCGTCCGGCATTTCGAAGATGGCGTCGCCATCGAATTCGCCGTCATCCAGCGCCCCGAGACGCTCGATTCCGAATTCAACACGCCGCGCGCCTGATCGGGCCGCAAAGCATGCCCGTCAAGCCGGCCTCGCGGCCGGCTTTTTCGATTTCGGGGTGCGGCGATTGATAGGTCTTGGATGGCAGGTCGCCATAGTCGGAAATGGTCCGCGGGAGGCCGAATTTGCCGAAACCCCAGCGCAGCAATCCAACCAATTCAATACTAAAATGATTCAAATTTTATGTTTATTCTATAGACGTTTTACTTAAAATCTACTTCGGACCTTTGCGTCGAATAAATCCAGATGTGGCACTGTCTCCTTCGAACGGGGAGACTGAACAATGAAAAAAACGAGGGGCAAGCTGTTGCTGATGGCAATGGCGATGCAGCTTTCCGCCTGGGGATCAGCATATGCCGCGGGACCGGCCTATATGCATACCGGCGGACGCACGACGCAGCCTGTTGGCCACTATGAATTCTGCCAACGCATCCCCGGCGAATGCAACGAGAAGACCGCCAAGGGGGCGCCTGTCGACCTGAGCCGCAAGCTCTGGGCGACGATCGTGAGCATCAACAATTCGGTCAACACCCGCATCAAGCCGCGCACCGACATGGAAAACTACGGTGCCGAGGAATACTGGGCCTACCCGGACAATGGCTATGGCGATTGCGAGGACTACGCGCTGGAAAAGCGCCGCGAGTTGATGGATGCGGGCGTGCCGGCCGGTGACCTCTTGATGACGGTTGCGCGCCAGCCGAATGGCGACGGCCACGCGGTGCTGACCGTGCGCACCAGCCTCGGCGAGTTCATCCTCGACAATCTTGAGACCAAGGTGCTGTCCTGGACGGATACCGACTACACCTATCTCAAGCGTCAATCGACGGAGAATTCCGGCGTTTGGGTGACGATCAACGACGGCCGTTCCGATGCGGTCGCCAGCGTCCGCTGAGGACGCCAATGAGATCAGGCGCGTTGCACGACGCGCCTAACGAGAAACCCGGTCGAGTCCCCACCCCCCCCCGGCCCCACCCCC
>NZ_JAIUHE010000031.1:0-53880 GCF_020164995.1 Mesorhizobium sp. CO1-1-11
CCACCCACCCCCGCGCCGATCAAGCCGCCGCCGACGACGTCCTGCTCGGTCGTGGTGCAGCCGCTGACGGCAACCACCGCAACCATGGCAATAAGTATTTTCCGCATAGAGTCACTCCTCACTTGTGTCCACACTTTGGTAAGCTCCAACCGCCATTTAGCACGAAACGACGGCCTTTGCTGCTGCAATTTATTGTTGGCTAAGGTCGTCTTTTTCTGGGCGGTTCGTGTTAGATGCCATGACGAGGTTGGATATGGCCAACGAAGCGTCAAGACTACCATCTGGCCGCACCTTCCAGACAATCTGATCGTAGTCGTCCTCCAGGGCGGGATCGACCGCGAGGCATTTGGCGACGACATGCTGCGCCTGCCCCTGCACGTCGCCCATCGCGAAGGGGCGCTCAGCGGTGCATTCGTCAGCAGTCGCAAAAACACTGACAGGGACCTGCAATTCCCGACATTCGGCCATCGTGTTCGAGCAACCGATCACCAGCAGCAACGCGGCTATGTGTTCCATGACAGATGTTCCTCTGGCCGCATTAACGGCCGGCATCGTCAAAAAGTTCCTGTCATTCCAACAGCGTTACGCGAATAGTTCGGAGAAAACCGCGGCTCCTCACGCTGCGGCGTTAGCCTGCCCGGCGACTTCAATTGGCGCGACGGAGAGGAGAGCAGATTTAGTCAGGTCAACTGCCAGAAAATGGCCAGCACCATGATCGCGGCCGCGGCAAGAACGATCCCCTTCATCAACCCCCTACCTGCTTCAGGGAGTGCCTCCATGGAGGGTTCGGATTCCAGAAATTCGCCCATCGAAACACGGGCGGCTTGTTCCAATCTGTTCATGTCGGCAATCGTCAAGACATTCCTCCCGTACCGTGCTTCGAGCCTGCCAACAATCTCCGAAGGCGGGGCAGGTTCCGACGGTATCTGGGAAAAACAGCATCCGCGCTTATGGTGAACAGCCGGTTAAGGATTGTTGTTTGCCAGGCTCTCACTGCGTCTCGAAATTGCTGTGCGGCACGACAAGGCGATATTCGAGGTGGCCCTCGCCGATATCCAGGTTCGCGGTTCCGTTCAGGGATGCCGGCACCACCCGCTCCAACGCAACGCTTCCGAAGCGCCGTTGACCGCCGCCACCGCGATTGGCTTCTATCGTTTCGGCCCATGTCAGCGACAGCGCAACCTCCCCCGTGGCAGCAGCGTCGAGTTGGGCGGTAACCTCGACGAAGCCATCCGGCCGGGACAGGGCGCCGTAGCTCAACGAGTTGACGGCAAGTTCATGCATCGCCAGCCCGATATGCAGTGCGGCGTTGGGATTGAGGTAAGGATTGGCGCCACGAAAACGGAGGCTGTGCGACGGGTTCGCGCCATAGCGGCCGACCTGGCCCGCCACCAGTTCATGAAGGGCTGCCCCTCGCCAATTGGAGGATGTCACCAGATCCTGGGAGGAGGCCAGCGACTGCAGCCGGCCGCGGAAGCGCGTCAGGAAATCGCCGATGCCGTCGGAATAGCGACCGGTCTGGGTCGCGATGCTCTGGATGATCGCCAGGAGGTTCTTCGAGCGATGGCTGACTTCCCGCAGCAGCGTCGTCAACGTCTGTTCACGCCGCTTTTGCTCGGTCGTCTCGACCATGGTGGTGACGACGCCCTGTACATCGCCATCGTCGCCTCGGTCGGCATCGACCCAAATCTGAAACCAGCGAACGCCATTCTCGACCGGGACACTGATTTCAAGGCGCTGGGGATTGCCGGTCGCGATCACATCGCGCTTGGCGGCGCCGATGCGGTCGGTCTGCGCCGTCGGCAAAATGCCGTTGCCATCGACATCGTCGGAGGCCCACGGGGCGCGCATGTTGCGGGCCCATACGGTCTTCATCTCGCGATCCTGATAGAGGACGGAAATGCCGGCATTGTGGAGCGCGTGGAGAAGAGCCCGGCCAAGCTGCATGCCGCTCTCCGCGGGATGCAAGGCGATCACTTCATCGCCCCGTGCGCCTTCCTCTCTATCTGAAGTCCTAGAGCGCATCGGTCAACCTGTCCACCCCAACTCTGACTGAACCGCTCACCTGCCACATCGGTTCCAAATGAATCGGGATAACCACCCTTCCTAAAGCGGTCCGCCGGACGGCGTCCAGTAAAGGACACCGCCCGGCGGTGGCTGGAAACCGTTTGAGGGGTGCGGCTTCCAGTGTTCCTCTATTCAGTCGCCAGGCTCACGCCCGTCTGAAAAGGCCGGCCAAAAGCGAAATGACCAGGAATGCGAGGAAGATGAAGAACAATATCTGCGCGATACCGGCGGATGTGCCGGCGATGCCGCCGAAACCAAGCGCGCCGGCAATAATCGCCACGACGAGAAATACGAGCGCCCAGTAAAGCATGGTTCATCTCCTTCCAATGATACGGTGAAAACGTGGGTAAATGCGGTTTGTTCCACCATTCGCCGAAAAAGCCGATGCTTGCAAACCGTTCCAGGCAGCGCGGGCTGGAAATTCGCTGGCGGCCGATCCGGCTTGTCAAGAAGGCCACCGAATGCATCGCACCCAGTGGCCTTTTATGTCCTTGTCCGGCTCGCGGAGGCCGCGATTTATGCAGCGGCCTTGGCCTGCCGATCGAAGAAGAGCGCCTGGCTGATCAGCGCCTTCACCATGTCGGGATTGAACGGCTTGGTCACGAGGAAGGCAGGCTCCGGACGCTCTCCGGTCAGCAGACGCTCGGGAAAAGCGGTGATGAAGATTACCGGCACCGATGTCGACGAGAGGATTTCGTTCACCGCCTCGATGCCCGAGCTGCCGTCGGCGAGCTGGATGTCGGCCAGCACCATCTTCGGTCGGGTCTTGCCGAACATCGTCACCGCTTCGGCATGGGTGCGCGCCGTGCCCACCACCCGATGGCCGAGGCTCTCGACCATCTCCTCTATATCCATGGCAATGAGCGGCTCATCCTCGATGATCAGCACGTCGGTCGCCACCTGACGGGAAATCTCGTTGCTTGCCTGGGCAAGCAGCTCGGAGAACTGCTGGTCGCCGACATCGAGGATCTCGGCCGCCTCGTCCTCGCTGAAACCTTCGACGGCAACCAGCAGGAAGGCCTGGCGGGGAAGCGGCGCGATCGCATTGAGATTGGCGGCCGCGCGCTGTTCCCAGCCCGCCTGTGTCTGCTCTTGCGGAACGCGGATGGCAACCGATGTGAAGAGCTTGGCGAAAACCTTGTATAGTGCGATCCGGTCACTCGACGCCTCGGGGAAGATGTCGACATCGGCAATGATCGCCTCAAGCATCGCGGCGACCAGCGCGTCGCCGCTCTCCTGCGATCCCGAGACGGCACGCGAAAAGCGCCGCAGGAACGGCAGATGCGGAGCGATGGTGGCGGACAAGCTCATAATAGACGTCTCCCTCAGATGACGCGTTGAACGGATTCCAGGCTATGCCGATTGCAAGCCCCGTGGGAACAACGCCGCTTTTCTGAAAAAGTTCCGCCGATATGGAACGAATCACCGGCAATGGCGTTTTAGTGCCGGGATGGGCAACCAGACGAGGGTGCCGCTTGCCTTGTGTTGTGTTGTGAGCGGCTTGAGTTCTGGGAAATAAAGGGCGAAATGAAGGACATGACCAAAGATATTCTGGCTGGCGTCACGGGCAGGCGCCGGAACGGCGACGGCGATCCGTTAGGGCCGAATTCCGAAATCGGACGCAAACTCAAACAATATTACGACGAGCTGGTCTCCGACAATGTGCCGGATCGCTTCGCCCAGTTGCTCAGCCAACTGGAACAGGCCGAACCCGCACAGAAGAAGGACTAGGGACATGGCAGCGGTCTCCCAAGGCTTCAAGACCGATCTGCTTGGGGCGATCCCGAGCTTGCGGGCCTTTGCCGTGTCGCTGACGCAGAATGCCGACAAGGCCGATGACCTCGTTCAGGAAACGTTGGTCAAGGCCTGGGACAAGCATGAAAGCTTCCAGCCCGGCACCAACCTCAAGGCATGGCTTTTCACGATACTGCGCAATGAATTCTATTCGCAAATGCGCAAGCGCGGTCGCGAGGTGCAGGACAGCGACGGCATCATGACGGCCCGGCTTGCAGTGCACCCGGCCCAGCACGGCCAGCTCGACCTCAAGGATTTTCGCGGGGCACTCGAGCAATTGCCGGAGGACCAGCGCGAAGCCATCATCCTGATCGGCGCATCGGGTTTTTCTTATGAGGAGGCCGCCGAAATCTGCGGGTGCGCGGTCGGAACGATCAAAAGCCGCGTCAGCAGGGCCCGCACGCGCCTGCAGGAAATCCTGAAAATCTCAGGTGAGGACGAGTATGGCCCCGACGCGATTTCGGCTCAGGTCACGGGAACGGCTGCGCATTGAAATGCGGGGCCGCATAACGGCGATTCGGACGTTGTCGCGTCAGTCTCAGCCAGGGGAGCCGCGACCATAGGCCAGCGCCACGGCCTCGACGAGGTCTTCGCCCGAATAGGGCTTGGTGACCAGCCTCACCCCCGGGAAGGACGCCTTGATCTCATCCGCATCCGAATAACCGGACGCAAACACGAACGGGACGCCGGTCTCACGAAGGCCTGCGGCAAATTCGAGCGTCGAGGCGCCACCCAGCATCAGGTCGACAATGGCCGCGTCGAAATCCTTCGCGACCTTCCGGCCATCGACCTCGGCCAAATCGCGGGCAACCACCACCTCGCCTGCACCGTGGTCACGGCAGAGTTGCTCGACATCCATGGCGATGAGGAACTCATCCTCCAGGACAAGAATGCGCAATCCATCAAGTAATTGGGGCACAGGCAATTGCTCCTTGAAACGCCGGGAGTCATGATCGCAATTTGGTGTGTTGTCATTTAAAAAAGACATCCGCCGACAGGCCGATCTCGGCAACACGCAAAAACAGACCTGCTCACGGCAGGCATTCGCAAGGGGGTCGAAATGCCGAGCCAGACCGGGCGCTCTTCCTCAAGCCGTCAATACCCCTGCGAGCAATGCCCGTTGCGGTCCCTGCCGGTGTTCCGGGAGTTCGAGAAGCCGGAGCTGGCCTTCATCAGCAAGTTCAAGAAGGGAGAACTCGCGGTCGACAAGGGTGCCACGGTTCTCGTGGAAGGAAGCCACAGCGCGCATCTCTACACTGTGCTGTCCGGCTGGGCGTTCCGCTACAAGCTGCTGCAGGACGGCCGCCGGCAGATCCTCAATTACCTCATGCCCGGCGATCTCATCGGTCTGCAAGGCAGCGTCATGGGGGAAATGCAGCATTCCGTCGAGGCGCTGTCGCCAATGCTGCTTTGCGTGTTCGAACGCGACAATCTGCTCGAGATCTACCGCAACCATCCGGGCCTCGCCTACGACATCACCTGGATCGCTTCGCGTGAAGAGCGGATGCTGGACGAGAACCTGCTCAGTGTCGGCCGCCGCAGCGCAATCGAACGCGCCGCCTATCTTGTCGCCTTCATCGCCAGCCGCGCCAAGGTCGTGGGCCTGAACGGCACGCAGTCCATCCAGATACCGATCACGCAGCAGCACATCGCCGATACGCTTGGCTTGTCGTTGGTTCACACCAACAAGACAATCCGCAAGCTGATGGACCGTCAGCTGATCGTCTGGCGCGACGGCGGTTGCGGTGTCGTCGACATTGAAGGTCTGAAACAGCTCGCCGGCTGGGAGGGGCTGTCCGAGGGCCGCCGGCCGCTGATCTGACCGACACCTTGCCGGGGCGGATCGGGTGCGCGTGACCGGGTTTTCGGGTAGTTTGTCTCGACATCGGAACCTTGAGACGCAAGGCGCGTTTGAAATCGAGCAATCACAAGGAGTTAAGCAATGGCCACCGTCGCAGGGAAGACAGCCAACGAAGCGCGGACGAATCCGGATCTGGAAGCCGACATCAGGCAGCTGAAGGCCGATATCGACAAGCTCACCAAACAATTGGCCAAGACCGGTGAACACGGCTACGGCACGGCGCGGCGCGCGGCGGCCGAAGGCGTCGAACAGTTGCGCGCCCAAGGGGAGGCCGCCTTCGACAGCTTGCGCGGTAATGCCAGGGATATCGAGGCGCAGATGGTGGCAAGCGTACGCGAAAAGCCGGTGACGTCGCTGGCTATCGCCGCCGGCGTCGGCTTCCTGTTCGCGCTGCTCACGCGTCGCTAGTTCCGCCGAGATGGGACTGCTGGCATCGTTGCTCTCGGGTTTCGCCTCGGGCGAAACCGTGGCCGCCATACGTCGAGCACGGACGGCGGCCATCGTCTATATGCTTGCCGCGCTGGCGGTGTTTTGCGGTATCGGCTTCCTGGTCGGCGCGGCCTATATCTGGGCATCGGCCCGCTATGGATCGCTGGCGGCGGCGATTGGTTTCGGTGTCGGCTTTCTGGTCATCGCAGGCCTTGTTCTTTTGACCCATCGGCTGATGTCGGGCACGCGGATGCGCCGCGAGGCTAGGCGGCGCAAGACCGACATGAAAGCGATCGGCATTACGGCCGCGCTGGCTGTGCTTCCGGCATTGCTCAAAGGTGGGCTCAAAGGTGGGCTCAAGGGAAAAGGTGGGCTCGGGGTTATTCTTGGTCCGGCCGTGGCACTCGCGGCCTATGCCATCTACCGCGAGAATGTGAAGTCCGACACCGACCACCACCCGGATGCCGGCGAGGGGTAGTCGCGCCGGCGGCCATGCTCACGTCATCTCGACAGATCTTCCAGCGGCATCGATATTTCGGCGAAGACCCCATCGCGCCGGAATTCGTGGGTTACTTCGCTCGAAATGACCTTGGCCAGGCTGCGCCGGATGAGGATCGAGCCGAAGCCTTGCCGCTCGGGCGGCGCTACTTCAGGACCGCCGCTTTCGCGCCAGGTGAACACCAGGCGCCTGTCACCATTCTTGCCTTGGGCTTTCCAGTCGAGATCAACCTTGCCTGACGCAACCGACAGTGACCCATACTGCAGCGCGTTGCTGGCCAGTTCGTGCAAGATCAGCCCGAGGCCGACGGCCTGATCGGGAGACAGCAGCAGATCGGCGCCCGAGATTGCCAGCCGCGGCTGGGCGGCGTTGTCGAAAGGCCTGATCTCGATCTGGACGAGTTCGCGGATGCCGATACCGCGCCACTCGCGGTCGGACAGCAGGCCATGGGCGATACCCAGGGCTTGAAGCCGGGCGCTGAAGGCTTTGAGGAATTCGCTCGGTTGGCGGGCATGGCGCACGGTCTGCGTCGCCAGCGCCTGGACCGTCGCCAGCGTGTTCTTGACCCGGTGGTTGAGTTCACGCAGCAGGAGCCGTTGCCGTTCGTCACCGAGCTTGCGTTCCGAAATGTCGTAGTTGACGCCGAAAATCAGCGTCGGCTTGCCTTCGCCATCGCGCTCGATGACACGGCCGCGCGTGGCCACCCATCGCGGTGGATGGAAGCCATTCACCCGGTATTCGCCAAAATAGTCGTCACTGCCGGTCAAGGCATCACGAAAGCTGGTTTCGGTCTGGTGGACGTCGCGTGGATCGATGGCTGTCAGAACATCGCGGGCCCGCAACCTTGTCGAGCGCGGCAGGTTGAACAATTCCGGCAATCGGACGTCGCAGTCGATGACGTCGGTGCGGACGTCCCAGGCCCAACTTGCCAGCGAAGCAGCATCGAGGGCGACGGCGCGCCGCTTTTCCTCGCGCGCGAGCGCGGCTTCGGCGACAGCGCCGGTGCGGGTCGCGTGCTTCAGGGTGAACAGGCTGCCGGCGAGGCCGGCGAGCGTTTTCAACTGGTCCAGCTTGGACCGGGACGGGTGGGCACACGGCTTGCGGTGCATGACGCACAGGGTTCCGATCCGCGCTCCCGCGACAATGATTGGGACGCCGGCATAGAAGCGCACATGATGCTTGCCGGTCACCAGCGGATTGGCGTGGAAACGCTGGTCGGCCGCTGCGTCCGTCACCACCATCGGCTCATCGCCAGCGGCGATGGCGTGCGCACAGAAGGAAATGGCTGTCGTAATCTGTGTTTCTTCCATGCCAGAACAGGATTTGAACCATTGCCGATCGAGGTCGACAAGTGTGACCAGGGCGATTGGCGCGCGCATCACGGCGGCGGCAAAGCCGCCGATGCGGTCGAAATCCGGGTCGGCCGCCGTATCCAGCATCTCAAGCCAGTGCAGCACGGCCAGCCGGTGCTCGTCCTGCACGGCGCGCGCAACCTCGGCCGGCAGACCGGCTGCTGTTTCCACCCTGCTATTCAAACCAAGTTCCCGTGACTTGTCTTGATGTCCTTGCCGTCGCCGGCCCGGGACAGCCCTGCAGCCGGAACCATCCTTGCGAGGGACCGTTACCCGAGCGTGATTTGCCGATCGCGTCAGCCGACGCGAAACCAGACGAGGACCCGCCATGGCCAGGAACATTCCCGAAAACAAAGCGCGTCAGGGGCGGTGGGGCTGGCATGGGTTCCGAATCCTGATCGCCGGACTGCTCCTGGTGCTCGTCGCCTGGGGCGTCGCCGAGATCTACGGCGTGTTGATCAAGGCGCCGAACAGCGACGAGCAACATGTCCCCACGCCGCCGAGCACCAGTCCGGCGCCCTCCGGCTGAAGTCAGTCCCTTGATGACTTCACACAGCATCAGGCGGCCTTCACCTGGGCGACGCTGGCCGGCACCAGCACATTGAGCGCTCCAGGTTTGATTTCGATCGTCGTCTCACGATCGAGCCTGACCAGTTCGCCGTCCATGACGGCGCGGAATTTCCTGCCGCCGGAATGGATTTTGAGGGTCACCCTGTCGGCCTGGTGGATTTCGACATGTTCGTTGTCACGCCACTTGCCGCGCGCCACGTTGAACAAAAACTTGACCAGTTCGGCGCGCTGCTGCGCTACCGTGACGTAAATGCCGAGCACGCCACCGGCTGGATTGTCGGCATAGGGCAGGTGACCTTCGCCGAAGAGATTGTTGGTCACGCCGAGGCCGGATATGCGGGCAGTCATCTCCGCTTCACCGATGCCGAGCGTGACCTTCATTGCCGGCGGGTTCTTGATCGTCGCCCAGGCTGCCTTGGCTGAAGCGCCGATCTTGCCCAGGCGTGAGCCGAATTCCATGCCCTGGCGCAGTTGCACCATCTTGGCATGCATGCCGATCGAGAACTGATGAACGAAAGGCTGGCCATTGGCCGTTGCCATGTCGACTGCGATGATTTCGCCGTCGGCAAAGGATTTCAGCGCCGCATCGAGCGACTGCGGAATACCAAGGCCGCGCGCGAACAGGTTCATGGTGCCGGCCGGCAATATGGCGAGCGCCTTTTTCCTGCCCATCAGCCTGGCGGCCGCGGCCGAGATGGTGCCGTCACCGCCTCCGGCGAGCACGACGTCGACGGTGCGGCGCGACGCAGCGCTGTCGAGGGTGTCAACGACGTCCTTGCCGGCAACGATGTCTATGCTGAGAGAGTGGCCCGCCGATTCCAGCGTCTGACGCATCCGGTCCGAAAAGGCGGCGAGATCGGTGGTGCGCAAGGTGCCTCCGTCCCGGTTCAGCACCGCTGCGAATTTCATGCCCCGCTCCGCTGCTCACTTCATACGGGCCGGGGTACCCCAGCCGACGGCTGAAACGCGGCAAACCAGGAATAGTTCCGGCAGGGCTGGAATCTATGGCCAGACCCTGGTTTTCGGCAGCGGGCGGTCAGATACGCTTCTTGGATTTGACTTCGGCCATCGCGGTTTTGTCGGAACAACAGCATGGTCACGACGTTGTGAACCTGCAGAGATGTCGCGTCCGATCCCAGCGAGGGGTTCAACCGGGCGCGGCATGTACGAAATCAGGCACGAGGAGAGACCATCATGATCCGCACCCTTTTAGCGACGACCGCCCTTGCGACAATGGTTGCAACCGGCGCCTTCGCGCAGAGCGCTGCAACCCCAGCCCCAGCGAACCAGCCCGCCGCCCAGGAGCCGGCCGCGACGGCGCCGGTGCCGCGCGCTGAAGGCAGCATCGTCACCAACATCATCGGCGAAACCGTCTACAATGGCACTGGCGACAATGCCGAGAATATCGGCAAGGTCACTGACGTGGTCTTCGACAAGGACGGCATGGCGAAATCCGTCGTCATCGGCGTAGGCGGTTTCCTTGGCGTGGGAACCAAGAATGTCGCCTTCGACTACGACAAGCTGCAATGGGCCGAGAAGAACGGCGATCGCTGGCTGGTGGCGCAGACCACCAAGGATGAACTGAAGGCGCATCCGGAGTTCGACAGCAAGGCTTACGCGCCGGCCCCGGCCGCAGCGACGACCGCACAGGCGCCGGCCACATCGACCGACACCGCGCAGCAGTCCACGAACGCCGAGCCGGTCAAACCGGCTGATGGCAACCTCGCCACAAACATCATCGGCGAAAATGTCTACAACGGCACCGGCGATGACGCCCAGAAGATCGGCGATGTGAACGACATCGTGCTGACCAAGGAAGGCAAGGCGCAGTCGCTGATTATTGGCGTCGGCGGGTTCCTGGGCATGGGCGAAAAGAACGTGGCTTATGATTTCGCCAAGGCGCAGTGGGCACAGAAGAACGGCGACCGCTGGCTGGTGGCGCAGACCACCAAGGAAGAGCTGCAGGCGCAGCCGGATTTCAACCGCAAGGCCTATGATCCGGCGCCGGCAACGACGGCATCCAATGAACCGACGCCAACCGCGCCCGCAGCGGCGCCGTCCGCCGCGACAGCTCCCGCCGCCGCTCCGGCGGACAAGACTGCGGCGGCGCCGGCTGACGCCACGGCTCCTGACCAGACACAGACCGCGGCCATCGACAAGTCCAAGCTTACCGAGATGCCGGTTGGAGAGATCAGGGGCGACGACCTGAAGGGTACGACGGTCTATGGCGCCAACGACGCCAAGGTCGGTGAGATCGGCGATGTGGTGCTGACCCCCGACAAGAAACCCGACGCCGTGATCGTCGATGTCGGCGGCTTCCTCGGCATTGGCGAGAAGGAGGTCGCGGTCGGCATGGATAATTTGAAGTTCATGACCGACAAGAACGGTAAGAAGTATCTTTATACGACCTTCACCAAGGAGCAGCTCGAGAAGCAAGCGGCTTACGACAAGGGCTCCTACGCCCAGAAGCGCGACGAGCAGCGTCTGATCGTCCGGTAGAATACTTCGACAGACAAGGATACTTCGATAGGCAAGGATACAGGGCGGTAGGGTAATCCCCTACCGCCCTGCTTGCGACGTGGAATATCCAGCCACTCCGTTTTCCGTCAGTTCCAAGAGGGCAAGCGACTGGTCGAGATGTTCGGCCCGCCAGGCGAGCAGCCTTTCGGCGAATTCCAGCCGGGTGGAACGATGTGCCGGGCTGCCGGCGAGGTTCTTCAATTCGCCAGGGTCGTCCTCCACATCGAAAAGCAGCGGCGGCAGGCCGCCGCCAAAATGCACGTACTTGAATTTCTTCGTGCGGATGACAGCGAGGTTGCACTGGCGCGAGGTGATGCCGAAGTGCCGTTCGGCTTCACCGCCGGCGATCGAGCGAAAGTCGAACTCCCAGTGCGCGGCGTCGCGCCAAATGGCGGGCGTTCCACCGCTCAGGAAGGGTTTCAGCGAGCATCCGTCAAGGTGCGGTTCGGGAGCCACGCCGAGCAGGTCGATGAGCGTAGGCAAAATATCCACCGCTTCGGTGAAGCGATCGACAGCGCTGCCGGCAGCCTTGCGGTGGCGTGGATCGCGGATGATCAGCGGGATATGGTAGCTGCCGTCGAAATAGCCGCCCTTACCCAGCATGAAGTGGTCGCCCATCATTTCGGCATGGTCGGAGGTGAGCACGATGATGGTGTTGTCCCACGCGGCTTCGGTCTTCAGCGCTTGCCACAGGCGGCCGAGCTGCGCGTCCACCTCCGAGATCATGCCGTAATAGATCGCCCTGATGCGGCGGAAATCATCCTCGCTCCAGTCGTGCACTTTGCCCGCGGCGCCGGGGCGGAACTTCGCTCGTTTTTGGCGATCGAGATCATAGGCGACGTAGGGGTGGCCCTGAGATTCGGCGCGCCAACTTTCCGCGCGGTGAAAAGCGGGGCCGTCCGCGGGATCGTATTGAGTGTTGTACGGTTCCGGTACGATGAAGGGCGGATGCGGGCTGATAAAGGAAAGATGCGCAAACCACGGCGTGGCCTCGTCCTGCTCGCCCAGCCAGCGGATGAACTCGCCGGCAAGGAAGGCCGTCGGCGTCTGGTCCCTGGAGTAGACGGGTGGCGCTTCGGTCACCGCACCGTCGACCTCGCCCACCGGACGATGAATGTCAGGACTTCCAGCGCCGGCATCGATGCCTTGCTGCTTCAGCCAGGACAGCCACTGCTTCTGATGTTCGGGCAGCAATTGGCGCGCCGTGAAGCCGGGCAGAACACCCTCATAGCTGTGCAACCGCGGATCGGCCGGTGCAAGCTGGCGCGGATCGAGCGACACATCGGTATAGCCGAACAAGGTCGGATCGTAACCGACGCTGCGCGCGGCGAGCGCAATATTGCCATGGCGGGCGTCGAGCGGCGTGCCGTTGCGGCAGACACGATTGTTCATCTGATAGAGGCCGGTGTAGAGGCAGGCACGGGCCGGTGAGCAAGGCGCCGCGCCGCCGTAATGGCGCTTGAACAGCACGCCGTCGGCGGCCAGCGCATCGGCATTCGGCGTCTTCACCTGGGGATGGCCGACAGCCGACAGGCAATCGCCGCGCCACTGGTCGCAAGTGATGAGAAGGACATTCGGCCGCCTGCCTTTTCCAGTCACTTGCGCTTACCCCTCTCCAGCACGTCGAATGCGCACATGGAACCGATTCCATCCACCGCGCAAGGCCAGGGCTGTTTGCTAAACGGTGAACAAGGATCTTGGGATTGTTCACTTTTAAGGCACAGTCCATCCTGTGTTTGCAGCCTTTGCCATACTCGCTCGTATCCTCATATTGGCCAGGAGAGCGGCGAGGGCCGCACAAACACCAAGGGAAGGAGCAGAGACCATGCTCGACCAGATCAAGGGCCTGCATCACGTCACCTCGATGGCCAGGGATGCACGGCAGAACAATGATTTCTTCACCCACAAGCTCGGCCTGCGCCGGGTCAAGAAGACGGTCAATTTCGACGCGCCCGACGTCTACCATCTCTATTATGGCGACGAGGCCGGCACACCCGGTTCGGTGATGACCTATTTCCCGTTTCCCAACATCGGCAAGGGCCGTCCTGGCGTCGGCGAAGTCGGCACCACGGTCTATTCCGTGCCGGAAGGCACGCTCGCCTCTTGGGAAAAACGCTTCACCGACGAAGGCGTAACCAATGTCGCCCGCGAGGAAAGCTTTGGCGAGAAGCGGCTCGCATTTGCCGGCCCGGACGGCGATGGCTTTGCACTGGTCGAGGACAAGGCCGACGGCAGAGCGCCCTGGGTGAAGGGCGGTATTGCCGCGGACGAGGCGATCCGCGGCTTTCACTCGGTTTCGCTGAGGCTGAAGGATGGCGGCGCCACCGAGGAGCTGTTGAAGTTCATGGGTTACGAGGAGGTCGACAAGTCAGGCAATGTCAGGCGGCTCGCCGTCAAGAACGGCAATGGCGCCGATTTCGTCGATATCGAAACGCTGCCGACCGCACCCTTCGCCGATCTCGGCGCCGGCTCCGTTCATCATGTCGCCTTCGCCGTCGAGAATCGCGCCAAGCAGCTCGAAGTGCGCAAGGCGCTGATGGATACGGGCTATGGGGTGACGCCGGTGATCGACCGCGATTATTTCTGGGCGATCTATTTCCGCACGCCGGGCGGCGTGCTGTTCGAAGTCGCCACCAATGAGCCGGGTTTCGACAAGGACGAGGACACCGCCCATCTCGGCGAGGCGCTGAAGCTGCCGACGCAGCATCAGCATCTGCGGCCGTATCTCGAACAGCATCTGCAGAAGCTGGAGGGTTGAGACGATGAGCAAGGACGCTTACGCCCACAAGGTGCTGCCTGGTTCGCCGGGTGGTCAGCTGCTTTTCGTCTTCCATGGCACAGGCGGCGACGAGAGCCAGCTTGTCTCGCTGGGGCGCGATCTCGCGCCCCAGGCCACCATCGTCTCGCCGCGCGGCGATGTGTCGGAGCAAGGTGCCGCGCGCTTCTTCCGCCGCACCGGCGAGGGCGTCTATGACATGGACGACCTGGCGCGGGCCACGGCCAAGATGGCGGGCTTCGTCCAGGCCCATGTCGAGGCGGCGAAGCCATCGGTCGTGCTGGGCCTCGGCTATTCCAATGGCGCCAACGTCCTGGCTTCGCTGGTGTTCGAAACCCCTGACCTGTTCGACGCCACGGTGCTGATGCATCCGCTGATCCCGTTCGAGCCGCAGGTGAAGGGCAGTCTTGCAGGTCGTCACATCCTGGTGACCGCCGGCAGGCGCGATCCGATCTGCCCGCCGAACCTGACGGCGCGGCTCGAAGCCTATTTGCGCGCCGACGGAGCCGATGTCACAGTGGAGTGGCACGAAGGCGGGCACGAGGTGCGGCCAAACGAAATCGAAGCGGCGCGGCGGCTTTTCGCCACCATCGCCCAAGGAGTGTAGAGATGCCCGATCAATTGCCAGAGATCGAACTTGAAGATCGCGGCTCCAAGGGTCGCTACGTGCTGCGCGGCGCCGGCGGCGCCGAGGCGGAGATGACCTTCACCAAAATCGGCGAGCACCAGCTGATCATCGACCACACCGAAGTGCCGGACGCCTTTCGCGGTCAGGGCGCCGGGCTTCGGCTCGTCACCCGTGCCGTCGAGGACGCGCGGGCAGCAGGCAAGAAGATCATTCCGCTCTGCCCGTTCGCCAACGCCCAGTTCCGCCGTCACCCGGAATGGGCGGATGTGCTGAAGCAGTAGCCCCGCAAGCACAAAGCGGATGTGTAGGAACAGAGCTAAACGGGCGGCCATTGCCGTCCCGTTGGCTTTGTAATTTGCCCCGGCGGCACATCTTGCCTAGATATGATATATCGCCCTGCCGACAAACAGACCGAATGATCCCCCATATGACCGAAACAGACCTCGTCCCCGTCTTTGACGGCCACAACGACACGCTGCTGCGTTTGCACCAGGCGAAAGACGCGGACGTCGAGAAGCTGTTCATCGAAGGGAAATCGGGCGGCCATATCGACTTGCCGCGCGCCAGGGCTGGCGGATTCGCCGGCGGCATGTTCGCCATCTTCCCGCCCCCGGTCGAGAAAGCGCGGCGCAGCGCCGTGCCTTCGGCGCCGAGCGACAGCGAGCCGCTGCCGCCCGAGGTGCCGCGCGCCGATGCGCTCAACTCGACGATTGCGATGGCGTCCATCCTCTTCCGGCTGGAGCGCGCCGGCGCATTGGCGATCTGCCGCAGCGCCGACGATGTGCGCAATGCCATGGCGCAAGGCACGATCGCCGCGGTGTTCCACATCGAAGGCGTCGAGGCGATCGATCCCGAACTCACCATGCTCGACGTACTGCATGCCGCGGGCCTGCGCTCGCTCGGCATCGTCTGGAGCCGGCCCAATGCGTTCGGTCACGGCGTGCCGTTTCGCTTTCCGTCCTCGCCGGATACCGGTCCGGGCCTGACCGATGCCGGCAAGGCGCTGGTCAAGGCCTGCAATGAACTGAGGATCATGATCGATCTCTCGCATCTCAACGAGAAGGGTTTTCGCGACGTCGCGGCGCTTAGCGATGCGCCGCTGGTCGCCACCCATTCCAACGTGCATGCGATCTGCGGCCATTCGCGCAACCTCACCGACTGGCAGCTCGGCGCGATCCGCGACTCCGGCGGCATGGTCGGGTTGAACTTCGCCACCGGCTTCCTGCGCGAGGACGGCCGCATGAATGCCGACACCAGCCTCGACATCATGGTGCGCCATATCGATTCCCTGCTGCAGGCTTTGGGCGAGGATGGCGTCGGTCTCGGTTCGGATTTCGACGGCGCCATGATCCCGGCCGTCATCGGCGACGTCGCCGGCCTGCCGAAACTCATCGATGCGCTGGCGGCGCGCGGTTTTGGCCGGGCGCTGATCGAAAAGATTGCCTACCGCAACTGGCTGAGCATGCTGGAAAGAACGATAGGTTAGGACGCCTTATTCGAAGCCCATGCGCTTCAGCCAGTCCTTGCCGATGCCGCGATCGCGAATGATCGGCAGCGGGTTTTCCGCATCGAGCCGAGCGCAAATGCGATAGACCTCCAGCGTCTCGGCGCTCATCTCGCCACGCTTATAGAAGAACATGGCGGCGGCATAGCGCGTGCGGCCAGACCATTTCTCGCCGAGCGGCGTGTTGACCAGCTCCCACTGTTCGGCGGCTTCACCTTCTTCCTGCTGCTTGCCCGCTTCCTCGGTCATGGTCAGAAATCCGCCGGCGGATTGGCGGTACGCCGGTCGAGCTTGATGAAAGGTCGCGCCACCACCTTGGCCCGTTTCATCAGCTTCTGGTACCGCAGCTCGCGCATGGCGTAGATCTCGACCCAGAGGTCTTCCACGACAGTATCACCATAGGGCCGCGCCAGCGAGGCGATGGCGATGTTGCGCTTGGCCATCGGCGACCACATGGCGGCGCTGACCAGGCCGACCTCCTGGCTCTTTCCGTGATAGACGATCGCGTGTTCGGCCGGGACGTTGCCTTCGATCTCCAGTCCGACGAGGACATGCCGAAGCTTGCGTTTGGCGCGGGCCTCGAGGATGGCGCGGCGGCCATTGAAATGGCCCTTCTTCAGGTCAATCATGAAGCCGAGCCCGATCTCGTCGGGCATGCGCAAGCGGTCGGCGCGGATGGCATGTTCGGCGGTGGTGAAGTCGGCATTGGCGACGATCAGCCCAGCCTCGAGACGGGCACGGTTGAGGGCGGTGTAGCCGATCGCCCTGATGCCGCGCAGTTCGCCAGCTGTCATCAGCCGGTCCCACAGGCTCAGCGCCTTTTCGGCCGGAACGAACAGTTCGTAACCGAGATCGCCGGTAAAGCCGGTGCGTGAAATGATGGCCGTGCCGCCGTCATGCGGGAATTCGGCAAGGTCGAATATTTTCAGCCTCTCGACACCGGCGAAACCGACGTCGCGCAGCACAGCGAAGGATGTGGGCCCCTGCAAGGCGAGCCCGGTGACGGCCTCGGTCTCTTCCTCGACGATGACGTCGAAACCAAGGGCGCTGTCCAGCAGCCACGGGAGATGCCGCTCCTGCGAACACAGCCGGAAGCGGGTCGGCGAAAGTCGGAACAGCGTGCCGTCGTCCAGCACAAAACCCTCGTCGTCACACCAAGCGGTGTAATGAACGCGGCCGGTCCTGAGCTTGGTGACATCGCGCAAGGTGACGCGGTCGAGGAAAGCTTGGGCATCCGGTCCTTCGATCCGGTATTTGGTCATCGGCGAGATGTCGAAGAGTGCTGCCTGACTGCGGATGGCGAAGTATTCGAGCTCCTCGTCCCAAAGCGAATGCGGCGCGCGGTAACCGGCCCAATTGTACCAGTCCTGGGTCTTGGCCAGCGCATCGATGCGCGGCTGGAACGGCGTGCCGAGGCGCAGCGAGCGGAAGTGGGATTGGGCTGCGATGCGGGCTGTCAACGGAATGGAGGCTTGATGGGTCATGATGGCGCCATGGAGTGCAGCGTCGGCCAGTTGAGACATCAAGTCACCCCTTCATCGCAATGACGCGCCGCGCGGCATTCAATCCTGGCGCACCCGAAACTCCGCCACCAGGATGCGAGCCCGCGCCGGCCAGGAACAACCCGTCGAGCGGCGTGTCGTAGCCCGACCAACCGGAGACGGGACGCGAGATCAGCATCTGATCGGCCTGCAATTCACCGTGGTGCCAATGGCCGCCCGGCATACGGTAGCGCTTCTCGATGTCCGCAGGGGTGAGCAGTTCGGCATGAATCACGGTCTTACCAATGCCAGGCGCGTAGGCTTCCAACTGGGCCATGATTGCCTCGAGAAATTTCGGCTTGCCGGCATCCCAGCCCTCTTTCAACCGATAGGGTGCGTATTGCACCACGGCGGACAGCACGCAGGCGCCGTCGGGCGCGAGTGACGGATCGGCGAGGCTGGGCAGCGTAATTTCCATCACCGGCTCGGGCGAGAACTCGCCATATTTGGATGGATTGAAGGCACGCTCGACGTGGTCGGGAGAGGACGCGATCACCAGTCGGCCGTTATGGCCGGCGGCGTCGACACCGGCAAACCGCGGCGGCCGGTCGAGCGCCAGATGGAGCTTGGCGGCATCGCCCCTCATGCGGATGTTTTTCACCTTGCGCACGAAGCCGGTGTCGATCTCGCGCGGTCCGACGAGGTCGAGGAAGGTGGTCGTCGGATTGATGGCCGAGACGATCGTTCGGGCGCGAAGCTCCTCGCCATTGTCGAGGGCAACGCCGACGGCGCGGTCCTTCTCGACAATGATCCTGGCGACGGGCACCGATGCGCGGATCGTGACGCCAGCCTTTTCGGCAGCTGCGCGGATGGCGGCGACCACCGCGCCCATGCCGCCCTTTGGCAGCAATTGCGCTCCGGCAGCACCGCCGCTCTCTCCGGCCAGACGATAATAGAGGCCGAGCAGCGAGGTCGGCGAGCGCGGGCCGAGATGGCTGCCGAGCGTGGCGTCGAAGGCGAGCAGCCCCTTCAGCCTGATATCGGCGAGCTGTTCGTCAAGCAGGTCGGCAACATTCATCAAAAGCACGCGCAGGAAGTCGCGCATGTCTTCCTTGCCAAGTTTCTTCAGCGCCACCGCGGTCTGGCCGAGCGAAGCGGCCTCCAGCAGCGACATGCCGCCAAGATCGGGCGGCCGGCGCGACAGGAAGGGCTTCAGGATGCCGGCATAGCGCAGCAGTTGTGCGCGCAATTCCTTCCAGGCGGACTGTTCCGACGAACTGGCGCCGGTCAGCACCTCGCCATAAGCGCCATGCAGGACAAGCGGCGGTCCATCTTTCGACAATGCGACCGACGGCAGGAAGTCGGCGCGGGCGATCTGCAGCCCGTGCTTTTCCAGCTCCAGCGTTTTCACCACATCGGGATGCAGCCGGTTCAACACATGCGCGATGGACGAAGCGCGAAAACCGGGCGCAAATTCCTCGGTCCGCGCGGCGCCGCCGGGTTCGGCTCCTGCTTCCAGCACCAGCACCTTGCGGCCGGCCTTCGCCAGCGTGGCGCCAGCGACAAGCCCGTTGTGGCCGCCGCCGATGACGATGGCATCAAATGACGTCATGGGCGGGGCTCATATGCGAGGTGGATTTTGCGAGATCGCGCAGGATTTCGGCGGCTGCGTTGCGGCCGGGCGCACCCATGACGCCGCCGCCGGGATGGGTTGAGGAGCCGCACATATAGAGGCCGCCGACCGGCGACCGATACTGCGCGTAACCGGGCACCGGGCGGTTGAACAGCAGCTGGTCGAAGGTCAGCTCGCCCTGAAAGATGTTGCCTTCGGTGAGGCCGACCTCGGCCTCGATCTCGCGTGGCGTGCGCACCTCCATATGGACGATGCGGTCGCGGAACCCGGGTGAATAGTCCGATATCTGCGCAATCACGCTTTCAGCAAAACCGTCACGATCGACGTCCGTCCACTCGCGACCAGCGATCTTGGGCGGAGCGTACTGCACGAAGCAGCTCATGAAATGCTTCCCTGGCGGCGCCATGGTCGGGTCGAGCGTCGTCGGGATGACCATGTCGAGGAACGGATCGGCGGACCAGCGGCCGGCCTTCCAGTCGTCATAGGCGCGCTCCATGCGCTCCATCGAGTCGGTGAAATGCATGTCGCCGCGATAGACCGGCGAATCCTTCGGCAGCGCCGGGAATTCCGGCAGCGAATCGAGTGCTATGTTGACCTTTCCGGAGGATCCGCGAATCTTGAAGTTCTTCACCCGGCGCAGGAAGATGTCGGGCAGTTCCTTCTCCTCGACCAGCTTCAGGAAGGTGCGCTTCACGTCGGCATTGGAGACGACCAGCTTGCCGTAAACCTCCTCGCCGCCGGCCAGCACGACGCCCCTGGCCTTGCCACGGCTCACCAGCACATGGTCGACCTCGGCGCCGGTGCGTATGGTTCCACCCGAGGCCTGGAACGAGGCGGCCAGCGCCTTGGTCACGGCGCCCATGCCGCCGCGCGCATAGCCCCAGGCGCCGACCGATCCGTCGATCTCGCCCATATAGTGGTGCAGCAGCACGTAAGCGGTGCCGGGCGACATCGGCCCGAGTGCCGTGCCGATGATGCCAGACAGGGCGAAGTTCGCCTTGATGACGTCGGTCTCGAAATATTCGTCGAGGAACTCAGAGATAGACATGGTCCAGAAGCGCAGCGTCAGCGCCATTTCCTCGGCGGAGAGACCCGCGAATTTCTTGCCGAGATAGAGCAGTTCGCCGAGGTCGCGCGGGCGCAGACTGGTGGGATCCGGCGCGGTGCGCATCAACAGCGGCTGGATGAAGCGGCACTGCCGCGTCACGTCGCGGGCGTAGCGGTCATAGGCCTCGGCGTCCCTTTTGGAGAAACGAGCGAATTCCCGCCGGTGCGCGTCGTGGTCGCGATAGTTGGCGAGGTAATCGCCATCCCGGGTGAACACCGCGCCGCCCTCATAGGAGATGACTTGCAGGCCGAAGCGGGGGAGCTCCAGATCGCGCATGATCTCGGGTCGGAACAGCGAGCAGACGTAGGAGCAGTTGGAGTAGAGGAAGCCCGGCGTCAGTTCCCTACTTGTGGCGGCGCCTCCGACCCAGTCGTTCTTCTCCGCAACCAGCACGTCGAGGCCGGCGCGCTGCAGGTAACAGGCGTTGACCAGGCCGTTGTGTCCGCCGCCGATTATGATCGCATCCCAAGCTTTCATTGTGGCCCAGTGCTCATCTGCGTCCCGCTCTTCATTTCTGCGTGATCTGCCCCCTAATGCGTGGAATTTGGCACGGCACCAGCCATTGTGTCCAGCCATACTGAATGAATGTTCAACAAATGATATTGCGTTTTTCCGGACATGAGTTACGCTTTGCCGACGTTCGAACCCAGTAATCCGTCCATTGGGAACCGAGGCTGATGATTTGAATGGCAGACGCCACCCCGGAATATGACGAGGCCGCCATCATGAGCTGGGAGGCCATGCAGAAGGTGCTTGACAGTGCGAGCACCGTCCCACTCATCTTCGCGGGTGGAAGCCGGATGCAAAGGGATAGCCGGCGATGCTGGAGACCATCACACGCATGAAAACGGCAGACGCCAGGGACGCGCTTCTTGAACCGGCGCGGAAAGCCGAATCCGAGAAGCGCGGGCGCAAGGCCTCGAAGGAGGTCAGGCAGCTTCAGCTCATCGAGGCGACGATCGATTCGCTCGCCAAGCGCGGCTATTCGGAAACGACGATGGCCGATGTCGCCGACGGCGCCGGCCTATCGCGCGGCATCGTCAATTTCCATTTCGAGAGCAAGGAAAAGCTGCTCGTCGCGACGCTGCAATATATGTACGACGAGTATTCCGCGCACTGGCGCAATGCCTTGCAAAAGGCAGGAGACGATCCCGCGCGTCAACTCCAGGTTCTCGTCGCGGCCGATTTCGACCGCTCCATCTGCAACAAGCGCAAGCTTGCCGCATGGTGCGCCTTCTGGGGAGAGGCCAAGTCGCGGCCGACCTACCAGGCGCTGAGCAGCGCGCGGGATGCCGTTTACCAGAATATATTCATCGACCTGTGCGCGGCTCTGAAACAGAGCGGCGGCTACGCCTATGAGCCGCAGGTCATGGCGCTGGCGCTCAGCGCCATGCTGGAAGGCTTGTGGCTGCGGTTGATGATGGGAACCGAGGACACCACGCGGGAGACCTCCTTGCAGGCGGCCAATGAATTCCTGTCGGCGGCTTTTCCGAAACACTACCCGCTGAAGGCCGCCAGCCCAACGAGATCATAAGAAGAGACGAAACCATAAGAAACCGCAGAGGATGGAACAGCAATGAAGACACTGACAAGGCGCCTGACGCTGACGCTCGCGCTGGCGGGAACACTGGCGGCTTCGGCCGCGGCGCTGGCGATCGCGGCCGACAAGGATCTGATCGTGTTCGACTGGTCAGGCTATGAGGATCCGAGCTTCCACCCGAAATATGTCGAGAAAAACGGCGATTCGCCGACCTTTGCCTTCTTCGGCGATGAGGACGAGGCGTTCGAAAAGGTCCGTTCCGGCTTCAAAGCCGACCTTGGCCATCCCTGCTCGCAGAGCGTGACGAAGTGGCGCGAGGCGGGCCTGCTGCAACCGCTCGATACCTCGAAGATCACGGGCTGGAAGGACCTCAATCCCGGCATTATGGCGATGAAAAATCTCGCCACGACCGAGGACGGGAAAGCCTGGTTCATGCCCTGGGACTGGGGCAACACGCAGCTTACCTACAACTCCTCCAAGATCGACGAAAAGGACGTGCAGTCGCTGAAGGCGTTCGCCGATCCGAAGTTCAAGGGCCGCGTTTCGATCGGCGACAATGTCGACGATGCCTATGCGCTGGCGAGCCTTGCCATCGGCCTGAAGGACTGGACCAAGATGACCGACGACCAGTTCAAGCAGGCCTCCGACTTCCTGCGCCAGGTGCACAAGAACGTGCGCTCCTACTGGACCGATACCACCGACGTCGTCCAGCTTCTGAGCGGCGGCGAAGTCGATCTCGCCTGGGCCTGGAACGATGCGACCGTACAGTCGGTCGCTGCCGGCGTGCCGATCAAGTCTAAGAAGGACGCGGCGGAAGGCATCTCGACGTGGGTGTGCGGCTACGTGCTGTTCAAGGATGCGCCCGGCAATACCGACAAGGCCTATGACTATCTCAACGCGGTCAACGATCCGGAGACCGCCAAGGTGCTGGTCAAGGACTGGGGCTACGGCCAGGCCAACGCCAAGGGCATGGCCGGCGTCGATCAGGCCATCCTGAAGGAAAAGGGCTATGACGACGTGCAGAAATTCGTCGACAAGACGCTGTTCCAGCAGCCGCTCCCGTCCGATCTCAAGCTCAAGATGATCGCCGAGTTCGAGAAGATCAAAGCCGGCTATTGAGCCGTTGTCTATCGTGCCCATCCGTCCGCCGGCAGCATCGGCGGATGGGCTCGCCAAAGCGCTTGAATTTGCCTAACTTCGCTCTCGACATCTTTCGCGATGGGGGAGTTTTTCGCGCCATGAATTCCGTGCTTCGCCGCCTTGTCATCGCCGCTGCCTGTGCGCTCGGTGCCGGCGCGGTTTACGCGCTCGCCGAAGGCGGCGGCGACCTCGTCGTGTTCGACTGGTCGGGCTATGAGGATCCGCTGCTGCACCCAGCCTACACTGCCAAATATGGCGCCGAGCCGACCTTTGCTTTCTTCGGCGACGAGGACGAGGCGTTCGAGAAGATGCGGGCAGGTTTCAAGGCCGATATCGCGCATCCCTGCTCGCAAAGCGTGGTGAAATGGCGCGAGGCCGGCATGCTGCAGCCGCTCGACACGTCCAGGATCGCCGGCTGGAAGGATCTCAATCCCGGTATCATGGCGATGAAGGATCTCGCCGTCACCGCCGACGGCAAGGCCTGGTTCATGCCATTCGACTGGGGCAACACCTCGCTGCTCTATCGCTCCGACAAGGTGACGGCCGATCAGGCACAGTCGCTCAAGATTTTCGCCGATCCGCGGTTCAAAGGGCGCGTCACCATCGGTGACAATGTCGACGACGCCTATGCCTTGGCGAGCCTGGTCATCGGTCTCAAGGACTGGACCAAGATGACCGACGACCAGTTCAAGCAGGCGTCCGCTTTCCTGCGCGACGTGCACAAGAACATCCGTTTCTACTGGACCGACGACACCGACCTCAACCAGGCCTTTATCGGCAACGAGGTCGATCTCGTCTGGGGCTGGAACGAAACCTTCGTGACACTGAAGGGACAAGGCCTGCCGATCGCCATGAACCGCGAGACCAAGGAAGGGATTTCGACCTGGGTGTGCGGCTATGTGCTGATAAAGGATGCGCCAGGCAAACTCGATCAGGCCTATGATTTCCTCAGCGCCGTCAATGCGCCCGGCGTGTCCGACTATATGGTCAAGACCTTCGGCTACGGCCACGGCAACGGCGCCGGGATGGCTGATATCGACCACAAGGTGCTGGCCGACCGCGGCTTCGACAATCTCGACAAATTCCTCGACAAGACCCTGTTCCAGCAGCCTGTCGCGCCCGAGTTGAAGAAGCGCATGATCGACGAGTTCGAGAAGATCAAGGCTGGCTATTGAACGACAAGACAGAAAGAACCGACGTCGTCATCGTCGGCGCCGGCTTCACCGGCCTGTCGGCGGCGCTCGAGTTGAAGAGGGCCGGCGTCGGCTTCCTGCTGCTCGAGGCACGCGACCGCGTCGGCGGGCGGGTCGAGGCCATGTGGAACGGGCTTGGCGAGCGCATCGACAGCGGCGGCCAGTTCCTGTGCGAGGACATGCCGCAGCTGATGGAACTGGCCCAGGCTCGCGGCAAGACCTTCGTCGAGACCTATGTCGAGGGCGATTTCATCACTTGCCCGTCAATGTCGGTCGGCCGGGCCGAGCGGACCTATCACGCCTCGATGGCGATCCGCGAACGCATGAACAGCATCGAGCCCAACGATCCCGCCATTGCGGGATCGACCGTTGCCGAGTGGCTGGAGCGGCAGGATGACGTGGGCGAGGCCAAGGCGGCCTTCCGGTCGATGATCGAGGGCCTGTGGTGCCTGGCGTTGGAGAAGGTGCCGCTCTGGTATCTGATCGACAATGACCGGCGTATCACCAACGAGGTGCCGGAGCTGCAATATTCCCTGCGCGAGACCATGCAGTCGTTGGCCGATGACCTGGCGGAGGACCTCGGCGACCGGGTGAGGCTCGGTGAGCCTGTCACCAGCATCGAATACGGTCCGCCATGGGTTCGTGTTGTCTCGAGCAATAGCGTGATCGAAGCGCGAGAAGTTCTGGTCGCCGTGCCGCCGGCGACAGCCTCGAAGCTCGATTTTACGCCCGCCTTGCCGGCAGCCCTGGAAACGGCGCTCGGCGCCTGGGAAAGCGGCGCGGTGATCAAGGTCCTGGTGCGCTATCCCAAGCCATTCTGGCGCGAGCGGGATTTGAGCGGGATGGTGATGTGGCGCGATCTGCCGGGGCTGTTTGCCTGCGACGCCAGCAGGGATCCCGATCATGCGGCACTTGTCGTCTTCATTGGCGGACCGCTGGCGCTGCGCTGGCACGAACTCGGCGAGTCGGATCTGCGGACACAGGTGACGACGAAGCTTGTGGAGGCGCTCGGTGCGGAGGCGGCGGATGTTCTCGATTTCAACCGCCGTGACTGGACGCATGATCGCTGGAGCGGCGGTGCCTATAGCGACCTGATCGTCGATGTGTCGGCGAGGGGTGCCGAGCGCGCCATCCTTGCCGGCGCACCGCCGGTGCATTTCGCGTCGTCGGAATTGTCGCCGTCATTCCCGGGCTATGTCGAGGGCGCGATCGTGGCCGGGCGTATCGCGGCAGGCAGGATCATCGCCGGAGTTCAGTCGGCCATCGTGACCAGCGCTTCCGGATCATAGGCGAGGCGGATCGAGGTGCCGACTGGAATGTCATCGGCGCCGAAATCGTTGGTCTCGGTCACCGAGAGCGGCTTCTCCAGGCCAGGGATTTCGACGATCAGATGGGTGATCTCGCCGAAATAGTGGCGTTCCACCACCTTGCCGGCGACCTCGAACTTGGCTGTCGCGTTGTCCCACAGCACGCGCAGGCGCTCCGGTCGGATGCCGAGCGTCGCGCCGCCGCCATTGCGCACGAAAGCCTTCGGCTTGTCGGTCTTGATACGGCCGAAACCCAGCGTGTCGACGATCAGCGAGGCGCCGTCCTCCTCGACGATCTCGGCCTTGACGAAATTCATGCCGCCAAGGAAGTCGGCGACCTGGCGGTTTACCGGGCGCTGGTAGATTTCCTTCGGGGAGGCGACCTGCGCGATCTTGCCGCCGAACATCACGGCGATGCGGTCGGACATTGCGAGCGCTTCATACTGATCGTGGGTGACCAGGACGAAGGTAATGCCGACGGCCTGCTGCAAGCGGCGCAGTTCGACCTGCATCTGCTCGCGCAGCTTCTTGTCGAGCGCCGACAGCGGCTCGTCGAGCAAAAGCACCTTAGGTTGCATCACCAGGGCGCGGGCGAGCGCCACACGCTGCCGCTGGCCGCCGGAAAGCTCCGTGGCAAGCCGCTTGCCGAGGCCGGTGAGCGAGACCTGCGCAAGCGCCTCCTCGACCCGGCGCTTCTCTTCGCCACCCTGCAGCTTCAACCGCTTCAGTCCGTAGGCGACATTCTGCTCGACATTGAGGTGCGGGAAGATCGCGTAGCTCTGGAACACCATGTTTGTCGGCCGGCGATTGGCCGGTATGCCTTCCATGGGCTGGCCGCCAACCGCGATCGAGCCGCTGGTCGGATTGTCGAAGCCGGCGATCATGCGCAAGAGCGTGGTCTTGCCGCAGCCCGACGGCCCGAGCAGCGAGAAGAACTCGCCTTCCCTGATGGTCAGGGAGGCGTCGTCCAGCGCCTTGAACGCCCCATAGCTGCGGGTGACATTGCGGATCTCGATCATCGCTCTTTCGGATTGGATCCCGTCCGCGTGAGGGCGCTCGATCCGCGGCTGCTCAGGCATAGAGGCCTCCCTCGTTCTGGGTGCGTCTGGCCGCGCGGCGACGCAGGATTTCGGCGATTGTCATCAACAGGAAAGAGGCAACCAAAAGCAGCGTGCCGAGCGCCAGTACGCCGGGCAGTTTCGAGGCGAAACGCAACTGGCCCCAGATGTAGATCGGCAGCGTCGCCTCGGTGCCGGTGAGGAAGAAGGCGATGATGAATTCGTCCAGCGAGATGGTGAAGCAGACCAGCAGGCTGGAAATGATCGCCGGCGCCACCATCGGCAGCGTCACGCGCCGGAAAGTGCCGAAGGCGCTTTCGCCGAGATCGGCGGAGGCTTCCTCGAGACTGCGGTCGAAACCCTCGAAGCCGGAAGTCAGCACCGTCATCGAATAGGGAATGCAGACCAGGACGTGGCCGAGCACGACGGTGAACAGCGAAAGACCGAGACCCAACTGCAGCATCACCAGCAGCATCGAGATGGCGACGATCACTTCGGGCAGCACAAGCGGGGCCATGATCAGACCGTTGATGGCGCGGCGGCCGGGATAGCGGTAGCGGGTGATCGAGCGGGCGGCGAGGATGCCGAGTACGGTGGAGAGGATGGCCGCCGAGACGCCGACGATCAGGCTGTTCCAGGCGGCGTCGAGCAGCGCCGGCGTGCGCGGCAGGTCTTCGTACCATTGCAAGGTGAAGCCGGTCAGCGGGAATTTCGGCGTCGCCGCCGTGTTGACCGAGAAGATCGGCAGGAAGATGACGGGCAGATAGAGGAAGACGATATAGAGGAACGCATAGGCCGACAGCCAGCCGCCCGGCAGGAAGCGCCGCGCCTTCATCGCGCCATCCTTTGCAAGCCGCGGATGATCAGCACCGTGGCGCTGGCCATCAGGGAGACGATCAGCATGGTGGTGACCGAAAGTGCGGCACCGAGCGGCCAGTTGGCGGCCTTGCCGAACTGCGCTTGGATGGCATTGGCAATCATGACCCCGTCCTTGCCGCCGACGAGCTTTGGCGTGACATAGTCGCCGACCGTCGGGATCATGACGATCAGCGCCGCGGAAATGATGCCTGGCGCAGACAGCGGCAAGGTCACGCGCAGGAACGACCGGAAGGGCCCATCGCCAAGGTCGGTGGCCGCTTCGACCAGCGTGCGGTCGACCTTCTCCAGGGACACGAAAATCGGCAGGATGGCGAAGGCCGCCCAGGCATGGGTGAGCGTGATGATGACGGCGCTCGAATTGTAGAGCAGGGCGGTCGACGGTTCGTCGATGATGCCCAGACCCATCAGGCCGGAATTCAAGACGCCGTTATAGCCCAGGATGACCTTCCACGACATCACGCGCAAGAGATAGCTGGTCCAGAACGGGATGGTGATGAGGAACAGCCACAGGCTCTTGTGACGGCCGCCATGGAAGGAAATGAAATAGGCGATCGGGTAGGCGAGGACGACGGTGAACAGGCTGACCGTCAGCGAGATGTAGAGCGAGCGCCACAACAGATCGCGGTAGATCGGCTCGGTCAGTGCGACGCGATAGTTTTCCAGCGTGAAGGTGCGGTAGATGGTCAGGTAGTGCTGCGTCCAGAAGGAATGGGCGATGACCACCAGGATCGGCAGGACCAGAAGGATGAGAGCGTAGAGAAAGGTCGGGCTGATCAGGGCAAAGCCTTGTACAGGCTCGGATTGCCGAAAGGCATTTCGTCTGGCCCGCGTCAGGCCCAACGAGGGCGACCCTTCCGCAGCCACTGTCATTGCCAGACTCCGGGGGGACGGGCTCCGGGTGTGATCTCGATTGCTGGTCTGGACTGTCCCGCCATACGGCATCCCATTGGGCTGGCGCCGGCTATTGTTCCCCTTGCCGGCTTTCTTTCATCATGCGCGCATCCGCGGATTGAAATCAAGCGCTAATTCTGCAATATTGATTGAACGGACATTCAAAACCATGCGAGCGGGGCGGCGATTTCGGCCGTGGCGAACCGGATTGATGCCCGGAAAATTCGGGGATGATGTGGAGGCGATAATGGCGGCTGTGAGGGACCTGAAGGCACGCGAAACGGCTGGCTCTGGCGGCGACGATGCGGTCGAGCTGGCCAAGCGTCATCTCATCCAGCCCTGGCCCTACGCCGGTTCCGTCGGTTCGGAGGCGCGCGCGCTGATCGGCGAGGGCGATGGCATCTACATTACCGACAGCACCGGCAAGCGGCTGATCGACGGCCCGGCCGGCATGTGGTGCGTCAATGTCGGGCATCGTCGCGAGGAACTCGCCAGGGTGATGTACGACCAGGCGATGGCGCTGTCCTACAACACGCCCTGGTACACGATGAACGCGCCGTCGGCGGAGCTTGCCAAGCGCATCGCCGGCTATGCTCCAGGCGACCTCAGCCACGTCTTCTACACCACGGGCGGTTCCTCGGCGGTCGAGACGGCGCTGCGCTTCATGCAGTTCTACAACAATGTGCGCGGCCGGCCGGAAAAGAAGCTGATCCTGAGCCGTGGCGGCGCCTATCATGGCTCGACCTATCTCTCGGCCTCGCTCAATGGCCGTCCGCGCGACCGCGACTGGATGGATGGCGCCGACGAACTGGTGGTCAAGCTCGCCTCCCCCGACCCGTTCCGCCGGCCGAAAGGCATGAGCATCGCCGCCTTCACCGATTTCCTTGTCGACCAGTTCCGCGACACGGTCGCGCGTGTCGGCGCCGACAGAATAGGCGCGTTCGTCGGCGAACCCATACAGGCGTCCGGCGGCGTCATCATTCCGCCGGACGGCTATCTCAGGCGCATTCGCGAGATCTGCCGCGACAAGGATATTCTTTATATCTCCGACGAGGTGGTGACGGGCTTCGGACGTCTGGGCCATGTCTTTGCCTCGGGCGACGTGTTCGGCATCGACCCCGACATGATCACTTTTGCGAAGGGCGTCACCTCGGGTTATTTCCCGCTTGGCGGCGTCATCATCTCGGAGCGGCTGCTGGAGGAATTACGCCGTTCCAACCATCCCGACGCGATGTTCGGCCACGGCCTGACCTACACCAGCCACCCTGTCGGCTGTGCCGTGGCCTTGAAAAATCTCGACCTGCTGGAAGAAAGCGTGCTTGCGCATACGCTCGAGGTCGCGCCCTATTTTCAGGCGCAATTGAAGACGCTGGATGAGCTGCCGCTGGTCGGCGAAGTGCGCGGCGTCGGGCTGATGGGCTGTGTCGAATGCGTCGCCGATCGCGAAAGCAAGGATCCGCTGCAGCTCGACAAGGATGTCGGCAAACGCATCGACGCCCACTGCCACGAGCTTGGCCTGCTGGTGCGGCCGCTGATCAACATGTGCGTTATGTCGCCGCCGCTCGTCATCACGCGCGAGCAGATCGACGACATGGTCGGCATCTTGCGCGAGGGCATTTCGCGCACGATGGAAGATCTCAGGAAAGAGGGTGTGTGGCAGGGGTGAGTTTCTTCCTTCTCCCCGTTTTCACGGGGAGAAGGTGCCCGAAGGGCGGATGAGGGGCAGCGCTGACGGGGACAGGGGCGCTGTCATCGGCGGCTTCACCAATCAGCAGGGTTGTCATGCCCGGCTCCGCAGCGCGTCGTTCAAATTCCACATGTCCTTCTCCTCCGGCGCCGTTTCCAGGCCCAGCACCGGAACCTGCTTGCGCAGGTGGTCGTGGTGGGTGCGGACGCCATATTCGAGATCGGAGAGATAAAAGCCCTCGAAAGCCTCGGACAGCATGGATTCGTTCGACCAGACCGAGAGCTGCACATCTTCCGACATGGTGTCGCGATCGATGCGGAAGGAGAGGTAGCGGGCGGCGGCCTGCTCTCGGCTCTCGTCGCGGTAGCGATAGATGGCGCCACGCAGCAGCGTCTCACCCGTCGACAGCGGGAACTCCTGATAAAACTGCACCGATTCCGGCATCACCGACAGAACGGCGTTGGGAAAGATACCGTAATAGACCCAGGCCTTCCTGAGATGGTCAGGCAGATGCGTCGGCTCCGGCGCGATCTTGACGTAGTTCTTCACGCTCCAGCGGCGGCCGGCATGCGGGTTGTAGGTGGCGAAGGAGCGCGAGACGCCATTGACGAAGGGCTCGTCGAAATAGGTGGCGCCATAGAGATCCTGCAAGGCCGGATGCGCCATGGCGACATGATAGCCTTCGTTGTCGACGTCGCGCACCGACTTCCAGTTGACCGGCGTCTTCTGGGTCCAGATGCCCCAGGAAGGCACCATGTCGGCGGCCTTGTAATGCGCGAATTCGGGTTCGATTGGCCTCAGCAACTCGGCGACGGAGGGCTGTGGCCCGCCATTGCGGAAGCGGATAAAGATGAAGCCCATCCAGATTTCGAGGTCGAGCGGCATCAGGCCAAACTCGGTCTTGTCGAGATCGGGGAAGGAGCGCGGGCGGGCAGCGCCGCGCAGCGTGCCGTCGAGATTGTAGACCCAGCCGTGGAACGGACAGACCAGCGCGTTCTTGCAATTGCCCTGGCTGTCGGCAACGACGCGGCTGCCGCGGTGGCGGCACATGTTGTTGAAAGCGCGCACCACGCCGTCCTTGCCGCGCACGATCAGGGCGCGCTCGCCAATGACATCCATGGTGAGGTAATCGCCGGCGTCCGGGATGTCGCAGACATGGCCGACGATCTGCCAATGATTGCGGAACACATGCTCCTTCTCCAGTTCGAGAAGGGCGTCGGAATGGTAGCTCCAGCCCGGCAGTCCCCGCCGGTCCCAATCGTTCGGGATTGCCACGTCACGGAGGTGCGGGTTCATAAAACGTCTCTTCTTTTTATTGAATATGCATTCAATATAACCATATTTTGCATTGAAATGCAATGGCTTGTGGAAATAGGGCGATTCCGTAGCGAAAATGTCGGCGCTGATTCCATGGGAATCCCGCGCCGTTGCGGGCTTCGAAAACTCCGGAAAATCCGGATCTTAGCCAGAGTTCCGTAACTGCCACCGATCGCCGGCTCGCGCTGCGAATCGTGCCCTTCGGCGAAGGTCTTCCGCCGGCACGGAAATGCCTCGCCGTTCACGCGGCTACCGCTGGTGCACGTCTTGCAACCCGCCACCCCAGGGCCAAAGCCAATGACCGACCCTGCCCGTTTTTGCCCGTATCGATGTTTCAATCCGGTTACATTGCCGGGCTCTCGTCACCTTTGCGCCGTTACAAGGCGCGATTAAAATTCGTTTCATCGCAAAAAGAAAATCAACGAAGGGGATGACGATGCATGCGAAAGTCCAGATCACCAGCGGCAACCGCTTTGAAGCTCCAGAGCGCGCTGACCGCCGCCCGAAGCTGGCCCTTCGCCAGCGCGCCAGCGACCACCCGATGGGGATGTTCATGGCGCTGGCTGCTTGCGCCTTCGCCGGCATGGCGCTCACGCCGACGGTCGGCCCAGCCTTCGCTTCGTTGAACCCGCCCGCCAACGTCATCGAAGGCGCGCCGACCACGACCACGACCGCCCGCCTGCCTTTGCCGGCAATCGATTTCGCCTGCAGGGGGCAGGCCTGGGGCGCCGAGAGCGTGGATTGCCTGCGCGCCATTGCCGAGCAGTCCGGAACGCACAAGACCCGCGCGATCCGCATGATCGCCAACGCCGCGCCGCTGACCAGCACGCCCAACATCTTCTGATTTCTGCCTCTGCGTTTCTGCCGGGGCATGATCCCGAAACCGGTTCCCGTTTGGGGATCATGCCCTACCTCCCCGAGCGCTTCTCGCGCTCGCTTCGGCTCCCGCCGCGATGTCGGCCGGGAGCCTTTTTTATGCTTTCAACGCGGCCTGCTCGGCGATGGTCGAAAGCACACTGCGTACATCCAGCGTGCTGAACGGTTTTTCGAGGATCTGTGGCCGCTGCTGCGACGGCAAGGCTTCGACTTCCGCCTTCGCGCCGATCAGGTCGCCGGTGACGAGCACGAAACGCCGCGCCAGGTCGGGCCGTTCGGCGAGCAGTTCGCGGTAGATCGAAATGCCTGATATGCCGGGCATGCGCAGATCCGAAAAGACGATATCGGGGGGCATGTGGCCACCCAAGGTGGCGGCGCCCGATTCCCAGAGCGGCGCGATCCGCGACTTGATGCCCATCAGTTCGAGAATATCGGACAGGGAACCGGCGACGTCAGGCTCGTCATCGATGATCAGCGCATGGCGCAGGCCGCTCGATCGTGGCTGGCTTTCGCCGCCGGCGGCGATGCCCGCAGAGATCGCCGGCAACTGGACGACGAAACGCGCGCCTCTCGGCAACACCTCCTCGAACCAGACATTGCCGTTGTGCCGTTCGATGATCGATTTCGAGATCGACAGGCCAATGCCGGTGCCGACGCCGACCGGCTTGGTGGTGAAATAGGATTCGAAAATGCGCGAACGGATGGCTTCGGGAATGCCGGGCCCGTTGTCCTCGACCGAGAAGCCGGGATTGCCCCGATCGCTGCGGAAGCTCCGCACCTTGATCAGGCGGTCGCCGGCGACGCCGGCCAGGGCATGCTGGCTGTTGATGAGGAAATTGGCCACCACCTGTGTCACGTGGTCGGCATCGGCCATGGCGAGCAGCGGACCCGGCGCGAAATCGGTATCGATGACGATGCCGCTCGACCGCGCGCCGTAGGCGGTCACTTCGAGAGCGGCGCGGATCACCTGGTTGAGATCGGTCTCGGCCTGCGCCGCCGGATGGAGGCGGACCATCGACAGGAAGCTTTTGACGATGCGCCCGCAGCGCTCGGCGGCGGCACGAACCTTTTCGGCCCGGACCTTGGTCTGCGGATCCGAGGCGAATTCATGCAGCAGCGTCGACTGGGCCACGACGACGGCCAGCGGATTGTTGAGTTCGTGCGAGACGCCGGCAAGCAGCGAGCCCATCGCCGCCATCTTCTCGTTCTGGTGCAGCTTCTCGCGCTGCCGGTTGATCTCTTCCTCGGCGCGCAGCCTGTCGCGCAGGTCGCGGATCGAGCCAAAGATCAGGCGGCGGTCGGCGACCCGCATCTCGGTCGCCGTCAGTTCGATCGGAAACACCTCGCCGGCGGCATTCTGCGTCACGGTCTCGAGCCGCTGGCCGACCATCGGGGCGCCGCGGCCGGACATGTAGTCGGCGCCCGAGGCATAGCCCTTGCGGTAATATTCAGGAACGACCGTGTCGAGCAGGTCCTTGCCGAGGATATCGCTGCGCAGGAAGCCGAACATCTTCTCGGCGGCCGGATTGAATTCGATGATCGACCCGGCCTCATCGATGACGATAATGGCGTCGAGCGAGGCCTGCAGCATGGTGCGGCGGATCACTTCGCTGGCATGGGCGTCCGAGGGCGAGTGTTCGATAGCGTCGCCGATGGCGAGGGCGACGATGTGCAGCGTCGCCTCCTCCTCGTCGGTCCATTCCCGCTCTTCGACGCAGTCATTGACGGCCAGCGTGCCCCACAAATGGCCGTGCGCGAAGACCGACACCGACAGGAACGACTTGATGTTCTGCTTCTCGAAATCGGCCCTCAGGAATCCTTCGAGATCGCGCGTATGGCCAGCGAAAATCTTGCCCTGCCGCTCATCCTCGGCCAGCCGCTCAAGCAGCGGATCCGAATTGACGATCGACTGCATGATGACGGTCGGTGAGGCCAGTTCGCCGCCGAAGTCGGGATCGATCCAGTAGGCAGCGACCGACTGGGCGAAACCCTGGCCGGGCAATTCGCGCAGGCGGAACAGGATGCCGCGCTGGCACTCCATGGCGTGGCACAGCGTCTCCAGTATGCCGTCCATTTCGCGCTGCCAGTCGCCGGCCTCGCGCAGCCGGCGCACGACACGCACGGCGGCCATCGCCGCGCCCTGCCTGAAACCCTGCATGTCCGTGCTTGCCGTGTCGCCCGTCATTGTCAGCCATTAGTCCAGAGTCACGCCAATCGATCGGCTGGCAACGGCTGCGGAGCGGAAACCTCCTCGGTCTGACGCTCAGTTGCCGTCGCCGGCCGGCAGCGAGAAGATATAGCCTTCGCCACGCACCGTGCGCAGGAATTTCGGGTTGGCCGGGTCCGTCTCGATCTTCTTGCGCAGGCGCATGATGCGGATATCGACGGCGCGCGACGATTCCGGATCCTCGGTGAAGCCGATCGCCTCGGAGATCGCAGCCCTGGTCAGCAGCCGGTTGGCGCGGGTCAGGAAAACCTCCAGCACGTCGAATTCGCTCTTGGCCATGTCGATTACCGTGCCGTTGGCGCCGGTGACCATCCTGCCGTCGAGATCGGCCTGGAAGGGGCCGAAAGCGACGGAGCGGCGATCCGTGCTGGCCTTCCTGTCCTGCGGTTCCGTCGGCTGGGGAACACGGCGCAGCACGCTGCGCACCCTGGCCAGCACCTCGCGCAGTTCATACGGCTTGACGATATAGTCGTCGGCGCCGAGTTCCAGTCCGACGATGCGGTCGAGCGCGGTGCCGGCGGCGGTCGCATAGATGATGCCGATCGGCATTTTCGAGCGCAGCCAGCGGCCAAGCGACAAGCCATCCTCGCCCGGCATGGCGATGTCGAGGATAGCCAGATGGAAGGACTGCGTCTCGATCAGGCCGCGCGCGGCGGCCGCGGTTTCAGCGGTCGAAACATCATAGCCGGCGGCGCCGAGATATTCGGCGACCGCGTCCCTGAGGTCGGGCTCATCCTCGACGATGACAATTCTTGCCCGCACGATGCTCTCGCTCCCACTTTCAGTGGAAAGTAGATTGGGTATAAACATGATGTCCAGCACTCATATCCGGTTGCCAGGGAACGGTTGGAAAACATGGCCGCACGAGCCGTCATTGCGCTTGTTTCCGTCGCCGAGGTCGTCGCGAGCGAGCTTGCCGACCATCTCGAGCGGCGGGGCCACGACGTGCGCCGGGCGCGGCAGCCCTGGGAGGCGGAATCGCTGCTGTCGGGCGGCGGCATCGACGTTGTCGTTGTCGGGGACAGTCTCAGCCAGGCGGAAGGGCGGGATCTGCTCAGGCGTTTTGGCGGCCAAGCTGGGGGTGGGGAGCATGGACCGGATTTCATCCTGATATGCCGGCCGGCCGATCTCCTCGACAAGGTGTTGGCGCTCGAGCTCGGCGCCGCCGACGTCGTCGAAAGTCCGCTCAATGTCAGGGAACTCGCCGCGCGTGTCGGTGGCCTGCTTTCGCGGCGCGGCAGGGGTACCCAGGAGCTGATCGTGCTGGAGAACGCAACCGTCGACCTGAGATCGGCGATGGTCATGCATCGCTCCGGTACGCAGGAGCAGCTCTCGCCCGGCCAGGTGGCGCTCCTCAGGCTGTTCCTGGCGAGCCCGCGCAAGGTACTGACGCGGGACGACATTATCGCAGCCGCGCCGGCCGAGAATGCCGACGCCTTCGATCGCTCGATCGACTCGCGCATCGTGCGACTGCGCCGCAAGCTCGACACCGAGACCATCACCACCATACGCGGCGCCGGCTACAGGTTCGATCCGCCACGGCAATTCGCCGACTGACGGCTGTGTTTTCCTGCTGGTTCGTCGGATGAGCATCGGACTTTCCATTTTCCCGCGCCGATGCCCGCGAGGTTCAGCGCACCACCAGCAATGACGGGCCCGAGGCCATTTCGCCGCCGACGGCGAACTCGCTTGCGTGAGCGCGTTCCTTGAGCAGCACGCTGGCGAGTGCGGCAAAGCCGAGCAGGCCCTGCGCATAGAGCAGTGCGGAAAGCACGGAAGCCGCGAATTTTGTCTTCATGATCTGAATTCCCCAAAAAGATGACTGTGTAGCGGGTCGCTTCAGGAACTCCCGAAGTGCCCGCGCCGCCCACGGAGCCCCCCGTCGCGGCGCGGGCCTTCGGTCCTCTCGGCAGCAAGTTGCCGGAGGGGCCGCGCAATGCCAGCAGCCGAAGGCCAACCCGCCAGAGGGCCTTCAACTGGGCGATGCGCAGGCTGGAAACGATCCAGACCGTGGCGCAGACAGGGCGACGTAGGGTCGAAATCTCGCTCGAACTCATCGCTGCCAGCCGCGCACAGGGCCGCCGGCAATGGTGCCGCCGCCGACAGCCGCCGCCGTGATGCTGATCCTGGAGAGCCAGGAGCGTATGTTCGTTTTCGTTCCCTTGGTCGTTGCCGTCTGCTTTCGTTGCGTCAACTTTTGCATCCGGTCGGTATCCGGATCATGCCGCCCAAAACCGCACTTTGTTGCAGATTGGTTTCGGATTGAGACAAACTCTTTCATGTAGGAGACAACTCGAACTTTCGTTTCAGGGTGAATGCCTGTGTCCTTCATCCTTGGCCCCGTGTCCAGAATGGAGCGCACTCAAACAGGGTGATTACCCTGTTAACCAATGGAAACACATTCGAAACACAAACGAGCATTTCGCGAAATCTTTCCGAAACATGCCGCCGGGATAAGCCGCCTCATCGAATTGGAGCCGGCCGGACCGGCAGAGAGAGGGGACATCATGCACACCACCATTTCCGCAAAGTTCATCAACATCACCGCCGCCGCGCTCATGGGCAGTGCACTTCTGTTCGGCGCCAACGCCGCCCATGCCGCCAACAGCATCGTTGCCCGCGTTTCGCTGTCGCAGCAGGTCATGGAAGTCTCGGTCGACGGCCGGCCGACTTTCGCCTGGAAGGTTTCCACTGGCGACAGGGCGCACGTGACGCCGACCGGCTCGTTCAAGCCGACGCGCATGCATGAGATGTGGTATTCGAAGAAATACGACAACGCGCCGATGCCACATTCGGTGTTTTTCAGCGGCGGCTACGCGGTCCACGCCACCTATGCCATCAAGCGCCTCGGCCAGCCCGCCTCGCATGGCTGCGTACGGCTGCACCCGGACAACGCCGCCGATTTCTACCAGCTCGTCGAGACGTTCGGAGCGGCCAACACCAGCATCGTCATCGTCAAGTAGCAGGCAGGTTGCCGCATTCGGCCATGTGCCGGAGTTGCTGGAGCGATCGCCAAAAAAAGGCCGGAGAAATCCCGGCCTCTTTTTGTGTCTTGCGCCCCGTGCCTCAGCTCGGCAGCGCCGGCATCAGCTTGGGATCCGGCTTTTCCGCCAGATGCGGCAGGTCCTTGCTGGCGATGAAGGTATAGAACATCGGTACGACGAAGAGTGTGAACATGGTGCCGACCAGGATGCCGGTGAAGATGACCAGGCCCATCGAATAGCGGGCCGCGGCACCGGCGCCGCTGGAAACGATCAGCGGCACCACGCCCAGCGCCATCGCCGCCGTCGTCATCAGGATCGGCCGCAGGCGCACCTTGGCCGAGGCGATGATGGCGTCACGCCGCCGCATGCCATGCAGTTCTCGCTGCTGGTTGGCGAATTCGACCAGCAGGATGCCGTGCTTGGTGATCAGGCCGATCAGCGTGATCAGTCCGACCTGGGTATAGATGTTGAGTGTGCCGAGGCCCAGATTGAGCGGCACGATCGCGCCGAAGATCGACAGTGGCACCGCCATCATGATGATCAGCGGATCGCGGAAGCTTTCGAACTGCGCCGCCAGCACCAGGTAGATGACGATGACGGCCGCGCCGAAAGCGATCAGGATCGTGTTGCCCTGTTCCTTCTCCTGCCGGGACTGACCGGAATAATCGATGAAGAAAGTGTCGGGCAGGCTCTCCCTGGCGATGTCCTCGAGCACTTTCAAACCGTCGCCCGTGGTGACGCCGGGCAGCGGCAGCGCCGAGATCGTCGACGAATTCAGCTGGTTGAACTGCTCGATCGCCGCCGGCGACGCATTGTTCGAAATCGTCACCACGGCCGACAACGGCACCATCTCTCCCGTCACGCTGCGCACGAAGTATTCGCCGAGCTTTTCAGGGTTGTCGCGGAATTCCTGCGGCACCTGCGGGATGATGTCATAGGAGTTGGAGTCGCGGTCGAATTGCGCCACTTCGGCACCGCCGACCAGCAGCGTCAGCGTCCGGCCGATATCGGCGATCGGCAGGTTGAGCGCGGCGGCGCGGTCGCGATCGATGGTCACCGTCACCTGCGGTGCGTCATAGGCCATCGAATTCTGCACGACGATGAAGCGGCCCGAGGCCTGCGCCTTGTTCTTGATCTTCTCGGCTTCCTCGTAGACCTGAGCGGAATCGCCGGTCGAGCGCACCACCATGGAAATCGGCAAGCCGCCGCCAGAGCCCGGCAGAGTCGGCGGCGCGAAGACGAAGGCCTGGACACCCGCCACCTTGGCGATACGAGCCGTAATGTCGGCCTGCAGCTCCTTCGAATTGCGCTTCCGCTCCGCCCAATCCTTGAAGGCAAAACCGACGAAGGCGCTGTTGGTCGTGCCGCCGAAGGCGACGGCCGAGAACTGCGCCCGGGTCTCGGGAATGTCCTTCACCAGGCCCAGGATCTGATTGACGTAAGTCTCGGTGTAATCGGAGGTCGCATAGCGCGGCCCCGTCACCAGCGAGAGCAGGAAGCCCTGATCCTCTTCCGGCGCCAGTTCCGTCGAGGTCTTGGTGAACATGAACCCAGTCACACCGACAAGCGCCAGCACGATGAGCAGCGTCAGCGGGCGATAGTTAAGAGATCCAGTGACGGCGCGCTCGTAGACATGCTCGACGCGCGCGAAAGTGCCGTCGACGATGCGCTGGAAACGGCCGGCATTGCCGGGCTTCAGGAGGCGCGCCGACATCATCGGCGTTATGGTGATGGCAATGATGCCAGACAGCACCACCGATCCGGCGAGCGTCACCGCGAATTCGCGGAACAGGGCGCCGGTCAGGCCGCCAGTGAAGGCCAGCGGCGCGAACACGGCGGCCAGCGTCATGGTCATGGCGACGATGGCCGACGCGATCTCGCGCATGCCGCTGAAGGCCGCCTGCATGGGCGGCATGTGATCCTCTTCCATGTGGCGGTGGATATTTTCCACCACCACGATGGCGTCGTCGACGACAAGGCCGATCGCCAGCACCATTGCCAGCAGCGACAGAAGGTTGATCGAATAGCCTACCGCGAACAAAAGGAAGCAGACGCCGATCAGCGACAGCGGGATGGTGATGATCGGCATCAGCACCGAGCGGAACGAACCGAGGAAGAGGAGGATGACGACAACGACGATGGCGACCGCCTCGCCGATGGTCTTGAACACTTCGTCGATCGAGGCGCTGATCTGTCCGGTCGCGTCGTAGACGACTTCGATCGTCATGCCCTTCGGCAGCGTCTCCTGAATCTGCGGGACGAGCTTGGTGAGTGCCGCCGCCGTGGTCAGCGGATTGGCTGCCGGGGTCGGGAAGATGGCGAGGAAGGTGCCGGGCTTACCGTTGAAGGAAACCCTGGTGTCGGTGTTCGCGGCCGCCAGTTCGACGCGGGCCACGTCGCGCAGGCGCACGACATTGCCGTCGGTCGAGCGCAATGGCAGCGCGGCGAAGGCTTCCGGTGTCTGCAGCGTCGAGCGCACGGTGATCGACGAGACGACATATTCGTTCTGGGTGTTGCCGGGCGCCGACAGGAAGTTGGAATTGTTGATCGCCGCCAGCACTTCGGCCGCCGTCACGCCGCGCGCGGCAAGCCTGACCGGGTCGATCCAGACGCGCATCGAGTATTCCTGGGCGCCGAAGATCTGCACGTCGGCAACACCTTCGACCGTCGACATGCGGGGCCTGATGACGCGCTCGATATACTCGGTCAGCTGCTCCTTGGTCATGTTCGGATTCTGCATCGAGATGTACATCATCGCGAACTGCTGACCCGTACCCTTGACGATGACCGGGTCCTTGGAGGCGTCCGGCAAAGTGCCACGCACGCCCTGGACCTTGGACAGCACTTCGGTCAACGCGACGTCTGGGTTGGAACCGAGCTTCATCTGCACCGTCACGGTGCTGGAGGAGGGACGGCTGGACGAGGTGACGTAGTCGATGTTCTCGGTCGAGGCGACGGCGCGCGCGATCGGGGCGGAAATGAAGCCCTGGATCAGGTCGGCGCTGGCGCCCGGATAGGCTGTCGTGATTGTGATCGCGGTCTCGTCGACCTTCGGATACTGCCGGATCGACAGGTTGAATATGCCCTGGAAACCGAGCAGCAGGATCATGCAGGCAAGAACCGTCGAAAGGACGGGCCGGCGGATGAAGAGATCGGAAAAGCTCATTGCTGGTCGGCCTGCTTGTTCGCCGATTTGGTCGGGTCGATCGTGTTGTCGACGTTGACGGTCATGCCGTTGAAGAGGCGGTTCTGGCCCGCGGTGACGACCTCGTCGCCGGCCTTCAGCCCTTCGACGATCTCGACCATGCCTTGATTGCGGCGGCCGGGCTTGACGAAGACCTGTGACAGCACAAGCGCCGGTTTGTCGCCTTCCGCCGCCGGCTTGGCCGGATCGGCCGCTGCTGGCTTGGCGGCATCGGCAGCGGCCTTGTCCGCTGGCTTGGCTGCGTCGGCGGCCGGCTTCATGGCATCGGCGGCGGGTTTCATTGCGTCGGCCTGCTTGGCGTCTGCCGCCTTGGCATCCGCGGGCTTGGCATCCGCAGGCTTGGCATCCGCAGGCTTGTCGGTGGCCGCCGCCGGCTTTTCGTCCGGCTTGGCTGGCTGCGCCGGGGCCGCCCCGGCGGGCTTCGCCGGCTGCACCACGAATATGTAGTCGCCATAGAGGCTGGTGGTCAGTGCCGTCTGCGGCAGTGACAGCACGTTCTGCTCCTCGGGCAGTTCGACACGCACCTGCACGAACTGACCTGGGGTCAATTTGCCTTCGGGATTGGCAACTTCCGCCCGGATGTTCACCAGCCGGCTGGAGGGGTCGATCTTGGGGTCGATGCCGCGAATGGCGCCGGCAAAGGGCATGTCGTCGCTGCCGCCAAGGCCCAGACGGACCGTCTGGCCAATCTTGAGCAGCGGCAGCTGCTGTTCGGGAACCGAGAAGTCGACCCGCATCGTGTCGAGGTCCTGCAGCGTCACCACCGCGGTGCCGGGTGCCAGATACTGGCCGAGGTCGATCCTCGGAATGCCGACCGTGCCGGCGAAAGGTGCGGTAAGCTGCTTCTGGTCGAGCACGGCCTGCAGCCTGGTCACCTGGGACGCCGAAGCGGAGGCCGCCGCGCGCGCCGTGTCCAGCGTCGAGTCGGAGCCAACACCACGCCTTGTCAGTTCGACGGCGCGGGTCAGCGTGGTCTGATCGAGTGCCGCCTGCGCCTTCTGCGCATCGAGATCAGCGCGCTCGACGGCGTCGTCGAGTTGCAGCAGCACTGCGTTGGCCGCCACCTTCTGGTTGGCATGGAAGGGGATTTCCTTGACCATGCCGGCGGTCTCGACCGTCAGGTCGACACCGCGCACGGCCCGCACCGTACCGATCGCCTCGACGCCCGGTGTCCAGTTCGACGGCTTGGCGATGGTTGTCGACACGGTCGCCGCCGGCGGCTTCATGGTGGCGAAATACTGCTTGATGCCGTTGTCGCGCAGGAAGTTGAAACCGACTATCCCGCCGACCACGATGACGAGCACGGCAAGGACCACAATAACGATAAAGACACGGAGTATGCGCTTGAACAAGGAAGTCCCCTCAGTCGAAAATCCGGCGCGAAGCGCGGACATCGGGACACATATCGACTGCGGGTCCCGATTTCAAATAGTGGCGGTCTTACTGTACCGTCTGGACGGTCTTGTCAATTGGGCCTAAGCTTGCGATGGGAGGCGCCATGAGAGCCCAACGACCGAACTCGCGCGAGAAGATTCTCGCCGCGGCGGCTGATGTTGCCCGGGAATCCGGGCCCGGCAGCCTGTCGCTCGATGCCGTTGCCAACCGCGCCGGCGTGTCGAAGGGCGGGCTGCTCTACAACTTCCCCACCAAGGCGAAATTGATGCAAGGCTTGGTCGAAGGCTATCTGCGCGATTTCGAGCAAGCGCTGGAATCCGCCAACAGCAACGACAAGGGCAAAAATCCCCTCGCCGTCTATATCAGGCTGTCAGCCGAGGATTGCGAGGAGAAGCAGCCGTCGGCATCCTGGATATTCTCGGCGATCGCCGAGGATCCCGATTTCATGATGCCGATCAAGACATTCAAGCGGCAGCTTTTCGAGCGGTTGAAGGGCGAGGCGCCGGACCTCAAATCGCTTCTGGTCTGCTATCTCGCCATCGAAGGACTGCGCAGCATGAACCTGTTCGATTCCGACGTGCTGTCAAAGGACGAACGGGACCTGCTGGTGTCGTCACTTCTCGATATCGCCAAATAGGCTTGCCTGCGCGCGAAGAGGACGACGCTGCCGCGATCGTTCAATCGACGGCGCTTACAGGGCCTTGCCCGTCGAAGGATCGAACAAGCGAAGCGCGGCCTCGTCGAAGGCGAGGTTGCGCTGTTCGCCCTTGGCGAATTGGGCCCGCGGCGGCAGGCTGGCCGTCAGCCGTTGCGTGCCGATCCGCGCCGTGGTGACCAGCTCGGGGCCGGTCAGTTCGACGACCTCGATCTCGACGGGCAGTGACAGCTCCGCGGCGGCTCCGGTCGCCGCACGCAGCGCTTCCGGCCTGATGCCGACGACCATTTGTGCACCCTCACGCGCCGCATTCGCATAGCGTGCCGGCACGGGGATCCATACATCGGATCCGGCAATGGCCAGCTTGCCGTTGGTGACGGTGGCCTGCAGCATGTTCATCGACGGCGCGCCGACAAAGCCGGCGACGTACAGTGTCGCCGGGTCGTTGTAGATCTCCTCGGGAGTGCCGAGCTGCTCGATCCGGCCGTCGCGCATGACGGCGATGCGGCTGGCCAGCGTCATCGCCTCGATCTGATCATGGGTGACGTAGACGACGGTCGTCCGCAGCATTTGGTGCAGGCGCTTCAATTCCGTGCGCATTTCCAGGCGCAGTTTGGCGTCGAGATTGGACAGCGGCTCGTCGAACAAGAAGACCTGCGGCTTGCGCACCAGGGCCCGGCCGATGGCGACGCGCTGGCGCTGGCCGCCGGAAAGCTGACTCGGCTTGCGGTCGAGCAGAGCCTCGATCTGCAGCAGCCTTGCCGCTTCGTTCACCGCCCTGTCGCGCTCGTCGGCCGCGACGCCGCGCATCTCCAGTCCGAAGCCGATGTTGCGGCGCACGGTCAGGTTCGGATAGAGCGCGTAGGACTGGAAGACCATGGCGATATCTCGGTTCTTGGGGTGGACGCCGAGGATCGAGCGGCCACCGATCAGGACCTCGCCGCTGGTCGCCTCGGCAAGGCCGGCGATGATGTTGAGAAGCGTCGATTTTCCGCAGCCCGACGAGCCGAGCAGCACCAGGAATTCACCGCTCTGCAGCGCGATGTCGATGCCTTTCAGCGTTTCGACGCTGCCGTAGCTCTTGCGGATGCCGCGGATTTCAAGCGCGCTCATGCATGGGACCCTCAAACTGCATCGGCCCGCCATAGTTGCGGGGCAAGGTGGAAATGGCGCGCGAGGCGACGTGCGTAGCGGCGCGGAGGCAAGCGGACAGCGGCCGTTCCTGTGCCAATGCGGCCAGGAAGGCGGCATTGAAGACGTCGCCGGCACCGATCGTGTCGACCACCCTGACGTCGGGCGCGGCGGCTTCGACGAGAGTGCCGTCCGGGCCGATGGCGATGGCGCCTCGTGGCCCGCGCTTGACGACGAAGGTCGCGCCTTGCCTCATGCTGGATCGGATTTCACGCGCCGCTTCCGCCGGACTTGGCAACCCCGCCAGGGTCACCGTCTCAACCTCGTTGAACAGCGCCAGCGCGCAGCGCGACAGCCATGTCCTCGTCGCGGCGCAATTGGCCGCGGTCCAGCCATCGATCGGCCAGCCTGTATCGAGTGCCACGGCAACGCCGTGGCTGTCGGCCCAGTCGAAAAAAGCATTGTAGTCGCGCGTGAGGTCTTCCGTCAGGAAGGAGCCGCAGAGCAGGGCGTAGCCACCGGAGAGTGCGGGGCCGTCGAGAACCGACAAGACATCGGCGAGGCCGAAGCGTGGCAAGTGCCCGCGTGTGGTGAAGAAGGTCCGTTCGCCATCGGGGTGGGTCATCCCGACCGACAATGTCGTGCCTTCGGGCCGGATAGCCCATTTCGCGGCGCGGACGCCAAAAGCCTCACCAAGCCAGCGGCCGAACTGGTCGTCACCGACATTGGCGGCAATCGCAAAGTCGACGCCCAGCGCTTGCCAGGCGAGCCCGGTGTTGCCGGCCTGGCCGCCGACGCGCAATTCGTCATGGTCGACGACGGTCTCGGTTCCCGCCTTCGGCCATGGCGCGACCGGGCCGACGATCAGGTCGACATTGACGTTGCCGATCACCGCCAGCGGGCGCATCACTCGCTCCTGGTGATCTTGGTGGTGCGCACCGGCGTGCCCGCATTGTCGACGCGACCGTCCGCGAAGGCGATCATCAGGCGCTGCGCCACCGGCAGCGTTGCGAGGATAGCGGCCATCCCCGAGGCTGGTTTGAACGAGAGGGTGACGGCCCCGGCGACCGGCGCTTGTCCGGACGCGTCGAAGATGACCAGCGGCGCGCCGGTTTCGACCACCGAAAGTGCCATCGCGGTCACCAGCTCCGAAGTCGGGTCGGCGCCGCGAAACAGGACAACACCGATCTGCGGGCCAAGCATCTCCATCGGCCCGTGCCGCAACTGGCCGCCTTCGAGCGAAAAGCAGGGCAGCCGCGACAGTTCGGTCAAGCCAAGCGCCAGGGCTTCGGCCACGCCCTGCAGGCGGCGGCCGGAGGTGACGATCGTATCCACCTTGCCAATCGCGGCGAGTGCTTGGGCGATATCGCAATCCTGCGGAGCATCGAGCATGGCAAGGGCAGGAGCCGGATCCTCGCCCAGAGCCGCGAGGATGGCCAGGTGCAGGGCCAGGGTCACGGTCAGGCTGCGGGTCGCGGCGAAGGCCAGCTCCGTGCCGCCGGCGCCGACAAGGCAAGGCGCGGTGCGGGCAAGAAAAGAACCGCCTTCGAGCGTCAGGCCGAAAACGTCCGAGCTGCCGCCGGCCTGCGCAAACCATCTGACGACTTCGGCGCTCTCGCCGGATTGCGAAGTCACAAGCACCGTCCGGTCCGCCAGCGGCAATGGCTGGCCGAGCTGCTCGGACAGCGGCAGCGCCAGCGCATCGATGCCGAGTGCACGATAGAGCGGCTCGACGGCACGGCCGACCGCGTGCGAGCCGCCCATGCCAAGCAGAAGCAGGCGGCCGCTCTTCCTGATCGAAGCGGCGACGTCTGCCGCCGTGGCAGCGTTGTTCTCGAACGAAGCACGCGCATCGGGGTGCTGGCGCGCCATTTCGCGGTCGATGGCGGTCAGTCCGGCCGGCCGTTCTTTATCTGCAGTCATGTTCATCCTTTCACACCGCCGCTGGTCAGGCCCGAGATCAGCGCCCGCTGCATGACGAGGCCGATCAGCACCGGCGGCAAGGCGGCCAGCACGCCGGCCGTGGCAATCAATCCGTAGTCGGAAACACGGCCGCCGGCCAAATCGGCGATGGCGACGGTGAGCGTCTTGGCGCGCTGGTCGGAGGTAAACAGCAGCGCGTAGAAGAATTCGTCCCAGGCCAGCAGCACGGCGAATAGCGCCGATGTCGCCATCACGGGCGCGGCCAGCGGCAATGTGATGATGCGCAATGTCTGGAAGAGGCCGGCGCCGTCGATCATCGCCGCCGCCTCGATCTCGCGCGGGATGGAATCGAAGCCGGATTTCATCAGCCAGGTGGTGAAGGGCGCCAGTATGGTGAGATACACCAGCGCCAGGCCGAAGACATTGTTGAGCAGGCCAAGATGCGACAGACCCATATAGAGCGGCACGGCGAGCGCCACCGGCGGCAGCATGTAGGTGGCGATGACCATCGACAGCGACCAGCCGATCGCGGGTGTGCGCGAAACCGCCCAGCCGGCGGGGATGGCCAAGGCGAGTGCCGCGAGCGTCGCCATGGCGGCGATCTCAAGACTGTTGCGCAGCGACGAGGTGAAGGCGGCGCCGGCGCTGTTTTCGGCCGTCGACAGCAATTGCTGGTAGCGGGAGAAGTCGGCTGCCTGCGGCCACCAGCGCAGCGGCTTGGCCGCAAGATCGGCGGCCGGCGAAATGCTCATGATGAACAGCCAGGCGATAGGCGCCAGGATAATCGCGGCAAGCAGCAGCGCGCAGCCATAAACGAAGACGGTGAAGGCGAGGCTCTTGCGCTCCATCAGGCGGCGCTCCCGGCGGTCTTTCGCACCAAGGCGGCGTAGGCGACGGCGAGCAGCGTGACGAGCAAGGTGACGATCAGCGCCAGCGACGCGCCCGAGCCGGCGCGCTGGAAGGAGAACGCTTCCTGGTAGACGAGGATCGAGAGTGTTCGCGTGGTGTTTGCCGGACCGCCGCGTGTCATCACCCAAATGATATCGAAGACCTTGAAGGCCTCGATGGTGCGCAGCACCAGCGCCACCATCAGCGGGCCGGCAAGATAGGGCAGGATGACGAAGCGAAAACGGTTGAACGGTCCCGCTCCATCGACGAGCGAGGCGGCGGTGATGTCACGCGGCACCGCTTGGAGGGCGGCGAGCGCGATCAGCGCCACCAGCGGAAAGTTCTTCCAGCAGTCCGCAACGATGAGGGCAGCCAGCGCCGTTCCCGGCTCACCGAGCCAGGACCGATAGGCGTCGATGAGGTGCAACTGCGTCAAGGCGGCATTCAGCGCGCCATATTCGGGATTGTAGATCAGCCGCCACAGCGTGGCGTTGACCACTGTCGGCAATGCCCAGGGCAGGATCATCAGGGCGCGCAGGAGCGCGCGCCCACGAAACTCCTGATTGAGCAGCAGGGCGGCGAGGACGCCGATCACCATTTCGGCGGCAACCGAAATAATCGCGAACAGGGTCGTGGTGATCAGTGTGCGCGAGAAGTTGGTGCTCGACAGCATGCTGGAGTAATTGTCGAAGCCGACAAAATCGCCAGCCGTGCCGACCAGCTTGGCATCGGTGAAGGAGAGCCCGACCGTATCGACCAGCGGCCAGCCGATGACGGCGACCATGACCACGAGCAACGGCAGCATCAAAAACCATGCGCGGGTCGTCATCCAGGTGCTCGACATCAGAGCAGCCTCTCTTCTCTCATCTGTGATCTGGACATAGCACAGGCGGCACTCGTGCATGACCCCGGAAATCGGAGGCCGATTTCCGGAAAGGATCATGCGCAAGATAGAAAGTGCTACAGCGTCTTTTGCGCGTCATAAGGGACGCAACGCTGTAGTGCCGCCCGTATCGAACGACTGGCTTGTCTCAGAGGCCGCTGTTCTGCGCGGCGGTCTTCAGGGCGTCTTCCGGCGAAGACGTACCGAGCAGCGATTCCTGGATTGCCTGCTGCAGCGCGGTCGACAGCTCCTGGTATTTCGGCGTGGTCGGACGCGGATACATGGCGGCCAGGCCGAGCTTGGCGGCGGCGATCAGTTCTTCCTGGCCCTTGGTGACCGCCGGGTCGTCATAGGACGAGGCCCAGATCGGCAGCGAGAGCTTGGCGTACTGGTTCTGCGTCGCCTGCGAGGTCATGAAGGTGATGTACTTCCAGGCTTCGTCGGGATGCTTCGAGACCGCGGTGACGCCGAGACCCATCGAACCGTTGACGGCCGACACCTCGCTGGTGCCGGCAACGCCCGGCGCCGGCACGACGCCGACCTTGCCGGCCACCTTCGAGTCCTTCGGGTCGTTGGCCATGTTGTACATGTAGGTCCAGTTCAGCGCGAAGGCGGCATCGCCGTTTTCGAAAACCTTGCGCACGTCCTCTTCGAGGAATTCCTTGGAATTGGGATTGGTGAGACCCGACTTGTAGCTGTCGACCATGTATTTCAGGGCCAGCAGGCCGCCGCCATTCTGGAAGTCCGGCTTGCCGTCCTTGAGGAAGTCGCCGCCATAGGCGCTGACCAGCGTGGTATAGTCGCAGATGGCCGCTTCCGCCTGCGACCAGCTCCACGCGATCGGCGTCTTCAGCAGGCCCTTGTCCTGGATGATCTTGGCCTGTGCGCCGAGTTCTTCCCAGGTCTTCGGCGGGGCCTTGATGCCGGCCTTTTCCAGGATATCCTTGTTGTAAAACAGGTATTTGGTGTCGAGAATCCACGGCATGCCATAGGACTTGCCGTCATACTGCACCGTGGTCCAGGCGCCGGGCAACACGCCCTTCTTCATGTCGTCGGTGATCTTGGAAGACACATCGACCAGAACCTTGTTGGTGGCGTATTCGGCCGGCCAGATGACGTCGAACAGGACGACGTCATAGCCTCCGCCCGAACCTTGGGCGAGCACGGTCTTGTCGTGCAGGCCCTCATAGGGGACGAATTCGAGATTGACCTTGACGTCCGGATTGGCCTTGGTGAAGGCGTCCGTCATCGCACGCACGTCGGCCTCGCTGTAGGCGGCCTGCGCCATGAAAAGCGCGTTGAGCGTCGTCTCGGCGAAAGCGTGGGGGACGAATAGTCCTCCGGCAAAAACCACGCCGACCAGTGTCTTGGTGATCGTCTTAAGCATTTTCTTCTCCCATTGCAGCGTTGACGGGCCGGCGCTGCCAGACGTTTGGCGTCGTCTTCCCGGATCCATGTCGCGTGACCTGATGGTGCCGGCTGACCAGTGGCGGCAGGCGGAAGCCTTGGCCATCTTGTTTTGCGGTGCTCGGTTACATTAAGTCAACTCGCTTGACTTAATTAGTCGATCAATATTCTAATGGTGTCAAGAGGGGAAACGCCGGTGGACGACATCAGCCCGATTCGTGCCAAGAGCGGCACCAACCAGGAAGGCACGAGCGCGCACAACCGCCGTGTCATGGTCGAGGCGCTGCGTCTCAACGGCGCGCTGTCGCGGGCCGATCTGGCGCGGGCGACGCAGCTTACCAAGCAGGCGGTTTCCAACATCATCGAGGACCTGGAACGCGACGGCCTGGTCGTTGCGCTCGATGCGGTGCGCAAGGGCAGGGGGCAACCGTCGACCCCCTACAGGCTGGTGCCTGAAGGCGCTTTCGCCATCGGCCTCCAGATCGACCGTCACCTGACGCGGGCGGTCGCGGTCGACCTGATGGGCCGCGTGCTGGCGCGGGCCGAGGCGAACCTGCCTTTCGATGAGCCGTCCAGGGGCGTCGAGGTGATCCTCGGCCTGATCGATGGCGTCCGGCGCGAACTGGCCGGTATCTCGTTGCAGTCGGAAAAACGCCTCGTCGGCCTGGGTGTCGCCATGCCCGGACCGTTTGGCCTGAAAAATTCGGATGACAAATGGATGATGCCGGCCTGGCAGAAGTTTCCGCTGCTGGACATGCTGGCCAAGGGCACGGGACTGAATGTCGGCCTGCAGAACGATGCCGCCGCCTGCGCGACGGCCGAGCGCATCGTCGGCGCCGCGCACGGCGTCGACCACGCAGTGTGTCTTTATGTCGGCTATGGCATTGGCGCCGGACTGATCCTCAACGGCGAACTGTACAGCGGCGGCCATGGCAATGCCGGCGAAATCGGCATGGCCTTGCTGTCGCCGGCCGGTCCCGGCTCGACACCGCTCGAACATCGCGCGTCGCTCGCCTCGCTCTACCAGCATCTTGGCCTCGATCCCGCCGACGAGGACCTCTACGGAAAGATCGGCGCGCTGGCCGCGGCGGGTGATGTGAAGATCATGCGCTGGATCGAGGGCGCGGCCCATGACCTGCGCTGGAGCGTGCATCTCATCGAAACCATCTTCGACCCGCAGACAGTCATCCTGACCAGCGGCGCGCCGGAAGCGCTGGCGCGCCGGCTCGTCGAGGCCATGCATCCGCTGCTTTCGTCGATCGCCGACCGGCCAGGCCGGACCTTGCCGCGCCTGCAGCTCGGCACCACCGATCCCTGGTCGATTGCGTTGGGAGCCGCAGCGGCGCCGATCAGCCGCGCCTTCGATCCGCTGTTCTCGGCGATCCTGAAGACACGCTCCGGTCCCGCCTGAAGGCGACCGCGCGTAAGGCCAAGCCTCTCCCGGCGTCACACAGGGTTCATCGTCCGGACATAGCGTCTTTTCCAGTTCTTTGCTGCAATGCAATAGGAGTGGGACATGGTGGACATAGTTTCTAGTGAGGCGGGCATTCCAAGGCCGGATCATCCGCTGGATAGTTCGGGTGGCGCGAAGTGGTTCCTGCCGGTCTTCGGTGTGCTGGTGCTGGTCGGCGTGGTCTATGTCGGCTACGCGCTTAGCCAGGACCTGGCGGTGGCCAAGACGGTGCCGTGGATCCTGCTCGGCATCGCCTTGCTGATCGCGCTCGGCTTCGAATTCGTCAACGGGTTCCATGACACCGCCAATGCGGTGGCGACCGTCATCTACACACGCTCGCTGCCGGCGGAGTTCGCCGTCATGTGGTCGGGCGCCTTCAATTTCCTCGGGGTTCTCACTTCCAGCGGCGCGGTCGCCTTCGGCATCCTGTCGCTGCTGCCGGTCGAGCTGATCCTGCAGGTCGGTTCTTCCTCCGGCTTTGCCATGGTGTTCGCACTGCTCGTAGCCGCCATCCTGTGGAACCTCGGCACCTGGTTCCTCGGCCTGCCGGCGTCGAGCTCGCACACGATGGTCGGTTCGATCATAGGCGTCGGCCTCGCCAACCAGTTCATGGCACCTGCCGGCAGCGCCACCAGCGGCGTCGACTGGTCGCAGGCGACCAATGTCGGCGTAACCCTGCTGGTGTCTCCGATCATCGGCTTCTTCGCCGCGGCGATCCTGCTCTACGCGATGAAGCTTCTCGTCCGCAATCCGGCGCTCTACGAGGCGCCGAAAGGCAATGCCCCGCCGCCCTGGTGGATCCGCGCGCTGCTGATCTTCACCTGCACCGGCGTCAGCTTCGCGCATGGCTCCAATGACGGCCAGAAGGGTATGGGCCTGATCATGCTGATCCTGATCGGCGTGGTGCCGACGGCCTACGCGCTCAACCGCACGCCCGACATCAACTATCTCGAAGCCTACAAGTCGGCCTCGGTCAGCGTGGAGACCGCGCTGGGCAAATATGTGAAGCCCGGTGTCACCGTCGCCGATGCGAAGGATGCCAAGGCTGCCGTGCAGGATGCCGTGCGCACCCGGAGCTGGAGCGACAAGACGACCGTCGCTCTGCAGAGCTACATCCACAACACGACGGCCGAGCTGCAGCCTTACGCTTCGGTCGACACCGTGCCGACCGATCTGGTCAGCAACGCCCGCAACGACATTTATCTGATCGGCGAGGCGCTGAAACTGATCGACAAGAAGCAGTTGCTGCCGATGGAGGCCGCCGATCTCAAGGCGGTGACCGACTATCACAAGGCCGTCGACAACGCGACGAAGTTCATCCCGATCTGGGTGAAGGTCGCGGTGGCCCTGGCGCTTGGCCTGGGCACCATGGTCGGCTGGAAACGCATCGTCGTCACGGTCGGCGAGAAGATCGGCAAGAGCCACCTGACCTATGGCCAGGGCGCTGCCGCCGAACTCGTGGCGATGGTCACCATCGGCATGGCCGACCGTCTGGGTCTGCCGGTGTCGACGACCCATGTGCTGTCGTCCGGCGTCGCCGGAACCATGGCGGCCAATGGCTCGGGCCTGCAATGGTCGACGGTGCGCAACCTGCTGCTCGCCTGGGTGCTGACCCTGCCGTGCTCGATCACGCTGGCCTTCGTGCTGTTCATCATCTTCCGCCAGGTGTTCTGAGCGAGCGAAGCGACAACAGTACCGACGGCGCCACATTGGCGCCGTCTCGTTTTCCGGCGACAGTTTCGCGACGATTTCGGGCGGCAGTCATGAACGACGCATCGCATCTGGCCCTGCTTGCCGTCGACGACCAGCATCCGGCGCCTGGCCTGGTCTGGGCTTATCACCGCTTGCCAGGCAAAACCCCGGTGGCGCTTGCTCCCCGCGATATCGGCGCGGCACTGGCGATGCCTGGCTGGGTCTGGCTGCATGTCGATCTCGTCGATCAGCGCGCCCATTCCTGGGTCAGCCACGCCTGCGCCTTGCCGGCCTCTGCCCATGCAATCCTCGAAGGCCATGAGGACAGCCCTGCGCTGGCGCATGAGGATGGTGTCGTCCATGGCATTTCCGCCGACCTGCACAGCGAAATCGCGCGTCAGTCGACGACCATAGGCAGGTTGCGCTTCGCGGTCTCGGAGCGGCTGCTGGTGACCGGCCGCCGCCATTCGCTGGCAGCGGTCGAGGAGGTGCACAAGGCACTGGCCGCGGGGCTGCGGCCCGCCACCGCCTTCGAACTTTTCGAGGCGATCGTGCTGGCGTTCTGCAGCAGCACCAGCCTGCGGCTCGCAGCCGCCACCAAGCGGCTCGACGAAGTGGAAGATCACCTAGTGACCGAGCGGCTTGCCGACGAAAGGCGGCGGCTGAAAGATGTTCGCCGTCTGGCGGTCTCCCTGCACCGCCCGATCTCGGCGCTGGCGGCACTTTTCCAGGACGAGGACCGCTCGGACTGGAAGCTGTCGGCGGGGGCGCACGAGATCCTGCGCCGGCTTACCATGCGGCTGGAAAGGCTCGACCGCGAAGTCGTCATGGTCAACGACCGTGCACGGCTGTTGCAGGAGGAGGTCGCCGCCGAGCTCGCGGACGAATCCAACCGCAGCCTTAAGGCGCTGGCTGTGATGAGCGCGCTGCTTCTGCCGGGCTCGCTGATCGTCGGCATGTTCGGCATGAACACCGCCGGGCTGCCGCTTACGCAAACGCCGGGCGGATTCGAACTGGCGCTGTTGATCGCGGCGGGCGCGACCGGCCTGTTCTACTGGCTCCTGCTGAGAGCCGGCGCCAATCTTAGGTTCTGAGCCAAAATAGACAGAGCGGCTCTGCGTTCCGAGGAAGCGGAAAACCGCTCTTGGGTCGCTCAGGTCGGATCTTCGCGATGCAGGTCGTGGATGGTGACGCCGTCGGCATTGGTCGGCAGCATCAGCCACTTCTTGTGACGCAGCGTGCGCTCCGTGTCCTCGAGGCCCATTTCCCAATGCTCGCGCATCGAGGTGCCCGAAAACTCATAGTCCTTGGCGTGGCCCTCATAGCCTTTATGCTGGTAGATCAGGTGGACGATGTTGACGACGCCGGCGTTGGAATAGTCGGCGATCAACTCCTGCTCGCCTTCCCTTAGCTGCTCCGACGGCACGCGCTTCAGCGCATCGAGCAGCTTCATCTTCAGCGCATGGATGCGCTCGAAATTGTCGGTGTTCTGCCGCGTGCGGCTCGAATACATGATGTCCTTGTGGCGCGACAGCACGTCGGCCATGCCGCGCGGCAGCACGCCGCGGGCGCTGAACAGATCGACCTGGAAGACCAGCGAGGAACGGTCCTCTTCCTGGTCGAGCAGGTATTGCAGCGGCGTGTTGGAGACGATGCCACCATCCCAATAGTACTCGCCCTCGATGCGGATCGAAGGAAAGGCCGGCGGCAGCGCACCGCTGGCCATGATATGCTCCGGCTCGATACGCACCTTTTCGGTGTCGAAATAGACGAAGTTACCGGTCCTGACATTGACCGCGCCGACGCTCAGCCGCTTCTTGCCGTCATTCAGCACGTCGAAGTCGATCAGGCTCTCCAGCGTGTCCTTCAATTCGGCGGTGTCGTAGAAGCTGGTGGCGCCATAGGCGCCCCCCACCAGGGACCACGG
>NZ_JAIUHE010000032.1:0-48994 GCF_020164995.1 Mesorhizobium sp. CO1-1-11
CACCCATATCGTGCACCAGACATAGCTGTGCATTAGCCCCGGCTAACAATATCACGATCAGGGTTACGGACAAGTTTCAGGATCATTAAGAATTTCTAAAGCTGTGCCTGCCGGTAAGCGGTCTTGCTTCTTCCTTCGAGCGGTGCGCTGCCATAGCATCGGGCGTCAAACCGGAACCGGTGAAAATTTTTGCCCGGCATGTCGGATCGGCACATGGCGGTGCGTCCTTGGGGCTGATGAAGCTGGAGAACAACCATGTCGCCCCAAATCGCACAATCGCCGTGGCAGACCGCGGCCCTTCTCGTCGCCCGCCTGATCTTCGCCGCCGTCTTCCTGATGGCGGTGACCTTCAAGTTCCTGGGCATGGAGGCCACGGCGGGCTATATCGCGGCCGCGGGCTTTCCGTTCCCGCTCTTCCTGGCATGGTGCGCGGCAATCCTGGAGGTGGCCCTGGTGCTGTGTTTCCTCAGCGGCGCCTTCTTCACCCAAGCCGCCCTGGTCGCCGCCGCCTATGTGCTGTTCCTTGCCTTTGCCTTCCACGGACCCAGCCACTGGGCCGGCAACCAGGCCGAGTTCGGTTTCTTCGTCGACCATTTTTCGTTCCTGGCCGGACTGCTGTTCGCGGCGGTCCACGGACCTGGAAGAATTCTGGCGCTGAACCTGGGATGGCCGGGCAGGGCGTAATGAGCATGCCGGGGGCAGGGCACGAGGAGTCCGCCAGGGGCAGGGATCTCACATCTGATCGTTGTAGGGCTCCTTCATCTGGCCGACCATGCGGGCCAGCTTCGAGAAAGACGGCATGTCGGCCTCCGGCTGGCACTGGTTGGCGAGTTCCAGCAGCCGGATCGGAAAATTGACGGCGTCGCGGTTCGACGCCGACATGCCGTCCGATCGCTCCTCGCCGGTTTCCGACGCCTCGGCCTTGCGAAGCGCGATGTCGATCTCCTCCGACGTCAGCACCCCCTTTTTGACCAGGACGTGGTTGATCGAGGCGACGGCCATCAACAGGCCTTCGAGTTGCAGGTTGGCGACGTTCATGGATTTCTCCCTCCGTTGATCGCAGTGGAACGCATCAGCGGCGTTTCCGATCCGGCCGGCGTGCGGGAACCAGCGCGCCGATCGTGAGCGGTCAGGCGCTACTCCTGCGTCAGGCGCTCGCCATACTCGCGCCAAAGCGCCCTGACTTCCAGGCTGCCGAGGCGTGGGATCGAAGGGTCGCCGCAATCTATGGCGACGGTGCCGATGTCGTAATTGGGGTAAGCGTTGGCGACGAAGCGGATCGCTTCGCCAAGCGAGTGCACCCGGATGACCGGATCGGCCTGACCCTGGCCGGTGCTGCGCACACCGGAAACCGTGGCCGGAGCGTGCCGCATCCTGAAGACGGATGCCATGGCTGGTCTGTCCATCGTCCTCTCCCACAAGGCCGTGCGACGGGAATCATTCCATGAGCTGGCGCTGATGATTTCACAGGTGCCGGTTCATGAACAGCCGGATAAACGTCAGCCGCCGGGATCATGCCTCCCGGAGAAATATGAATTTTTTCCTATTTGGCATTGACCGGTGAGGGCAGCGATGCTATAAATCCATCCATGGTGCTGATTTGCGCCACCGACCCGCCGCCGAGGCGGGTTTTCTGTTTCTGGCCCTGGTTGGGCTGCCTGCCGATGCGGTGGCGCCGTAGAGCGCTGCTTCCGCGAGATGCGAGAATCCCATGCCCCGCTATGCCAGCATCATCACCGGCGATGACGGCCGCGAGATCGTCAGCGCCATCGGCGAATTCGAGGGCGCCGGCCCTGTGGCGCGCCTCGGCCGTGTCGAGGCGGTTGCGCCCGGCGTGCTGATCGGCATGGTGCGCGATGCGGCCGGTGGCTTCTGCTTTCCGCAGGCCGGTATCGGCGCACAGCTCGTAGATCTCGCCATGGCGCGGCTCAAGGCTGCAAGGCCTGTGGCGAGGCCCGCACAGGCCGCGAAGCCGAAGCGCGGAAAGGCCAGGAAGAAATCCGCCCGCTTGAAAAAGCGGGCCAGGCAGGCGCCGCCGAAGGCCGCCGCCGATGATGTCAATGTCGGGGCGCGGACCCATGACTGATGAAACCGGGCCGGCGCGCCGCAAGGCCAGGGCGGCAAGGCGCAAGCCTGCTGCCAGTCCGGTAGCCGCCAAGACGCCCCGGCCGAAGCGGACCAAGAAAACATTGGGCGACGATTTCCTGGCCGCCGTGCGGGCCGATTTTCTGGCGCATGGCGCCGGTGTCCTCGCCGAGGTGCGGACCGACAAGCCGGACCAGTATCTGAAGATCGTGCTGTCCGTGCTGCCCAAGGATTTCGGTGTCGCCGTCAACCAATTGGACGTCCTCTCGGATATTCTGTTCGAGGTGATCGTGCGGAAGTTCGGGCCAGCCCCAGAGGACTGACGGCCGGCCCTGCTTTGGGACCGGCACCTGACGGCTCGATCGAACCACAAGCCCGCCTTGGCTCACGCCAGGGCGGGCTTTCTTGCGTTTTCGGGCCGCTCATCGTTCACGGATACGAGGCCCGGCTCCTCTTCGGCGCAAGGTCGGAAAACCGTACTCAGGCCAGGATGTTGACGGCGCGGGCCGCGACCAGCGCGATCGTGAGCAGCGAGATCATCGCTTCCGCCATCATCAAAAGCTTGGCGCGCTGGGAAAGGGGCAAGGTGTCGGTTGGTGAAAACGCCGTCGCATTGGTGAAGGCGAGGAAGAAATAATCAACGAAGCCAGGCAGCCAGTCGCGGATCTCGCGATCGTCCAGGGTCATTTGCGGAAACAGAAAATCGGCATGGGCGCGTTTGACCAGTCCGCAGGTCGGCGGCCCGCCGCGATCGGTGCTCCAGAACCACAAGGCGAAGACGATGATGTTGGTGAGCCAGATGTTGAGCGCGTCGACGAGCAATGTCTGGCCGCTGCTGCCGGCATGTCCTGCCAGCAACACGCGCACCAGCAGCACCAGCGAACCGCAGTTCATGACGCTGACGACGCCGGTCATTACCAGGGCCGTTCTGCGGATCATGACGCGAAAACGGCCGACGAGATACCAGTGCTCTTCCTCGACCGCTTTCTGGGTGGCGACCTGCGTCCAGGCGGTGGCCACTGACAGGGGCACGAGCAGGGCGGCCTCCAGCGACGGCGCCAGCCAGCGCGGGCCGAACGAAAGATCGTTGATGACCAGAAGCTGCAGGCAGATGATGACGAGGACAGCCGCGCGCGCCAGCCAGAAGTCGAGCGCGCGTTGGTGGATGACGGCATGCTGGTGACGCATCGAATGTCCGGGATGCTGAAGTGGGATCAGGTGTGCGGGCTGTTTTGCCGGGGAGGGCAATAGAACGCCGAGATTCCCGCTCAATCTTGGTATTGCAATGGCGCACAAGTATACTTTTTTGTAAGCTTTGACCTTGGGGCTATTCGGCAAACCGGGCGATGTGATTTAAGCGCGGCATGGCGGGAATTGACGACTCCATGGATCGTTGGGTGCCGGCAGCACTGCCTGCCGTGGGCCTGGACTCGTCATTGGTCTGGTCCGCGCTGCTTCGGCACCCTTGGGGTTTGCTGGCACTTTTGTGCCTGGTGCAGATCCTGTGCTGGACCCTGGTGCCAACACTCATCGATCCCGCACCGCCCGGCGACGTCGTGGAAGGCTTCATGTGGGGCCGCGAATGGGTGCTTTTGACCTACAAGCATCCGCAACTCCCCGGCTGGCTGCTCGAGACCAGTCATCTCCTGACCGGATCGTTCCGCTGGCCGCAATATCTGCTGGCCCAGCTGACGATCTCGGCCACTTTCGTCCTGGTCTGCCTGCTGGCTCGCGACACGCTCGGCCGCGACAAAGCGCTGGCCGCCGTGCTTTTGATGCCGTCGGTCTATTTCTTCGGCTGGCCGACGCCGCAATTCAATCACGACTATGCGCAGATGCCGTTCTGGGCGGCGATCTGCTGGTTGCTGTGGCGCGCCAGCCGCGGCGGCGGGCCGGGCTGGTGGCTGGCGCTCGGATTGGTGTCGGGCGTCGGGCTCTACGCCAAGTTCTCCACCGGCTTGCTGCTTGCCTTCGGCGGCCTCTGGCTGCTGTGCGACCCACGTGCGCGCAGCCGGCTGGCGACACCCTGGCCATGGCTTGGCCTGGCTGTGTTTCTCGCCGTCGCCGCGCCGCTTGCCATCGCACTCTACCGCATCGATTTCCTGCCGTTGACCTATTTCGCCGGCCGCGATGCATGGGTGAGCGAGCATCGGGCGCGGCTCTATTATATCGGCGTCCAGATGGCCGGCCTTTCCGGCTTTCTCCTGGTGTTGGCGCTATCAGGGCTATTGCGGCGCTCACCAGCCCCGCAAGTGCCGGTCGAGCGCGACACGCTCGTCTATCTCTGCTGGATGGGGCTTGGGCCGGCGGCGCTGATCATGGTGGTCTCGTTGTTCACCGGCACCGGGGAAGCCTGGGGCGCGCCGATGTACAATCTTGTCGGCGTCGTCGCGCTCGCCTTTCTCGGTCACCGGCTCGGTGCCGTCGAGATGAGAAGGTTGGCGATCTGCGCCTTCATCTGCATCGTCGCCATGTCGGGCGCCTATGGGGCGATCCGATGGACGGACTGCAATGTGCGTGGACGCATGGACGCCGTCTGCTGGCCGGCGCGGCCGATCTCGGACGAGGCCGAGGCAATCTGGCACGCGGCGGCGCCGGGCCGGCTCGACATCGTCGGTGGCGACACCAATCTTGCCATGCTGGCTGGCCTCAACGCCTATGACAAGCCGTCTATCTTCACCGATCTCGATATGCGGTTTGCACCCTGGATCACGAGGCAGCGGTTGCGCGACCACGGCATGCTGATGGTCTGGTCGGGTCGTCACGTGCCGTCAAGGCTGCTGGCATGGGTGGACAATATCCCGGTCAAGACCGTTCTTTTCAACTGGTCGCGCGAGGCACCGCCGGTGGTGATCAGCTTTGCCGTCATTCCGCCCGGCACGCGATATCTGCCGGCTGCCGCCAGTAGCCGGACCCGGCATCCGCGCAGCTAGGGTGAGCGGCGACGTGCGATCCCATTCCCTATAATACAAGCGGACGGCCGCTCGTCTGACTGGACGAACCAGGCAACAATGCCCATTTATGGCGCTATCCAAGTTTGTTGCCGCGCAATTCCCGACGGAGAGCCGCTACACTTCCCCGGAATTGCCTTTTGAGGAGACGTGACATGGCGACTTCGAGTGAACGTGCAGTGCTTGCCGGCGGCTGCTTCTGGGGCATGCAGGATTTGATCCGGCGCTTCCCGGGAGTCCTTGCCACGCGTGTCGGCTACAGTGGCGGCGACGTGCCGAACGCTACCTATCGCAATCATGGCACGCATGCCGAAGCCATCGAGATCACCTTCGACCCGGCGAGAATCAGCTTTCGCCAGCTTCTGGAATTCTTCTTCCAGATACATGATCCGACGACGCGCAATCGCCAGGGAAACGATGTCGGCATGAGCTATCGCTCCGCAATCTACTACACCGATGAGGAGCAGAAGCGTGTGGCGGAGGACACCATCACCGATGTCGACGCCTCCGGCCTGTGGCCCGGCAAGGTCGTCACCGAACTTGCGCCGGCCGGAGCGTTCTGGGAGGCCGAACCCGAGCACCAGGACTATCTCGAGAAATATCCCAACGGCTACACCTGCCATTTCGTCAGACCAGGCTGGAAGCTGCCGGTTCGTGAAAAGGCGGTTTCATAAGGTTCACCAGCCGTTTTGGCAGCAGGTGGGATATAAACGCCCGTCGATTGCCAAGGATCATACGCATAGGGGCTGTTAGCCGCCGTGGCGGTTGACAGTTCGTTGCGTTGCTGGCCAACTGTGTGGGTTGATCGATCATCGGGGATGAGCATGAAGAAGATCTACGAAAAGCCGGTGTTGGTGAAGCGGGAAAGACTCTCAAGTGTTGCGGCGGGACCGCTTTCTTCCAAGGCAGCCTGACCGGCCAGGCCGGCTTTCGGGCCTGGCTGGCCGAGTTGTAACGGTGATCGAATTGCTGGCGCGGGCAGGCTACGTCTTGCCCCGCTGGGCTTGAGAAGATGATTTCTTCCGAACCCGCGGCCCGCGCCGGGCAACTCAATGCAATTTTCATCCTGGATGTTTCTGCTTATACCGGGCCGCTGCTTTCCGGATGGATCGAGGCGGGAAACCGTGTTGGTGCGATCATCGTGCCTGGTTTTCAACGCCCATCCAGAGGCTTCAGCATTGGCAATTTTCGGCGCAGGCTGAGGCGCCGGCTTTTGCTCAGGCGCCATCTCGGCAACACGCCGGTAAAGCTGATCGAATTCCGCCGGCCTTACGACTGGAACGAGCTTGCCCGGCAATTGCCTGACATCGCCGCGGATGTGCTGATCTGCTTCGCTTTCCCGACCTTGATCCCACAGCAGCTGCTCGACCTCTTTCCCAAGGGCGGGCTTAATTTTCATCCGGCGCTGCTGCCCAATTACCGGGGGCCACATCCTCTCCATCGTCTTGTCGCGGATGGCCAGCATGCCGTCCATGGCGGCGTGACACTGCATAAGATGTCGGCCAATTTCGACGACGGCGACATCCTCGGACAAGTGCCGTTCACCGAAGCAGACTGGAGGTCGCGGCGGGATATGGTGGACAGCGTGGCGAGCGCGATGCGCCGGTTGGTGCGTGAGGTGGCGCCAGCCTATTGCAAGAATCGGGTGTCGGGGATGCGGCAGCCAGCCGGTGATTTCGTCTGGGCTCGACTTGAGCGGGACCACATGGCGATTTTGTCCGACATGTCGATCGGGCACGTTGCCCGGATGTGGCACGTATTGGGCGCTAAACCCGGTATCTATCTGGATGTCGCCGGCCGCCAGGTCAGGCTGGCCTTCCAGGTCAGGCGACTGGGTCCGCCAACCGGAAAGGGTCCGGTAAGGCGATGGGGGACGGTGGAGTTCGATCTTGCCAACGGCCGGGTTCGGCACCTCACCTACGGGCGCCTGCTCAAACGGCTGATGAAAATATACGCCTCGTTCCCACGCCCCCGGGCCGGCAAACCGTACGCTGAATTAAGGGTCTTTGGCCGGGTGGGCAGTGAAGCGGCACCACAGCCGCCAGCGAGTAGTCGCGGACACTGAATCCCAATAGTGGGAACCGTGGAAACTGCGTCCGCGGTTCCCATATCGCGATGGCAAACTACTTTCCGCAGTTGTTGTCATTCACGGTCGGCGCGGTGGCGTTGCCGTTGGCGTCCGTCTGTGCACCCTGCGGGTTGGTCGGGCAATTCTTGTCCGCATTGGAATTCATGTCGCCCGGCGTGGTGGTCGTGCTGTTGGTCGCACCCGGATCGATCGTACTGGGTGAAGCCGGGGTGCTTGGGTCCACAGTGACGGACTTGCCGCTACCGCCGGACCCATCCGCGCCCGCCGCGCTATTGCTTTGCGCCATGGCGGATGTTGCAACGGCAATGGTGAAGGCCGAAGCCGCGAGGATTTTCATGAACATGATTTGTCTCCATTTTCTGTGAACTCGTCGCCGGGAACGGTGCACGGTTTCGCGGAAATCATGAACCGCTCAATCTCTTGTTTTGACACAATCCCGAACGGAAAATTGGTCCTGGAATCGCGTCCAGCGACTGGTGGGACAACCCCTCGGAATGGCGAAGGTTCCAGATTTCCGCGCCGGCGATGTCCAATTGCCCTGGAGCTCGGGCAATGCTTTAGCGCGGCTTGCCAAAAAAACAGCTTTCCCAACCGTCCGAATGATGCTTTAACGCGCCTATCCACAGGGGTGCTCCGTACGGTCGGGGCTGAGACGGGGGCGGCAAGCCCACAGACCCTAGAAGCTGATCTGGGTAATACCAGCGGAGCGAGGCGGGCGATGTTTTCAGGCGCACAGGTTTCCCTATATCCAATGGCCGACGATTTCGTCGGCATCATTCTGGGCGCGCTCGGCGCGCTCGATCCGTACCGCGATAAGCTCAGGATCGAGACCGACGACATTTCGACCTTGCTGGTCGGGCCCCCCGAGGTGTTATTCCCTGCGCTGCGCGACCTTTTCGTGGCCGCGTCTGGCAGCGGCAGGCATTGCGTGCTGTCAGCCACCGTTTCGCGTGGCTGCCCAGGCGAGCCGGATGACCCGATCTGCCGCTCCGACACGTTCGGCGGACCTGCCGGGCCACTCGGCCCGCGCAAGCAAGCCGCCATCACCGCAGTGCGCGGCGCGCCGGCCACTGGCCAGCCGGCGGCGGCGCAGTTCTCGCTCTATGTGATGGGCACTGACGACCACATGGACGAAATCTATGGCTGCATAGATTTCCTGAAGCAGTCCGGCGTCTACGATCGCTCCAAGAATTTCTGCACCAAGCTGCGCGGCGATGCCGGCGCGATCTTCTCGGCCCTCGATGAAGCCTTCTGCCGCTTCGGGCCCGGCGCCGGCCATGTAACCCTCGATGTCACGGTCTCGGCCAACAGTCCCACCGCCGTCTGAACCGCTCGTGGTCTCATCGTCATTCAACCCGCGTAACGTCGCGGGCTTCTTCGCAAAAACAGCGCCGGCCGTGATATCGATCGGTTTGGTGCTCGTGGCCTGGGAACTGTACGCAAACATTTCCGGCATCAAGCCGACGGTTCTGCCGGCGCCCTCGCGCGTCTTCGAACAGGCGATGCTCAATCGGGAAGCCTTGGTCGACAACGCCATTCCCACGGTCCGCGCCACGCTGATCGGTTTTGCCTGTTCGCTCAGTGCCGCCTTCGCCCTGTCGATGCTGGTCGACTTCTTCCAGCCTTTGCGGCGAGCGCTGTTTCCCATCTTCATAGTCAGCCAGACTTTGCCGCTGGTCGCCATCGCGCCATTGGTGGTGCTGTGGTTCGGCTTCGGGCTGGCGCCCAAGATCGTGCTGGTGGCGCTGGTCACCTTCTTCCCGATGCTGGTCGCGCTGGTACAGGGCTACGAGGCTACCGAGGTGGAGATCGGTCAGATGCTGCGTGCCATGGGAGCAGGGCGTTGGCGGGTCTTCATGCTGGCACGATTGCCTTCGGCGCTGCCTTATTTCTTCGCTGGCCTCAGGATATCCATCACCTATGCCGTCGTCGGCGCCATTTTCGCCGAATATGCAGGCGCGGCCAAAGGGCTGGGCATCTACATGCTCAACGCCAAGAACAATTTCCGTCCCGACCTGGTGCTCGCCGCCGTCTGCGTCAGCGCAGCGCTCACCCTTGTCCTGTTCGGGCTGACGATGCTGCTGCAGCGTCTTGCCATGCCCTGGGAACGAGCCGCTGGCAGGCAAGGCGCTGGAAAAGGTCCAGAAGCATGAGCCGGCTCGAATTGCGGCATGTTCGCAAGGCGTTTGGCGGGCTCGATGTGCTCGCCGACATTTCGCTTCGTGTCGATGCCGGCGAATTCGTCTCGATCCTTGGACCTTCGGGAGCCGGCAAGTCGACGCTGTTCCAGCTTCTGACCGGCGCCGAGCATGGCGAGGGTGAGATGTTCTTCGACGGCGTGCCGCTCGACGATCACGGCAGGCATTTCGCCTTCATGCCGCAGCGCGACGCGCTGATGCCGTGGCGGCGCATCCTCGACAACACCACGCTCGGACTCGAGGTGCAAGGCGTCAGCCGCAAGGCGGCACGGAAGCGTGTGGCTCCGCTGATTGCCGAGTTCGGCCTTGCCGGCTTCGAGTGGCACTTTCCAGCGCAGCTCTCGGGCGGCATGCGCCAGCGCACGGCGCTTTTACGTACCGTGGTGCAGGAACGCGATATGTTGCTGCTCGACGAGCCGTTCGGCGCGCTCGACGCACTAACCCGTGCGGCCCTGCAGCGCTGGCTCGAACAGATGTGGCGGCACCACCACTGGACGGCGTTGCTGATCACTCATGACGTGCGCGAAGCCCTGTTCCTGTCCGACCGCATCTATGTGCTGTCCGCGCGGCCTGCCCGGGTCGTGCGCGAGATCAAGGTGCCGCTGCCGCGCCCGCGCGATTCCGCCAGCGCGGCCACGCGGCAGGCCGGGGCACTCGAGGCCGAGATTCTCGACATTTTGCTCAACCTCCAGCCATCCGAAGGACATGACCATGATTGACTTGACGCGCAGGCAAGCCCTGCTGCTCACCCTTGCCGGCCGCCTACCGCTGATCACCGGATCGAGCCGTTCCTTCGCGGCAACGCGGACGGTCACGGTCGCCCTCGACTGGACGGTCAACACCAACCACATCGGCCTGTTCGTCGCCCGCGATAAGGGATTTTATCGGGAAGCCGGCATCGAGGTCGACATCCTGCCGTACAGCGATACCGGTGCCGGCACGCTTGTCGCCAACCATGTCGCCGATTTCGGGATCAACGGCACCATCAGCCTGTTCACCCAGAAGACCGCGGGGGCCGATCTGAAGGGCGTCTATGCCGTCGTGCAGTCCGAGACAGGCCGGCTGGTGTTCAATGCCGCGCGCAGCGAAATCAAAAGCCCGAAAGATCTGGATGGCCTGACCTATGGCGGTTTCGGCAGCGCCTGGGAGACCGCGCTGATCTCGACCATCATCCGTCACGACGGCGGCAAGGGCGATTTCGAGACGGTGACGCTGGGCACTTCCGCCTACGAGGCGCTGGCCAACGGTTCGGTCGACTTCACGCTGGAAGTGTCGACCTGGGAGGGCGTCGAAGCCGAACTCAGGGGCGTTAAGCAGCGCAGTTTCGTCTATGCCGACCATGGCGTCCCCGATGAGCACACCACGCTTATCTCTTCGAGCGAAGCGTATCTCCAGGCGAACCCCGAATTGTCGTCATCCTTCATCCAGGCAACGCGGCGCGGTTACCAATTCGCCGTCGATCATCCAGGGGAGGCCGCCACGCTGCTGATAGCCGCCAACAAGGATGCCCTGACGAATCCGGCCTTGGTCCACGCCTCGCTGAAGGCACTGCTCGAGGGCAATTATCTACGCGGGCAAAATGGTGCCATCGGGACGTTGGACCCTGCCAAGATGGAAGCGATCGGCAACTACCTCTTCGCCGCCGGCATTCTGCGCGACGCCGACGGTAAGGTTCTGCCGCAGAGCCCGGATTTCGCCAGGTATTTCAGCAACGCATTTCTGGGGTAGCTGGCCAATCCCTTAAGGAGAGGATCAACTCGGGCGAAACCCATTCCTGGCGATCCTCGAAGCGGAGACAATCTGCACGGCCGTGCCTTGTGTCTCTTTCGGCGGCGCCGTCGCCGTTTCTGATGCCGATATGATCTTCTCGGTTAACCACACGGCAATGGTTGCGTGCAAAGGTCCCTCCGAGGGATCATCGGGGTTCTTGCCTTGCTTGCACCAAAAAGCGAAACGCTTCCGCGCGTCAACCAGGGCGGGATGATATCCGAAGCGCGCAAGCGCGAGATCCTGGCCGACTTGCGCGAAGGCTTCTTTCGCATTTGTGCGCTCGCATGCGCCGCGCTGTTTGTGTACCGGGGCGTGTATCACTTCGTGCAGGATCCCACCCGGTTCAATATCGCGCTCGTGGCGGTTTCCGAGACGCTCACATTTACCTGGCTGCTGCTGTCGCGGCGGCCGGTGACGCGTGACTGGAGCCCGCTTGCGGTAGTCGCTTCGGTGACCGCCAGTTTTGGTGTCGCCTTGATCACCATGGAACCGGGCATCCCCATCATCCCCATCTATGTCGCCGCGCCGCTGCAGTTCCTGGCACTGTGGTTCGTCATCTGGGGAAAGCTGTCGCTGGGTCGTTCCTTTGCCATCCTGCCCGCCAATCGCGGCGTGATGACCGGCGGCGCCTACCGCCTGGTGCGGCACCCGATCTATGCCGGTTACCTTACCGGCCATGTCCTTTACCTGCTGTCGGCCTTTTCCTTCTACAATCTCGCCGTCTATGCGGTTATCACCTATCTGCAGGTGTACCGCATTCTGCGCGAGGAGGCCTTGCTTGCCGCGGAACCGGAGTACCGCTCTTATATGGAGCGCGTGCGCTATAGGCTGTTTTACCGGATATTCTGAAGGCCAGACTGCGAGAGTGGCCGGTCCTGTTTGATCCAGAGTTGGCCAACAGGGCTCCTTAGCGGCTAGTGGTCCGGAACTGCTCCGCAGGTGAGGTGCTGTATCCTGGCTGTTCGGTAGCAAGCAGCCTGGCACCAAATCATCGGCTCTCCAACAGCTGGCTCTAAATCGTTTTTTCTCGTAAACTTCTCAAAATATAGACATTGCAAACGTCTGCCATTGGATATTTTCTACAAGTATATTATATTTTTATTATCATCATCGCTTTCTTGTTTCGACAGTTAATACCATGCCGCTCACATGTATAGCGTGAATTGAAACTCAAAACTCTCTTCGACGTAGTTGCCATCGCAATCGGCTGCATGCCGACTGCCTAGCGCAACGACAACAGGAGAGTGTTATGGCCTTTACCATCAAGACAGTCGCCAGTGTGTTGGCGGGTAGTGCAATAGTCTTGGTTCTGTCCGTGCCAGCAAACGCAGCAGGTCTTGGCGTCGGTGTCGGCGCCTCGGTTGGCGGTAGCGGCGGTGTCAATGCCGGTGTCGGCGCCTCGGTCGGCGGCGGTGGCGGCATCAATGCCGGCGTCGGTGCCTCGGTCGGCGGCAGCGGTGGCGTCAATGCCGGAGCCGGCGCCAATGTCGGCGGCTCGAGGGGCGTCAGCGCCGGGCTCGGCGCGTCGGTCGGCGGCAGCAATGGCGTCAATGCAGGAGCCGGCGCCAATATCGGTGGTTCGGGCGGCATCAACGCCGGGCTCGGTGCCAATGTTGGCGGAACGGGTGGCATCAATGCGGGGCTTGGCGCCAGTGTTGGCGGCGCCGGTGGCATTGGTGTCGGCGCGGGCATCGGCAACGGCACCAATCCCAGCAATCCGTCCAACCCGAACAACCCATCCAATCCCAATCACCCCAACGTTCCGGGTGTCGTGGCCCAGATGTCAAGCTCGCAGGTGACGCGCATGAAGAAGCGCTGCGTCGATGTCCTCAGCAGCGAAGGGACCTATGACCGCGACTTGCGGCAGCTCTGCCTGCTGATCGCACGCCGCTGAGGCTGAGGGAGGTTGCGGAACCAGCCGTAGGCCTGACCGCACTCTCCTGGCCTCCGGCCGGTTGGAAAGCCCGCCGTCCAGGCGGGCTTTCTGCGTTGCGGGCTGTGTGTTCCGTAGCCGCAATAGTCCAGCGGAACGCCAGCCCCTCTAAAACGTTCATACCTTGCGACATCCGAAATGGCGCGATGTTGAACCAGCGCGAAAGCGCGCATTCAGGAGCAGGGAAGGCCATGGGTCTCGGAACGATACTTATCATTATTCTAATCCTCGCGCTGCTCGGCGGCTTCAGCGGTCTGGGCGGTGGCCCGTTCTACGGAACCGGTTACTATGGCGGTGGCGGTCTCGGACTTGTGTTGATCATCGTCATCATCCTTGTCGTCCTGGGACGCATCTAGCCGGCTCCTCTTGTGTCGCCGGCGTCGCGGTCCCGTGAGCGAACCCGCGCCGGCGTGCACTGGAATGTGATGGAAGCAGGCCGGCTTGTGATCATGCGCCCCGCAGGACGGCTGTATGGTGATTGCGGTCCACACCCCCCGTGGAAACAAGAGGAGAGGGTCCCACCCCTTCATCCTCCTCCAAGGCCCGCCCCGGTTCCCGGAGCGGGCTTTCGTTCTTCTGCAAAGCGATTGCCTTCGGTCTTTCTGCCGCTCTCGGCCACGGTCTTTTTTCTCCGTCATGACCGACCTGCCGCTGACGGGAAAGCCGTGGGCGTTCACGCTGGGCAATTACGCCGCCTTCTTCTCGCAGAATCTCTATCTGACGCTGCTGCCGGCTTCACTCCGCCTCGGTCTCGAGGTGACGGGCTATCGACGACTCGCTGATCGAAGCCGGGCGCTCGCTCGGCCTCGCGGCTGCGCCGGCCAGACGTTGAAAGTCATCGTCCAAAATACTGGCGCCGACAGGCTGGTGGAAGGTCAGGATGTGGTGCTGCGCTGGTCGCCGGAGAGCACAGTGCTGATTGCGGCGGCGGGCTGATCGTCGTTTCGGCTCTTGCCAGACCGCTGACAATGAGGAACGCATAGCCGGGCCCAAGTTAAGCCCGGAGCACCTTGATGACGCTTGACCTGACGGCCCGCGACCAATCCATGCTCGATGGCGAGCAAGGCCCAGCCGCGGCCGCCGCCATGAAAATCCTCGTCGCCTTCTCCAACGCGGTTGGGGCCGGCAGCCTGCTCGACATCTCAGGCGCCCATATCGATGGCTGTCTCTATCACGGCAAGGCAGGGCTCGATTTCGTCGAGCGGCTGGTCGAGGGAAGCGGACGTGTCCGGGTGCCGACGACGCTCAATGTCGGGTCGTTCGACCTTATTCATCCCGGCATGGTCAAGATGCCGGCGGCTGAAGAAATGCCGGCGCGGCGGTTGATGACGGCGCATCTGGAACTTGGCTGCCAGGCCACATTCACCTGTGCCCCCTACCAGACGCGGTTCCGGCCTGAATTCGGCCAGCAGATCGCCTGGGGCGAGTCCAATGCCATCGTTTTCGCCAATTCGGTGATCGGCGCTCGCACCAACCGCTATGGCGATTTCATCGACCTGTGCTGTGCCATGACGGGTCGCGCACCGGGCTGGGGCCTGCATCTCAGCGAGAACCGGCGCGGCCGCATCCTGTTCGAGCTGGATGTTGCCGACGGGGAGCCGAGCGACAGCCTGTTCGTCGGCGTCGGGCTGATCATCGGGCAAGCGAGCGGCGATCGCGTTCCGGTCATATCGGGCCTGCCGCGGCCACGCGACGAGGACCAGCTGAAGGCGCTTGGCGCGGCGGCGGCGACGACGGGCGCGGTGGCGCTGTTCCACGCGGTCGGCATCACGCCGGAAGCGGGAACACTCGACGAGGCGTTCCATGGACAAGCGCCGGAGGCAACGATCCGCATCACGCGCGCCGATATCGGTCAAGCGCTGGCCAGGCTGTCGCGCGTACCCGACGGGACGCCGCTGGCGGCCGTGTCGCTGGGCACCCCGCATTTCTCGCATGAGGAATGGATGCGCCTGCTGCCGTTGCTGCGTGCGGTGGCGCCGGGCAGGGGCATCCCGATCTATGTCAACACCGGCCGCGCGACGCTGACACGATTGCAGGAGGAGGGGGCATTGGCTGGCATGGAGGCGTTCGGCCTGGTCCCGGTCGCTGACACCTGCACCTATGTCACCTCGATTCTCGAGCGTCTCGACGGCGTCGTGATGACCAATTCCGGCAAATGGGCGCATTATGCGCCGGGCAATATCGGCGTGACCGTCGCCTTCGCCGAGATGCAGGACTGCATCCGCTCCGCCGCCGCAGGGCACGTCGTGCGGGGCGCCTCATGACGCGGTCGATTGAAGTGAAGGTCGTTGAAAGAGCCGGCACATTCCAACTGGCCGGTGCCGCCGAGGGCGCGGCGCTGGTGTTCTCGCAACCGCTCAGCTTCTGGGGCGGCATAGACGCCGAGACCGGCGACATAACGGATCATTCGCACCCAGGCCTTGGCCAGAATGTCTCCGGCAAGATACTGGTCATGCCGAGCGGGCGAGGGTCCTCGTCTTCTTCCTCTGTCTTGGCCGAGGCAATCCGCAGGGGCACGGCGCCGGCCGGCATTCTTCTGGAACGGCCGGACCCGATCCTTGCCGTTGGCGCCATCGTCGCCGAGTTCCTCTACGCGATCAGCATGCCGCTGGTGGTTTGCGGGATTTCGGAGATTGTTTCCGGTGATCGGATAGCGATCGATGTGGGCGGTGATGGCGGGGCGATTGTCCGCAAGGTCAGGAAATGAGCACGCGCTGATAGGGTGAGCGCTGCATCCGGCTGCCGCCTGCCTCTAGGACGCGCCAACCTACCGGCCGATCAGGCCTGTCATTACTCCAAATGATCTAACCGACACCGCCTAAATCCTTGTTTTGTGCGTGCCGAGCCAAGTGCTGCGCGCGCCTCAAATCTCCGGGATGTTCTCCTTGAAGATCACCTGCAGCCTCGGCTGGTGCAATTCATAGGGGAGGCCCCGGACGGCGTGGGTCAGGATGTTGAGCGCCTCACGGGCTTCGACGCGCGGGTTCTGGTCGATGACGGCGTCGAGCGTGCCGTCGAGCAGCAGTTCCTTGGTGCCGTCCGTCGCCTCGTGGCCGAGGAAAACCATGGATTGCGCACGGCCGCGTTCCTTCAGCGCACGCGCTATGCCGGTGTTGCCGGCGCCGACATTGTAGATCGCGGCAAGGTCGGGGTGGCGTTCCAGAAGGGCTGACGCCTCCGAATAGGCCTTTTCGCGGTCGTCGAGCATTTCGCGCATCTCGACGATCTCCAGATTGGGCGATTCCTCGGTCAGTATGTGCCGGAAGCCCATCTCGCGTTCCTCGTGGCCGCGATAGGACAGCGAGCCTGCAAACAGCGCCACCTTGCCGGGGCTGCCTGAGCCCATAAAACGGTTGAGCAGATAGCCGGCCAGCCGCCCGGCGGCGCGGTTGTCGATGCCGATATAGGCAACCCTTGGCACATGCAGGATGTCGGAGGCGATGGTCACCACCTTGACGTCGTTGGCCGATAGCGAGCGGATCGCCTCGCGCACCGTCGGATGGTCGAGCGCGATGACGCCGACGCCTTGCGTCTGGCCGCGCAAATCCTGCAGCAGGCGGGCGAGCCGGTCGGGATTGAAGCCCTCTATGGTGGCGATATGGACGTCGAGATCGGGGCGCGCCAGGGCTTGTGCCTCGATGTGGCGGTGCAGCATCTTGATGAAGGAATTGGTGCCGGCCGGCAGCGCGAAGTCGAGCCGGATGACCTCGCCGGGCACCGGCCTGGGCGGCGCCCCGTTCGGGCCTTCGGCGATGTAGCCGAGGCGCTGCGCCATTTCGAGCACGATCTCGCGTGTGCGCGCCCGCACGCCGGGGCGATTGTTGAGCACGCGGTCGACGGTGGCGGCGGAGACGCCGGCTTCCCGGGCTATGTCGGTCAGGGTGGAACGCACCGTCTCATCTCCTCAATGCATCAGGAATGACGCAGTGCCGGCTGGCGGTTGATTGCGCCCAACGCCCCGCGATCCGCGATTCTGATGGGAAATGATGTATCCGGCCTTGGCCGATGCGCAAGCCGCCAAGCTAAATCAACTCGTCCGGCACGATCGTGTCGGAAAGGGAGATCACATTTCCCATCAAATCGACGCATGCGGAGCGGTCTATGAACCTCGGTATGACGCATTTCCTCGCCTCTATGCGACGTTGTGATGTATTTTGATTATTAATGATGTTGACAGCCTTCCGATCCTGCCGTCAATATCCCTCATGGGCTCGTGGAGGAAACATTGAGCCTGAGGGAGGAATTCCAATGTCTGATCTGATCCGCATCTCGCGGCGCCGGTTGCTGGCGTCCGGAGGAAAGGCGGCGGTGTTCGTGGCCGCTGCAGGTATCGCTCCGCAATTCATTCGTCCCGGCCGCGCCTTCGCCGCCGATGCGCTCGCGCCTGGCATGATCGGCGGTCCGACGGGCTTCGATGGAGCCGAACGTTATCAATACGGTCCCGACACACCGGAGGGCCGCGCCATTGAGGCCGCCAAGGCTTTGAAGGGCGCCGGCAAGGCGCCGGCCAAGATCGTGCTTGGCCTGTCGGACGGCTCGATCGGCCAGCTCACCCAGCCTTTTCCGGCCGGGGCGCCGTCGATCAAGGAGCTGTGGGAAAAAGAAACCGGGATCCCGATCGAGATCGTCGGCCTGCCGAACGGCCAGGAATTCACCAAAACCATGCAGGACATCTCCACCAAGGGTGGGGCCTACGACATCTATTCGACCGAGTGGAATCGCCTTGGCGATCTCGCCGAGACCGGCGGCATCGCCAAGCTCGACGACTTCGTCGCCCAGTACAAACCCGAATGGGACGATCCCAAGACCGGCTATGTCGACGGCGCCAAGGGTGTATCGCTGCTCAACAAATATCGCGGCTCCAACTATGGCGTGTCGTTGGACGGCGACTTCCAAACCTGGGTCTATCGGACCGATCTGTTTGGTGACGAAGCCGAGAAGAAGGCCTTCAAGGACAAATACGGCTACGATCTGGCGCCGCCGAAAACCTGGAAGCAGCACGGCGATATCGCCGCCTTCTTCCAGCGTCCGGACAAGGGCCTTTTCGGCTCCACCGACCTGCGCAACCAGGGCTGGGGCTACACCAACTGGTATCAGCGCTATGTGTCGATGGCCTCGCCCAACCAGTTTCTGTTCGGCGACGACGGCAAGCCGCTGATCAATTCCGAGCATGGCATCGCCGCCACCAACGAATATGTCGAATCGCTGGTCCATCATTCGCCGGACGCGATCTCGTGGGGCTGGCCGGAGCAGTACGGCAATTTCGCCAAGGGCGGCGCGGCGATGACCTGTGCCTTCTCCAACCTGCCGAAATTCCTCGACAATGCCGGCAACAAGGACTCCAAGGTCACCGGCAAGATCGGCACGATGCTGCCGCCCGGCCGCGAGATCGACGGCAAACTGATCAGCCGCTCGGTATTGTGGTTCTCACTGACCGGCATGGTCTCGTCGCAGTCGAAAAACCAGGAGGTCGCCTATCTCCTGCTGCAATGGCTGGGCTCGGCCCGCATCTATGCCTGGATGAGCGCCAACCCCGGCGGCTATCTCGATCCGTTCCGGCTTTCGGATTTCTCCGATCCGCTGGTGCGCCAGACCTACCACGCCTATCACATGGACGTGGTGCGCGAGACGGTCGCCCGCACGGTGCCGACCATCAACTATCCCGGTGCCACCGCTTTCCACAACGCGCTGGACGAAAACCTGATGGCCTCGCTGACCAAGGCCAAGACGTCGGAGCAGGCGATGGCCGACACGGAAGCCGAGTGGAAAAAGATCGCCCGGCGCATTGGCGAGGACAAATTGCTCGAAGCCATCAGGACCAACAAGGAGGCATGGCCGACCGTTCTCGATCCGATCAGCTGATCCATCTCCCTGGATCAAAGCCGGAGGGGAGGAGCATCTGCTCTTCCCCTCCGCAACCGACGCCACCAACAAAAGCAGCCAGATGAAGCGTTCCGTCCCCTTCCAGATATTCCGCTACGCCGCGATCCTCGCGGCGATGGCCGTCACGCTGGTGCCGATCCTGTGGATGGTGTCGATGGCCTTCAAGCCGATCGCCGAATGGTCGGCGACGGGTGCGGACCTGACATGGTGGCCGAAGAACCCGACGCTCAGCAATTTCCAGTTCGTGTTCGGCGAGTCCACCAACAATCTGATCGTCGCGCTCGACCGCACCGCGCTGAAGCCGATCCTGTCGTCGCTTCTGTCGGCGGTGTTCGGCACCGCGATCGCCATGTCGGCCGGCACAGCCGCCGCCTATGGCCTGTCGCGCTTCGGCTCCGGCCAGAACCTGCCGCTGGCGCTGATTCAGCTCAGGCTGTTTCCGCCGATGGCCGTCATGATCCCTGTGATGATCATGTGGGCCTTCCTCAACTTCACCGACAGCTGGTGGGGGCTGGCGCTGATCTACGGCATCGTCACGCTGCCGTTTGCTTTCTGGCTGATGAAGACCTTCTTCGACGACATGCCGCGCGAGATCGAGGAGGCCGCCTTGGTCGAGGGTTGCTCGCGGCTGCGCGTCTTCACCCGCATCACCTTGCCGATGATGCGCGCTCCGTTGGCGAGTGCTGCCCTCTTCGTCTTCATCCTCAACTGGTCGGACTATCTGATCGCGCTGCTGCTCACGACGCGCGAATGGGTGACGATCCCCGTCTACATGGCCTCGCTGTCATCGTCGATGACCGGCCAGCTCTATGGCGCAAAGGCCGCACTCGGGCTGATCGCGGCGGTGCCGCCGGTGATCATGGGCATCGCCATCCAGCGCCATCTGGTGCGCGGGCTCACTTTCGGAGCGCTCAAGCAATGAGCGCGGTGGTTGCGACGATTTCGGAGGGTGAGATGGACGCGGCCCGCGCAAAGCCGGCGCTGCGCGACGAAGGCACGCGGCTGGGCTTTCGCCTGACCTTGCCGGCGCAGATCCTGGTGCTGTTCATCTCGGCCTTTCCGCTCTTGATGCAGCTCTACATCAGCGTCACCGACTGGTCGCCACTCTCGGGCCTCGGCTGGTGGAACGCCTGGGAGATGTGGAACAGCTTCGCCAATTACACCGACCTTGCCGCCGACGCGCGCTTCTGGAGCGCGCTGAAGCGCACGGTCATCGTGATGGTCGTCTGCGTGCCGGCCGAATTCCTGTTAGGCTTGGCGCTGGCGACGCTGTTCGCCGACGATTTTCCGGGCAAGCGCATCTTCTATTCGATCCTGCTGATGCCGATGATGGTGGTGCCGGCGGTGGCCGGCTACATGTTCTTCATGCTGTTCCAGTCCGGCGGCCCGGTGAACGACATCCTGTCGGCAATCACGGGCACGCAAGTCACCATTGCCTGGCTGTCGGATCCGACACTGGCGCTGATCGCGGTGATGATCGCCGACATCTGGCAGTGGACGCCGCTGATGTTCCTGATCCTGCTCGCCGGCCTCGTCGGTGTGCCGGAGGACCAGATCAAGGCGGCAACGCTGCTCGGCGCCAATCCCTGGCAACGCTTTACCACCATCGTGCTGCCGAAGATGAAGACGATCATCATCATCGCGCTGGCGATAAGGGTGATCGAGAACTTCAAGATCTTCGACACCCTGTACATCATGACCGGCGGCGGCCCCGGCGTCGCTACCGAAACGATCTCCGTTTATATCTACAAGGTCACCACGCAGGACCTGATCTGGGGCTATGTCGCGGCGATCGCGCTCGCCATTCTGGTCGTGCTCTCCATCGTCGCCGTGTTCGCGATGAAGCGCATGGCGGGGGCAAGGCAGGTGGCGGCATGAGCACGATCCAACTCAAGCACCTCACCAAGGCATTCGGCGACTTCACGGCGCTGAAGACCATGGACCTCGACATCGCCGATGGCGAGTTCATGGCTCTGCTGGGGCCTTCAGGCTGCGGCAAGTCGACGACGATGAACATGATTGCCGGAATGGAAGAGCCGACCAGCGGCAAGATCCTGTTTGGCGAGCGCGACATGGCCGGCGTGCCGATGGGCCGGCGCGGGGTTGGCTTCGTGTTCCAGAACTACGCGATCTTCACCCATATGACGGTGCGCCAGAACCTTGCATACGGGCCAAGGATGCGTGGCGCCGCCACGGTCGAGATCGACCGTCGCGTCGGCATGATTGCCGAGCTGCTGCAACTGACGCCGCTGCTAGACCGCAAGGCCGACCGGCTGTCGGTCAACATACTGCAGCGCGTGGCGATCGGCCGCTCGGCAATCATGGAGCCGGCGATCTTTCTGCTCGACGAGCCGCTGTCCAATGTCGATGCCGCCTTCCGCGCGGTGATGCGCACCGAGCTGAAACAGCTGCAGCGCCAATTCAAGCAGACCATGGTCTACGTCACGCACGACCAGCTGGAAGCCATGACCATGGCCGACCGTATCGCGGTCATGGACCACGGCGTGCTGCAGCAGGTCGGCACGCCGCTCGAGGTCTACAACAATCCGGCCAATGTCTTCGTCGCCCGCTTCATCGGCGCGCCGGGCATGAACCTGCTCAAGGGCCGACCTGCGGAGAGCGACCGGGGTCTGGTCGTCGATCTCGGGGCGCTGGGCATCACGCCACCCTTGCCGGACGAGCTGGCGGCGGCCATGCGTGGCGCACGCGGCGAGGTGCTCTACGGCTTTCGGCCGGAACAGGTGACCCTGGCGGAGAATGGACGCGGGCTTGCCATGCCTGTCACTTTCGTCGAGCGCATCGGCGCGCGCACCATCGTGCACCTCGGCCAGGGCGACGGTGCCGTGAAAGCGGTCTTCGACAATGATGTCGGGCTGTCGATAGGGCAAACCGCGGTCGTCGCACCCGCAGCGTCGTCAGTGCGGGTCTTCGACGCCGTTAGCGGCTTTGCCATGAGAGCGGGTTGAGCCATGGCCGACATCGTCTTCCGCAATGTCACGAAACGCTACGGCACGACGCTCGCCGTCGACGACGCCTCGTTCACTGTCACCGACAACGAGTTCTTCTGCTTCTTCGGGCCGCCGCTGTCGGGCAAGTCGACAATCCTGCGCCTGGTGCTCGGGCTGGAGACGCCGGATGCCGGCGAAATCCTCATCGGTGGCAAGCCGGTCAACACGGTGTCGCCAGCCGAGCGCAACGTCGCCATGGTGTTCCAGAACCTGGCACTGTTCCCGCATATGAGCGCGCTCGACAATGTCCGTTTCCCGCTGGTCGAGCGCCGGGTCGCCGAGGTCGATATCAAACGGCGCGTCGCCGATGTCGCGGCCAAGCTGCATATCGGCCATATCCTGCACAAGCCGCCGGCACAGCTTTCGGGCGGCGAGCGGCAGCGGGTGGCGATCGCCCGCGCGCTGGTGCGCGACCCCAACGCCTATCTGATGGACGATCCGATCTCGGCGCTGGACGCGCGGCTGCGCGAGGAAACGCGCGTCGAACTGAAGCGCATCCAGCGCGAGCTCGGCAAGACGCTGATCTATGTCACGCACGACCAGGAAGAGGCGATGTCGATTGCCGACCGCATCGCCATACTGGAAAGCGGAAGGATCCGGCAGATCGGCGCGCCGGCCGAGATCTACGATCGCCCGGCCAGTACCTACGTGGCGCGGCTGCTGGGTTCGCCTGTCATGAACATCCTCAAATCCGTTCAAGGCGAGGGCGGCATCGAGGCCGCCGAAGGCGCGATCAGCATCGCCGATCGCACGGCTCCGGCCGACGCCGTCGAGATCGGGCTGAGGCCGGAGGATATCAAGGTCAGACCCTGGAGCGACACCGAGAAGGCGAGCCCCGGCCGCCCGGCGCGGGTGTTCGAGGTCGAGCCGCTTGGCGGCTATACCGTGGTGACACTCGCCGCCGGGCAAGCGCGGCTGAAGGCTTTGCTGCGCGGCCAGCCTGACATCAGGCCGGACGCGATGGTGGCGATATCCTGCGAGCCGGCACGCGTGCATTATTTCGGACAGGGCGGAGGCGCGTTGGCAAGATGAATGCGGCCGCAAGGACAGGATTTCGGGAGGAAGGCATGACAGGCAAGGGCTTCGAGCCGGACGTGAAGGTCCGCACGAAGGAATATCGGATCGGCTGCGTCGGCGCCGGCATGATCATGGCCGAATGCCATCTGGCCGCCTACAAGGAGGTCGGTTTTCCGGTCGTGGCGATCGCCTCGCGTACCAAGGCGAATGCGCAAAAGGTCGCCGACCGTTGGGGCATCCCGACCGTCCACGACACCCCGGAACAGCTGATCGAGGATGCCAATGTCGAGATCATCGACCTCGCGTTTCCGCCGGACCAGCAGCCGGCGCTGATCCGGCATGCGCTGAAGCAGAAGCACATCAAGGCGATCCTGGCCCAAAAGCCGCTGGCCCTGTCGGTCGAGGAAGCCGTCAAGCTGCGCGACGAGGCGGCGAAGGCCGGCAAGATCCTCTCGGTCAACCAGAACATGCGCTACGACCAGTCGATGCGCGTGTTGAAGCAGATCATCGACAGCGGCGCGCTGGGAGACATCGTCTTCGCGCAGATCGACATGCACGCCATTCCGCACTGGCAGACCTTCCTTCAGGGCTACGACCGGCTGACGCTTGCCAATATGAGCGTGCATCACCTTGACGTGCTGCGCTTCCTGTTTGGCGATCCCGATGAGATCACGACGCTGACGCGCAAGGATCCGCGCACGACATTCGACCATTCCGACGGCATCACCGTCTCGACGCTGCGCTTCCCGTCGGGTGTGCTCGCTGTCTCGCTGGAGGATGTGTGGTCCGGTCCGCGCCAGCAGGGCTACAAGGACGACCAGCACATCAACTGGCGCGTCGACGGCACCAAGGGCGTTGCCAAGGGCACGATCGGCTGGCCGACGGGTGCCGCCTCGACGCTGACCTATGCGTCCTCCGAAACGACCGGCGGCGAGTGGGTCACTCCAAGCTGGGAGACGATGTGGTTCCCGCATGCCTTCATCGGCGTGATGGAGCAGCTGCAGCACGCCGTGAAGACCGGTACGCCGCCGGCGCTCACCGTTGCCGACAACGTCAAGACCATGGCGCTGGTCGAGGCGGGCTATCGCTCGATGGCATCGGGCCGCACGGTCAAGCTTTCCGAAATCTCCACAAACGCAATCAGCTGAAAATCGCTGGCAACTGAAAATCGCAGACAACTGAATCGCTTACAGGGAGGAATTCAAGATCATGATGCAGGCAGGTATTTTCACGGGCTATTTCCCGTACGGCCTCGAAGAGACGGCAAAGAAGATCCGCGGGCTCGGTTTCAACACGGTCCAACTCGACCTGCATTTCAGGGATGTCGATCTCTCGGCCGGGCAGATCACCAAGGACAAGGCCAGGAAGGTGCGCGACGTCTTCCGCGACCACAATTTGCCGGTCTGCTGCGTGTCGGGCTACACCAACATCATCCATCCCGACAAGGCCGAGCGCGACAAGCGCGTCGGTTATCTCAAGGAGATCATCCGCAATGCGCGCGAGTTCGGCAGCCCTTACGTGATCTCGGAGACCGGCACCTACAACACTGACTCCGACTGGGTGCATCACCCCAAGAACAAGACCGAGGAAGGTTTTGAGGAATGCCGCAAGGTCATCGCCGATCTTGCCCAGACGGCTTACGACCATGGCGCGGTCTTCCTGCTCGAAACCTATGTCAACAACGTCGTCGGCTCGGTCGAGGAGACGGTGAAGATGTTCGCGCAGGTCGACCATCCAGGCCTTGGCCTGCTGATGGACCCGACCAATTATTTCGAGACGCACAACATCGACCGGATGGACCAGATCCTGAACCAGGTGTTCGACACGCTGACCGACAAGATCAGAATAGCGCATGCCAAGGACGTCAAGCGCTCAGGCGATGACAAGTCGGAGAAGCACGCCGACATCGGCGATGCCGACGCGATGGAAAGCCATACGTTCCGCGGGGTTGGCGAAATCGAACTGCCGGCGCCCGGCCTTGGCTCGCTGAACTACGACCTCTACCTCCAGCGGCTGGCCGAAAAGCATCCGAACATACCGGTGATCATCGAGCATCTGTCGGAAGACGACGTGCCGCGCGCCAAGACATTCCTCGACGGGAAATTCCGCGCCAACGGCCTGTGACGGCTAGCCGCGCCACCAGTGCACGGCGGCGCGGCTTCAAACAAGGGAGGAAAGAATGTTGAAATTCGCATTGAAATTGGCGGCCGCCGCGACAGTGCTCGCCGGCGTCGCCCTTGGCACGGCGGCGCAGGCGCAGGACGGCCAGAAGACCTTCTATCTCTTGTCGCATGGCGGTCCGTCGGATGCGTTCTGGATCGACTGGAACGCCGGTGCGACCAAGGCCTGCGACCAGCTCAAGGTAACCTGCAAGATTTCCTTCAGCGGCGGCGACATGGCGGCGCAGAAGGAAGCCTTCAACTCGGCGCTTGCCGCAAAGCCCGACGGCATCGCCACCACGTCGGCGCAGCCGGGCCTGTGGACGGAGGAGGTGAAAGCAGCCAAGGCGGCTGGCATCCCGATCGTGTTCTTCAACACCGACGATCCGGCGACAGGGCGGCAGGCCTATGTCGGCGCGGACCTGAAAGAAGCGGGTGTCATCTGGGCCAAATATCTGGTCGACCACAAGATGGTGAAGCAGGGCGACAAGGTTTTCCTGCCGGTCGAGGTTCCCGGCGCCAGTTACCAGCAGCTCGAGACCGAGGGCATCGCCAGCGTTTTCGATCCCTTGGGGATCAAATATGACGTGGTCGATTGCGGCACCGATCCGGCTGGCATCATCGCCAAGATGACCGACTACATGGTCGCCAACAATCCGCCGGCGATCATCGCGCTCGGCGATTCCGTTGCCGCCAGCGTCAAGCGCGTGTTCGATGGCGCCGGCGTGCCGGCGGGCAAGATCCCCGTCGTCGGCTGGGGCAATTCGAAGGAGACGGCACAAGCCGTCAAGGACGGCTTCGTCAATGCCGCCGCCTGGCAATATCCCTCTGCGCAAGGCTTCATGCCGGTGGCGCTGCTCGGGCTTGCCGCGTCAGGCGAGCCGATCGGCTACGACATCCACACTTTCGGTCTCTACGACGCCTCCAGCGTCGACCCGATCCTGAAGCTTTACGACAAGAAATGAGAAAAACAGCGCCCGCCGGAAAAGCGGCGGGCGTCTTTTCAAGCATGGTTCAAGCAGTCATGACAATTGCCGCAGAAGACGAAGTGCCGGGGGTGAAAGGCAGATCGCGCCTGCTGCGCTCGCCGCAATTCTCCTCCTTCGTCATCCTCCTCATTTTGCTGGCGGTATTCGCGGTCGCCGACGCCAATTTCCTGTCGCCGCTCAACATCTCCAACATGATGGCGTTCCTGCCCGAGCTCGGCATCATCGCACTCGGCATGACGCTGCTTTTGACGGCAGGCGAATTCGATCTTTCCGTCGGCGCGGTGTTTGGGCTGGCGCCGGTGGTGGTGATGCTGCTGGTGCAAAATGGCGGGGTGGATATAGGTGTCGCGCTTCTGGCCGGGCTGCTGCTTTGTATCGCGATCGGCGCGATCAACGGGCTGATCGTCACCAAGATCGGCATCTCCTCCTTCCTGGTGACGCTGTCGATGTTGCTCGTCGTACGCGGGGCAGCGCTTTACATCACGCAAGGCTTTCCGCTGAAATCCTGGGACCAGCCCGGCTTCTTCGTGACGCTGCTCGCCGGCAGCTTCAACATCGGCTCGTTTCGCTTCTACACCTCGCTGTGGTGGTTCATCGGCCTCTCGCTGTTTGCCATCTACATCCTGCGTTACGCCAAGCTCGGCAACTGGATCAGCGCCATCGGCTCCAATCGCAACGCGGCGGTGGCGCGAGGCGTGCCGGCCGATACGGTCAAGATATGGCTGTTCATCGCGACCTCGGTGCTGGCCGGCCTTGCTGGCATGATCAGTGCCTTCCGCATCTCGGCCGCCTCACCGGTGGCCGGCACCGGCTACGAGCTGGAAGTGATCGCCATGGTGGTGGTGGGCGGCACGGCGCTGACCGGCGGACGCGGCACCATCCTCGGCACCATCGTCGGCGCGCTGATGCTGCGCGCCATCCGCAACGGCATCGTACTGATCGGCGTGCCGGGGCTCGCCTACAACATCTTTGTCGGCCTCATCATCCTCGCCATGCTCATCCTGCACGCTTTGCTGCAGAAGAACGCCGCAAGGGGCTGACGATGGTGCAAGAAGTACTTCGGCTGCAGAAGCTGCAAAAGTCCTTCGGCAGCGTGCGCGCGCTGAAGAACGCATCGCTGACACTGCGGGAAGGCGAGGTGGTGGCTCTGCTGGGCGACAACGGCGCCGGAAAATCGACGCTGATCAAGGCGATCTCGGGTGTCTTCCCTGTCGATCGTGGCGACATCTTTGTACGCGGCGAAAAGGTTTCGATCCGCTCGACCCGGGATGCGATGGACCTCGGCATCGAGACCATCCATCAGGACACCTCACTGGCGCCTGATCTCAGCATCGCGCGCAATCTTTTCCTCGGCCGCGAGCCGGTCAATTTCGGCTGGCTCGGCGTGTTCGCGCCGCTCGATCTCGCGAAGCTGCGCAAAGCCGCTTCCGAACTCCTCAAGCGCGTCGGCATCTCGAAGAAACTCGACGCCGATGCGCTGGTCTCGACGCTGTCGGGCGGCGAGCGGCAGTCGATCGCCATCTCGCGCGCCATGCAGTTCGCCGCCAAGGTGATCATTCTCGACGAGCCGACCAACAATCTCGGCGTCGAGGAAACCCACGGTGTGCTGCGTTTCGTCAAGGAGGTACGCGACGCCGGCCATTCGGTGCTGCTCATCACCCACAACATCCACCATGTCTTCCAGGTCGCCGACCGCATCGTCGTGATGCGGCGCGGCGAGATCGTCGCCGAACAGACGGTCGCCGACACCGACCTCCTGACCGTGGAAAGCATCATCACCGGCGCCGACATGTCGGCCTTGCTCAAGGAGGCGAGGGCAAAGTGAAGGGCGTCGCATGGTAGAGCTATACGGCAAGACGCTGTCGCGCCGGCAAGTGGCCGAGCGGTCAGGCCAGCTGTCGCAATTCGCGGGCGTGCGGCTGATGACGCTCGGCGACGGGTTGGAGCGCGGCATCCGCATGCTCGAATTCCGCACCGGCTCGGGCCTGCGCTTCACCGCGCTCGTCGACCGGGCGCTCGACATCGCCGATTGCGACTTCAAGGGCCAGGCGATCGGCTGGCATTCGCCGAGCGGCTTTCGCCATCCGGGCTTGCACGACTATGAAGGGGAAGCGGGGCTGGCCTGGGCGCGGTCCTTCTCGGGCCTGCTCGTCACCTGCGGCCTCGACCACATTCTGGGGCGGGAAGAAGTGCCGGCCGAGAGCTACAACTATCCGGGGAAGAAGACGGTGCTTCATTCGCTGCATGGTCGTGTCGGTACCATCCCGGCGCGGCTGACCGGCTATGGCGAGCGCTGGGAGGGCGACCGCTGCGTGCTGTGGGCAGAAGGCATCGTGCAGCAGTCGGCGGTGTTTGGCGAGGATCTGCATCTCACTCGCCGCATCGAAGCCGATGTCGGGGGTAACGAGATCCGGCTTTCGGACCGTGTCGTCAACCACGGCTTCAACCGCACCCCGCATATGTATTTCTACCATGTCAATGTCAGCCATCCCTTGCTCGACGAAGGCTCCCGTTATCTGGCGCCGATCCGCGACGTCGTGTGGGCCAGCCATGCCGGCGAGCGCTACGAGGCGCAGAGTGTCGGCTATCGCACGGCGCCGGCACCGCAACGGCACTTCAGGGAGCAGGTCTGGCAGCACGAAATGGCCGCCGACGCCCATGGCGAGGTTCCGGTGGCCGTCGTCAACGACCGGCTCGGTCTCGGCTTCGAAGTGGCGACCCGCAAGGACCAGTTGCCGTGTGCCTACCAATGGCAGAATTTCCAGGCCGGGCAGTACGCGCTGGGGATAGAGCCATCGACCCACCATGTGCTCGGCGATCTCGCCGCCCGCGAGCGCGGCGAGATGATCTGGCTGGAGCATGGCGAAAGCCGGGCCTATGACGCGGTGTTCTGCGTCCTCGACGGCAAAGAGGAAATCGCTGGCGCCGAAGCCAGGATCGCGGATATCGCCCGGCAGCCCGAGCAGGATTATCCTCAGCCTTCAGAAAATTTTCCAAGACTGGCCGGCAGGACATGAGCGCGACATTTATTCAAAGCAAGCCCTCCGGCCGGCGGACCGGATTGCCAGCGCTGCGCGACGATTGGAGGCCAATTTGACGACGATGGCGAAAAAGCGCGACTACAGCCTGGTCGGCGAAAGTACCAGAACGGCGATCGAGACCGGGCTTGCCTCGGCCGAGTGGTACCACACCGACGTGCCGCGCAAGGCGATGAAGGAACTGATGCAGCGTTCCGACGGCCCGGCGATCCGCGACACCATCATCTGGATCGTCGCGATCCTGGGTTCGGCCGTGGGTATCGTCTGGTTCTGGGGTTCGTGGTGGGTGGTGCCGTTCCTGTTCGTCTATGGCGTGCTCTACGGCTCGTCGAGCGACTCGCGCTGGCACGAGTGCGGCCACGGCACGGCTTTTCGCACGCGCTGGATGAACGATGTCGTCTACCACATCGCCTCGTTCATGCTGATGCGCAATCCCGTGCAATGGCGCTGGAGCCATGCCCGCCACCACACCGACACCATCATCGTCGGCCGCGACGCCGAGATCGCGGTCATGCGTCCGCCGGACCTGTTGAAGGCGGCGCTCGCCTTCACCGGCATTCTCGACTTTCGCTATTCGCTGCCGACGCTGGTGCGGCAGGCATTCGGCACGCTATCCGACGAAGAGAAGAGCTATATCCCCGAGATGGAACAGCATAAGGCCGTGGTCGCGGCCCGGTGGCATGTCGCGATCTATGTGGCGACGATCGCCCTCGCGATCGCGCTGAGGTCATGGATACCGCTGGTGCTGATCGGCCTGCCGCGCCTCTACGGCACCTGGCACATGGTGACGACTGGCCTGCTGCAGCATATCGGGCTCGCCGACAATGTCGTCGACCATCGGCTGAACACGCGCACCGTCTACATGAACCCGATCAGCCGGTTCATCTACTGGAACATGAATTACCATGTGGAGCACCACATGTTCCCGATGGTGCCGTATCACGCGCTGCCCAGGCTGCATGAACTGATCAAGCACGATCTGCCGAAGCCCAATCCGTCCATGTGGCACGCCTACCGCGAGGTCTGGCCGGTCCTGCTCAGGCAGCTGAAATACGAGGACTATTACCTCAAGCGCGAATTGCCGCCGACGGCCAGGCCGTATCGCGGTGAGTTCCATCAGGTCGATATGTCGGCGGCGGCCGAGTAGCGACCGCGAATGTCCGCGGGAGATAGAGATGGCCGATTGGGTTGAAGCGTGCGCGGTGGACGATGTCGAGGAAGAGGATGTCATCCGCTTCGACCATGGTGGGCGGACCTTCGCGATCTATCGCTCGCCGGATGACGAGTTCTTCGCCACCGATGGTTTTTGCACGCATGAGAAGGCGCATCTGGCCGACGGGCTTGTCATGGACGACATCATCGAATGCCCCAAGCACAATGGCCGCTTCAACTATAAGACCGGCCAGGCCAAGGGCGCGCCGGTCTGCGTCAATCTCGCGACCTATCCGGTGAAGATCGAAGCTGGCAAGGTGATGATCCAGATCTGAAGCGCTGCATGATCAACCGATCCGGCACCGCGACGGCAAGCAATAGAGGGGAACGCTTTAATGAGCCGAAAGAGACCGACCGTCGCCGATTTGCGCGCCATGAAGGGCAAGCGTCAACTGACCATGCTGCGCGTGCTGACGCTGGACGAGGCCGAGGCCGCCGAACGGGCAGGGGTCGACATCGTCTCGGTGCCGCCCGAACTGGTGCTCAACCCGCGCTACCGCGATGCCGCGCCCAGCCTGTTCACCATGCCGGGCGACAATTTCTTCGAGATCGGCACCGCGGATGATTTCGTGCGCTGGGCCTTCCGGCTCTACAAGGCCGGCGCCGACGCGGTCTATTGCAGCGCGGGCTACGCCACCATCAAGAGGATGGCGGACGATGCCATTCCCGTCATAGGCCATGTCGGCCTCATTCCTTCCCGCGCGACCTGGACCGGCGGCTTCAAGGCGGTTGGCAAGTCCGCCGATACGGCGATGCAGGTGTTCGAAGCGGTCAAGCAACTGGAGGCTGCCGGTGCGATCGGCGCTGAGATCGAGGTGGTACCAGTCGAGGTGGCGAAGGCGATCTCGGAGCGCACCTCGCTGATCATGCTGTCGATGGGCGCGGGTACCGGCTGCGACGCGCAATATCTGTTCGCCGACGACATTCTTGGCCAGAACCGTGGCCACATGCCGCGCCACTCGAAGATCTACCGCAATTTCGCCGCCGAATACGATCGGCTTCAGGCGGAGCGGGTGGCGGCATTTTCCGAATATGTCGCCGACGTCAACAGCGGCGCCTATCCCGAGGACAGGCACATCGTGCATATGGACCCAGCCGAGCTAAAGCTGTTTCTGGACAAGGTAGGCCAGTCGTAAGGTCGCTTGCTGGTATCCTGTGGCCGAGCCACACGATTTTTCGGGAGCAATGCGTCAATGAAAAATGTTCAATTGATCGATGGAGCCATCAATTCGGCGTATAATATCTATGCAGTGTCGGATGAGGACTTTGAATTGATGTTTCCGAACGGTCAGGATATAGAATTCATTGAAGATTTCTTTAAGCGCGTTGGAAGTAAGAGAGGCAGACGATTTCAGGATTCCTTAAATAAGGGTCGACAAAAGAAAACTGAAGTCAACGGAATACATGGAACACTGTTTTATGGGCTGAAGTGGCAGAAGAAGCATCTCTACCCAAATAAAAAATTTTCTGATGACCCTTCGTCGGCATATTGATGGCATGTCAGAAACGGCATAAGGCCTGCCATGTGCCGCCGGTCAGCGCGGCGTAGAGTGCTTCGGCGTAGATGCCGAGAGGCCTGTCTTCCTTCAGGGTTGGGACGAGCCCGCGCACGGCTGTTTGAACCGCTGCGGTGCGTGGCGCCGGCGTCAACCCTTGACGCATATCCACGGCCTGGGCGGCGGCCATCAGTTCGAAGGCGATCAGCCGCCGCCACAGCGCGATCATGTCGGCGCATTTCGAAACCACCAGCGGCGTCTGCGTGGCGTGATCCTCCACGCCTTCCGAAACCGGCAGGAAATCGAGCATCACCGGATTGGCCTTGTGGCGGATGGCAGCCAGGATCGACGTCACCGTTTTTTGCAGCGGCACCAAACCGGCCGAGGCGCCACCGACCGGCGACAGGTATTTGGGCAGGCCGTTGCGGCCCGGGCCGGTGAGCTGGATGAAGCGGGCGGCACTGGCGGCCGCACATTGAGCGATTGCCAGGCTTAGCGTCTCGAAGGCGAGCGCCAGCGAAGCGGTGTGAAAGTTGCCGGTCGACAGCACCAGCTCGTCGTCGCTCAGAACCAGCGGGTTGTCGGCGGCGGCATTGAGTTCGGTCTCGACGGCGCGTCTTGCCTGGCCGATCGCCTCGATCAGCGCGCCATGGATCGAGGGCATGCAGCGGATCGACAGCGGGTCCTGTATGGTGGTGGGCGCGGGCGCTTCGTCGCGGGCGAGAAGATCATGCAGCGCCTTGGCGGCTGCCTGCTGGCCGGCGGCGGGCCGCGCCATGTGCAGGCGGGGGTCCAGGATGGTGCGGTTGGCGCCGAAACCTTCCATGGTCAGCGCGCCGGCCTGGTGCTGCTGGGCAAGAGCCGACAGCGCGTCCGTGACCGCAAGCGCGCCGCCGCCGGCGGAGACGGCGGAAGCGTTGATCAGCGACAGTCCATCCTTGGGCGCCAGGCCGATGGGGCCGAGGCGGGCCATCATCAGTGCCTTGACCGCTGGCATGCGCCTTCCCTGATAATCGGCTTCACCTTCGCCGATCAGCAGGCGGGCGATCGCGGTCATCAACACCAGGTCGCCGGCGCCAATCGAGCCGAGCGACGGCATCACTGGATGGACGCCGGCGTTGAGGACTTCGATCAAGGCAACGAACACGGCGGGCGACAGGCCGGAGCCACCGGCCGACAACATTGTCAGACGGGCAAGCATGGTGGCGCGCACGGCCTCGACGGGCAGCGCTTCGCCGACCGCCCCGCTGCGGCCCTCGAGTAGCTGGCGCTGGAAGGCGCTGGCGTCACCCTCGACCGATGTGCGAAGATTGGCGCCGAGCCCGGTGTTCAAGCCGTAGATCTGCTGGCCGGAGGCCGCCGCCTGGTCGAGCACCTTTCGCGCCTTCTCCAGCCTGCCGATGACATTGGCTCCGATCTCCACCTTGCGTGCCTCGCGGGCGACGGCGGCGACATCGTCGACACTGACGCCGGCCCCGGTGAGGACGAGCGCGCTCATGCGAAGCGCAGCCTTTGGCCGATGCCTTGCGCCTGCGCCTTGGCCAGCATCGCCTTGCCGAGCGCAATGTCGGACAGCGACAGGCCGCGATGCCAGAAGAGGATGGTTTCGTCGTCGCTCTGCCGTCCCGGCCTGAGGCCAGCGGCGATCTGGCCGAGTTCGGCATGCAGCGTCGTCTCGCTCAGTCGCCCGGTCTCGACATGCGCACGCAGCGAGCCGAACTTGCCGCCCTTGCACTGGCCCCAGTCGTCGACGACCATCTTCTGCATGATGTCGGTCAGCGACAGCTCCACGGCGCTCATCGTGCCATAGGGAACGACAAGCGCGCCCGGCTTGATCCATTCTGTCTTCAGCAGCGGCTGCGGCTCGGGCAGGCGCGAGGCTTCGACTACGATGTCGGCGCCCTTGACGCAACTCTCCCAGTCGGCGACCGCGGTGACGGGCTTGCCGAGGTCGGCGGAGAGTTTTGCGGCAAAGCCATCGCGGCTTTCTGGGCGACGCGAATGGACGCGGATCTCATCGAAATCGAAGAGATGGTCGAGCAGGCGCACATTCCAGTACGCGGTGCCGCGCGCGCCGATATGGGCGAGCACCTTCGCGTTGTTGCGCGCCAGGTGCTTGGCGCCGATGGCGGTGACGGCGCCGGTGCGCATGTCGGTGATGACCGTGGCGTCGAGAATGGCGCGCGGCGTGCCGGTGCGTGGATCGAACAAATTGAGGATGCCGAATTCCGAGGGCAGGCCGTGAAGATAGTTGTCGACATAGTCGCCAACGATTTTCACGCCGGCCGTATCGAGCGGCGCGACGTAGCCGCGCAAGACATTGAAATGGCCGTGGAAGGATGGGTCGGGTTCGAGGTGGACACGCGGCTCGATCACCGTCTGGCCCTTGCCTTGCGCAACGAGCCCGGCCTCGACGGCGTCGATGATCTCGCCATCGGCCATGGCAAGCGCTTCGATGTCGAGGGCGTTGAGGTAGTCGATATAGATAGGCTTCATGCGCGCACGGTTCCTGTTGTTTAAGACCGAGGCCCATTCATTCCATAACAGGCGGCGATACGACACGAAAGTTTGTTGGTCCATCTCTGGACGCAGTTGGCTAAATGTTGTTGAAACCGACCCGACATGACGGCCATTCCCGAAAATGAAGCCTTGCCCGAGACAGCCACGAATTCGCGGCGCGTGGCGCTGATCGTCGCCATCGCCTTCTTCATGCAACTGCTGGATTCGACGATCATCTCGACGTCGCTGCCGCAGATGGGCGCTTCCTTCGGCGTGCCGGCGGTGGCGATGAGCATCGGCATCACCGTCTACATGCTGACCATGGCCGTGTTCGTGCCGCTGTCGGGGTGGCTCGCCGACCGGTTCGGCGCGCGTAACATCTTCCTCGCAGCCATCGCGCTGTTCACGCTGGCGTCGCTCGCCTGCGGCTTCTCTGGAAATTTGACCGAATTCGTCGTTGCCCGTGCCGTGCAGGGCCTGGGCAGCGCCTTGATGACGCCGGTCGGCCGCATCCTGGTCCTGCGCAACGCGTCGAAATCCGAATTGCTCAACGCCACGGCGCTTATCACCTGGCCGGCGCTCTTCGCGCCCGTGGTCGGCCCGGTGCTTGGCGGTTTCATCACCACCTATCTGTCCTGGCACTGGAATTTCTTCATCAACATCCCGCTCGGCGCGATCGGGCTGGTGTTGGTCGCCCGCTTCATACCGGGTGATCGTGAAGCCGATCCCAAGCCGCTCGACTGGCCGGGGTTTTTCCTGACGTCGCTGGGGCTCGCCTGCCTGCTCTATGGCCTTGAGCGCATCGCGCATCCGGAGGATGGGGCCTTGCCTACGGTGGGGCTGATCGCGGCGGGGATCCTCGTCGGCTGTCTAGCGGTGCGGCATCTGCGCCGCGCGCCGCATCCGCTGCTCGACCTCTCCTCATTCAAGGTGCAGACCTTCGCCATCTCGACGCTTGCGGCCGGCACCATCTTCCGGGTGGCGATCAACGCCACGCCGTTCCTTTTGCCGCTGCTGTTCCAGGTCGGCTTCGGCCTATCGCCCGTCGATGCCGGCATGATGATCCTGGCCTATTTCCTCGGCAATCTCGGCATGAAGACGGTGACGACGCCGACGCTGCGTCGCTTCGGCTTCCGCTCGGTGATGGTCGTCAACGGCATCATCGCCTCGGTGTCGATCATGGCCTGCGCGGCGATCTCGCCGCAGACGCCGCAGCCGCTGGTGATGGCGCTGATGCTGATCGCCGGCCTGTCGCGCTCGATGCAGTTCACCGCGCTCAACACGCTGGCCTTCGCCGATATCGCCGCCGCGCAGCGTAGCTCCGCGGCGACCTTGTCCTCGATGCTGCAGCAAGTGGCGATGCTGTTCGGCGTCGCGGTGGCGGCGGCGATCCTCAACCTGTCGCAGATCGCGAGAGACCGGCCGGCGCTCGACCTCGTCGATTTTCGAGCAGCCTTCCTGCTGATCGGCATTATCGGGCTGGTGGCGTCGTTTCGTTTCCTGGTGTTGCCGAGAGGTGCCGGCGCCGAGGTCTCCGGCCATGTTGCCGGGAACTGAAATCGAATTTTCCGCCAGATCGCAGGGTTAAATTCCGTCTTCGCCTTTCGCCTTGGTGTTGTGCTTCGCCAAGCGCCGAGGCGGCGCAAACAATGGCCAAAAGTGCAGGAGTTTCCGGGCATTGCGCCAGATTCGGCAATCAATGCGTCCACTTTGCGAATCTCATCGCCAGCCCACGTTTTGAACGCGGATTCATTTGACGAAGCGGCGTTGAGCCGATTAGCTTTCTCTCCAGGGGTGGCAGCGCTGCCACCGGGGTGAAAGCAGACAATGAACATGGCCGGCTGGCTGAACTTCAGAAGCCTGAATCAGGAAGGCATTGTCTTTGCCATAGCGGTGGTGCTGTTCGTTGCCGCGGCTATAGGCCTGCCAGGCTTCATCGATGCCAACAATCTGGTCGCCATTATCCGCTCCGTCTCGGTGCTGGGTATACTGGCGCTGGGCATGGCTGTCGTCATCATCGGCCGCGGCATCGACCTGTCGGCGGTTGCGATCATGGCCATGTCGGTTGCCTGGTACCTGCAACTGCTCAACAGCGGAACGCCGGACGGGCTCGCCTTCGCCTATGTGCTGGCCGGCGTGCTCGCCATCGGCCTGCTCAACGGCTTTCTCGTCGCCTACGCCGATGTGCCGGCGATCTTCGTCACGTTGGCGACCGGCTCCTTCGTCTTCGGCTATGTCCGTTCGCAATTGATCACGCAAGACGCCGTGCCAGTGCCGCAGGGCCATTGGGTGGAACTGCTCGGCGGTCTGCGCTTTCTCGACGTCCCGATCGAGGTGTTCGTCTTCGCCGGGCTCGCCTTCCTGTTCTTCCTGTTCCTGCGCTACACCAAATGGGGCCGCTACATCTATTTCGCCGGCGACAATCCGGTCGCGGCGCGCAATATCGGCATTCCGGTGCGGCCGATGCTGGTCCTGCGTTACGTGCTCTCGGCATTCGTCGCCCTGATCGCCGGCCTTTTGACCGCGGCCAGCCTGCATTCGATCAACACGCGTGTCGTCAATTCGACGCTGCTTTACGACATTGTGCTGGTGGCGGTGATCGGCGGCATCGGGCTGTCGGGCGGGCGGGGCGGGGTGCGCAATGTGCTGGTCGGCGCCGCGCTGATCGGCATCCTGCTCAACGCCATGACCATCATCGACATTCCGCTGCTCTACCAGAACCTGATCAAGGCGGCGATCCTGCTCGGCGCCATCATCGTCGACGGCATCATCAATCCGCGCGACGAACAGACCGCGCAACAAGGTGACATTTAGAGCAGATGGGCTAGCCCATCTTGCTCTGGGGTACCCGGTCCGATCGGGACGATCGGCCGGCAATGAAAACCGAACCAGAGGATGAGACATGAAACTGATCAGAACACTCATGGCGGCGGCCACGGCGCTGGCCGTCACCGCCTTCGTGGCGCCGACCTTTGCCGCCGACGATCCAGGCCCCGCTGCCTATGCACAAGCGCTGAAAGGCAAGCGCGTCATGCTGGTGCCGCTGGCGATGGGCTTCGACCTGGCGCAGGGCTGGGCGCATTATCTGAAGAAGGAGGTCGAAGCCTGGGGCGGCACGTTCGAAACGCGCGATCCCAACTGGGTCGTCGATGCCGGCGCGCAGGCGATCACCGACGCGATCTCGTCCGACACCAGACCTGATGTGCTGATCATCCATGCGCCGGACCTCAACTCCTATTCCAAGCTTATGAAGAAGGCGCAGGCCGCCGGCACCTATGTGATCCTGGTCGACAATCCGGCGAATTTTCCCGCCGATGCTTTCGTCGGCAGCGACTGGGACCGGCTCGGCCAGCTCGAGGCGGAAGCCGCGATCAAGGGCTGCGGCGAGAACTCGTCCAAGAAGATCGGGCTGGTGCAGGGCGACCAGGCCAACTCCTCCAGCCTTTACCAATATGCCGGCATCATGAAGGTGCTGGACAAGCATCCCGACTTCAAGGTCGTGGCCAAGCCCGATTCCAACTGGGATGCGACGACCTCGCGCAACGTGACCACGACCATGCTGCAGCAGAACCCGGACATCTGCTCGATCATCGACTTCTGGGATGGCGATGCCACCGGCGCGTCGGCCGCGATCCGCGACGCCAAGCTCGACGGCAAGGTGTTTTTGGTCACCACCGGCGGCGGCGAAAAGGCGGCCGATTGCGACAAGCTGAACGACGGCACCTACGGCGCCGTGGTGATGACCGATCTTGCCCGCCAATCGGGCGACATGAACGCCATCATCAAATTCCTGCTGCAGAGCGGCCAGCCAGCCGGCACCTCCCACACCTACATCTACACGCTGGAGAAGGCGACGACCAAGGCCGACCTCAAGCCCGACAGCTGCTGGGACCTGAAGGCGCTGCAGGCCGAAGCAGCGGCGAAGTAAGCTGATCGTCTGCAACCGATATCGACGAGGTGGCCGGATCGTCCGACCACCTCTTTCTCTTGTGGCCCAGACCTGGCAGCAGTGACCCGATGAGCTTTCGCGAACGCCTCCAGTCCTGGCGCTACAATCTCGTGCCCGACCACCTCGTCGGCGAGATACTGACCAAGCGCTGGACCGACAACGCCATTCCCTTCCTGGCGCTGGTGGTGACGTTGGCGACCTTCGGCTCGATCATTCCGGGCTTCTTCAAGCTTTCTTCCCTGCAGGAATCGACGCGCCAGCTCGGCGAGTTTTCGATGGTCGTCACCGGCATGACGGTGGTGATGCTGGGCGGCGGCATCGATCTCTCGGTCGGTTCGATCTTCGCGCTGTCCTGCTTTTCCGCCGTCTATGTCTTCTTCATCCTCGAACAGTCGATCTGGCTGGCGCTGGCCGCCTCGCTCGCCACCGGGTTGGTGTTCGGCGCGATCAACGGCTACCTTGTCGGCTATCTCAGGCTGCGTGCCTTCCTTACCACGCTGGTGACCTTCATCTTCGGGCGGGCGCTGTTCGATATCCTGGTCACCACCTATGCAGCCGATGTGCAGCTTTCGACCGCTACATCAGACGTGCTCGATTTCATCGGCGACAGCACTTTCTGGGGCCTGTCCGTCTCGGTGTGGCTGGCGATCATCCTCGCCATCGTCACCCATATCGCGCTGACGCGCTCGCGGCCGGGCTGGCACGTGCTGGCAGTTGGCGGCTCCCGGCGTTCGGCGCACAATGCCGGCATCCGGGTGCGCCGTACCGTGTTCATGACCTATGTCTTTTCCGGCTTCTGCGCCTCGATCGGCGGCTTTCTCATCGCCTGCCGCCTGAGCGGGGCGGGGCCAGGCACCGGCCTCAACCTCGAGATCATGGCGCTGACGGCGGCGGTGGTCGGCGGCGTCAGCCTCGGCGGCGGGCGCGGCTCGGTGATCAAGGGGCTGATGGGCGCCATCATCGTGCTGACCATGACCAACGGGCTGATCCGGCTGGGCTATGGCACCGGTACCAACCAGATGGTGCTCGGCATCATGCTGGCGGTGGCGGTGACCATCGACATTCGCTGGCTCAAGAACCGCCACAAGGTGCTGAACGAGGTCTATGTCGCGCCGGTCTATCTCAGGATGGGCGAAACCCAGTCCGCGGTGCCGGGCTCGGGCACGCCTTACGCGCTCGACAACCGGCTGTCGGCGGCCGACCATATCGGGCTCGGCGAACTGGAAGGGCCGGAAGACGTCATCCTCGACCGCGACGACAATCTCTATTGCGGCACGCGCCATGGCGAGATCGTTCGCTTCTTCGCGCCGGATTATGTCAGGTCGGAGGTGTTCGCCCATATTGGCGGTTTTCCGCTGGGCTTGGCCTTTGACAAAGGGGGCAATCTGATCAGCTGCGTCGGCGCGATGGGGCTCTATTCCGTCTCTCCGGATCGCGCGGTCAAAAGGCTGTCGGCCGAGACGTCGCGCTCCTGGACCTCGATCGTCGACGATGCGCGGCTGCGCGATCCCAATGATTGCGATATCGCGCCGGACGGCCGCATCTATTTTACGGACTCGACCAAGCGCTATGACGCGCATGACTGGGCGCTGGACTCGATCGAGAACCGCGCCACCGGCCGCCTCCTGGTCTACGATCCCAGGGATGGGTCGACCAGGACGCTGCTCGACGGCTACCGTTACACCAATGGTGTCTGCATGGCGCATGATGGCAAGTCGCTGTTCTTCGCCGAAAGTTGGGCCTGCCGGGTGCATCGCTATTGGCTGGAAGGGCCGAAGGCGGGCACCGCCGAATGCGTCATCCGCGACATGCCGGGCTATCCCGACAACATCAACCGCGCGTCGGACGGCAATTACTGGATGGCGTGGCTGGGCATGCGCACGCCGAGCTTCGACCTGTCGTTGCGCCACCCCGACATGCGCAAGCGCATGACGCGCCGGCTGCCGCAGGACGAATGGCTGTTCCCCAACATCAACACCGGCGGCGTGGTGAAATTCAACGAGAAGGGCGGCATCGTCGAGGCGATGGGCGACTTGACGGGCGGCGCGCACCCGATGGTCACCTCGATGCGCGAGCACAAGGGATATCTGTTCGTCGGCGGCATTCTCAACAATCGCATCGGCCGCTACAAGGTTTCCGGCGCCGACCCGAACTGGACCAGCTCCGCCTCGTATTGGGGAGCGCAGCCATGATCCTCGACCCGATCCTGGATATGTTTCGTGGCAAGGCGGTGACCATCCCGCCGCTCGACGGCGCCTTCCGTCCCAACACGCGGCTGGATGAGGCGCCTGCGTTTGCTGAACTGACCGAGCCGGACAATTTGCTGGTTGCCGATGGGCGGCTGCTGGCCTCCAGCGGCAACGCCATCTATTCGCTCGCCGCCGACACTGAACCGAAGGTTGTCGAGACCTTTCCTTCCCCAATCACGGCGCTGGCTCTGTCGCCATCGGGCCAACTGACGGTGGGGCTCGAAAGCGGCAAGCTCTTGATATCAGGCAAGGAGGTTTCGCCGCCGGCTGGTATCAGCTGCATAACAGCACTTGCCTATGCCGAGGACGGCGCGCTGTGGCTGGCCAACGGGTCGGCCGAGCATACGCCGTCGCAATGGGCCGCCGATCTGATGAAGAAGGGCGCGTCCGGTTCGCTTTGGAAACGAGACGGGGCAGGTGGCGAGTTCCGCAAGATAGCCGGCGGGATCGCCTTTCCCTACGGGCTCCAGCCCCTTGGCAGGGATGTGCTGGTGAGCGAGAGCTGGCGTCACCAACTCGTGCGCTTCGATGGCGCGACCGGCAATCGCTCGACCGTGATGACGCATCTGCCCGGCTATCCCGCTCGGCTGTCGCCGGCCGGCGATGGCGGGGCGTGGCTGACCTTATTCGCGCCACGCAACCGGCTGATCGAATTCGTGCTGCAGGAAACGCACTACCGCCAGGACATGATCGACCAGGTGCCGCCGGCTTACTGGATCGCGCCGGCGATGGCCTCCAGCCGCAGCTTCCTCGAACCGCTGCAATGTGGCGGCATCAGAACCATGGGCATCCACAAGCCGTGGTCGCCGAGCCGTTCCTACGGGCTGGTGGTCAAGCTCGATCAAAACATGCAGCCGCAATTCAGCCTGCACAGCCGCGCCAACGGCACGCGCCACGGCATTTGCAGCGTGGTGGAAAAGGGCGGCCAGCTGTTCATCGCTTCCAGGGGTGGCGATTGCGTGCTGGCCGTCGACCTCGCCTCGGGAGGTTTCTGATGGAACCAATTATTCGCCTCGAAAACGTCACCAAGAATTATCGCGGCGTTCCGGCAGTCAAGAACGTCAGCTTCGAACTGCGCAAAGGCGAAATCCACGCACTGCTCGGCGAGAACGGCGCGGGTAAATCGACACTGACCAAGATCATCGCTGGCGTCGTCGATGCCACATCCGGCAGGATGTTCCACAAGGGCCGGGAGATCGCCTACGCTTCGCCGCATGCCGCACTCGAGGCCGGCATCGCCATGGTGTTCCAGGAGACCAGCCTGGTGCCGTCGATGACGGTGGCGCAGAACCTCTATCTCGGTACTGAAAAATTCCTCAACCGGCTGCGCGGCACGTATATTTCAGCACAGCAATTCCTGCAGTCGCTGAATTTTCCGGTCGATCCGAACGCCATGGTGGCGACGCTGGGCGCGGCCAAGCGGCAGATGGTCGAGATCGCGCGCGCCGTGCACCACAAGGCCGAGATCATCATCTTCGACGAGCCGACGGCGACCCTGACGCCGGAGGAGAAACGCCATTTCTTCGCGCTGATCCGGCGGCTGAAGGCGAACGGTGTCTCGATCGTCTTCATCAGCCACGCGCTGGAAGAGGCATTGATGATTGCCGACCGCATCACCATCCTGCGCGACGGCGAGCTGGTCATCACCGACGACACGCCGGCCTTCGACCGCGACAGGATCGTCGCCGCCATGGTCGGGCGCACTTTGTCGGGGCAGATCTACCGCCAGCGCCACGAAGCCAAGCTGCGCAAGGCGGGCCGGAAAGTGCTGTCGGTGCAGGACATTTCGATGAGCAATGTCGTGCGCAACAACTCCTTCTCGATCTTCGAGGGCCAGATCACCGGCGTGTTCGGCCTGATCGGCTCCGGCCGCACCGAGACCTTCAAGATCGTGTCGGGCATCTACAAGCGCGATTTTTTGCGCGGCGGTACAATCGAACTCGACGACAGGCCGGTGCGCTATCTCGTGCCGAGCGAAGCGGTGGCGGACGGCATCGTCTATGTCACCGAGGACCGCAAGAGCGAAGGCATCTTCGAGACGATGAGCATCGCCGAGAACCTGTTTGGTGGCCTGCTGGCGGCCGGCCGTGAAAAGGCCTGGGTGATCAACCAGCAGGAGATGCACGCGCTATCGGCCGAGTGGACGAAGACGCTCAACATCAAGGCGATCAACGACAATGCGCGCGTGGTCGAACTCTCCGGTGGCAACCAGCAGAAGGTGGTGATCGGCAAGGGGCTGGTGCAGCAGCCGCGCATCGTCATTTTCGACGAACCGACGCGCGGCGTCGATGTCGGCGCCATCGCGGAGATCCACCAGATCATCAACCGGCTGGCCGACGAGGGCTTGGCCGTGGTGGTGATCTCGTCCTATTTGCCGGAGATCATGAACCTGTCGGATCGGATACTCGTCTGCCGGCAAGGCCGCATCGTCGAGGAGTTTTCTCCGGCGGAGGCCACGGAGGAGAAGATCATGTACGCGGCGGTGCACTAGGGGGCGGGGAAGGCGGATGATCGCACCGTTGGATGGAACACCGGAGGTTAGCCGCCTCATCCGCCATTTCGTCATCCACGGGCGGAGCAAGGAGCGCAGCGACGCGGCGCAGACCCGAGGATCCATGCCGGGGCTCGGAAGCGCTGCTACGGTGCGGAATTTCGCTCTGCTGCACACTTCGATAGACGTCACGGAATGGATCCCAGGGTCTCCGCGACGGCGCTTCGCGCCTGCTTCGCCCAGGGATGACGAAGTTTAGTGCTTCGGCAAATCTGCAAACGCTTTTGCGCATCGAAAACTGAACCAGAAAAGCCGGTTTAGCCCCTTTGCTCGAGACCTGAATCAACGACCTGATCCACCGAGCCAACGAAAGGAAACGCCATGGCCACGACAAAACTCCTGAGCGATGCCGAGGTGGAAATAATCCCGGCCGTGAAGGCCGTGTTCGACGACATCAGGGCGACGCGCAAATCGGATTTCGTCAATAATTTCTGGCGTGGGCTGGCCAATGATCCGCCGGCACTGAAGCGGATCTGGGAGCAGTTGAAGGTCGTGATGGTCGCCGACAGTGCCATCGATCCGCTGACCAAGGAGATGATCTACATCGCGGTTTCGACCGCCAATGGCTGCTCCTACTGCGTGCATTCGCACACGGCGGCGGCGCGCGCCAAGGGCATGACAGACGCGCAGCACGGCGAACTTGTGTCGATCATCGGGCTCGCCGGCCAGACCAATCATCTGGTCACGGCCATGCAGATCCCGGTCGATCCGCAATTCGAGGTGAAAAGCTAGCCGTCAGCCAGCCTATCGGCATGGCGGGGAACATTTGTCCCCAGCCTGTTAAGGAAGTGACATGTAACGGCACTAAGGAGACCCACGCGAAGTCGCGCCGGTGGGTTCCCGGCAGCCGGCTCTCGCAGTGGAGCCGGCATGAAAATCGTCCAGATCACCGATACCCATTTCAGCCCCACCAAGCCGCATTTCAACGGCAATTGGGAGCCGCTGGCCGCCTGGATCGCGCAAAGCGGTGCTGACCTCGTCATCCACACCGGCGACCTCAGCGTCGATGGCGCCGACAAGGATGCCGACATCGGCTTCTGCATGGAGCTGATGCGGGAGATTTCGGTCCCGATGCTGCTGGTGCCCGGCAATCACGATGTCGGCCATCTGCCGGGCTCCTTGCAGCCGGTCAATGCGGAACGCCTCGAGCGCTGGCGCCGGCTGGTTGGTCCCGATTTTTGGACGGAGGACGCCGGAAACTGGCGATTTATCGGTCTCGACAGCCTGCTGATGGGCTTTGATGATGCCGAGGAAGAGGCCCAGTTCGAATGGCTGCGTGCGGCGCTGGAAAGCCGTGGCGGCCGGCGCGTCGCGCTCTTCGCCCACAAGCCGCTTTTCATCGACGCGCCCGGCGAAGGTGACACCGGTTACTGGAGCGTCCGCCCAGCACAGCGGCAACGCCTCTACGATCTGATCGGTGCCCATGACGTCGCGCTTTTCGCCAGCGGTCACCTGCACCGGGCATGGCAAGGCAAATACGAAAACACCGCGCTGGTCTGGGGTCCGTCGGCCGCCTTTGTCGTCGGCGACATGGAGCGCGACATGCCGGGCGAGCGGCTGCTCGGCGCCGTCATGCATGAATTCGACGACACGGTCGCCAGCGAGATCGCCGCCATACCCGGTATGACCGTCCACTATTTGGATGACGTGGTTGCCGAGGTCTACCCGCACGAGGCGCACAAGGTCCGCAGGAAAGTCGCGTCATGAGCGCGCTCTCGCTCCGCGGCTTGAACAAGTCCTTTGGCGGCAATGCCGTCCTGAACGGCGTCAGCCTCGATGTCAAAGCGGGCGAGTTCATCGCCCTGGTCGGCCCCTCGGGCTGCGGCAAGAGCACCTTGCTGCGCATTCTTGCCGGGCTTGATCATGCCGACAGCGGCGAGATATTCGTTGCTGGCAAGGACATGTCGGCGGTCGCCGCGGCCGATCGCAACATCGCCATGGTGTTCCAGTCCTACGCGCTCTACCCGCATCTGACGGCCGGCCAGAACATCGCGGTTCCCTTGGCCATGAAGCGGCTGAGCCGGACGCAGCGCCTGCCGCTGGTCGGCTCCGCATTGCCGGGCCAGAAAGAAATCCGCGCTGGCATTTCGCGGGATGTCCGCGAGATGGCGACGGTACTCAAGATCGATCATCTGCTCGACCGCAAGCCTGGTCAGATGTCGGGCGGGCAGCGGCAGCGTGTCGCCCTGGCGCGCGCCATGGTGCGGCGCCCCTCGATCTTCCTGATGGACGAGCCGCTTTCCAACCTCGACGCCAATCTGCGGGTGCACGCCCGTGGCGAGATCGTCGAACTGCACCGCCGCGCCGGCGTGCCGACGCTCTATGTGACGCATGACCAGGCCGAGGCACTTTCGATGGCCGACCGGGTGGCGGTGATGATCGGCGGCAATCTGCTGCAACTCGCCGCGCCCGAGGCGATCTACAACGATCCGGCCCATATCGAGGTCGCCCGTTTCGTCGGCCAGCCCAGGATCAACATCATACCGGCACTTGCCGAAAATGGCCGTGTCAGCTTCGAAGGCATCCGGTTGGCCCTGATGGAGAAGGTGGCAAACGGCCCGGTCAGCGTCGGCATCAGGCCCGAATTCGTCAAACTGTCTCCCAGTGGGCGGAGCGGCCTTGCCGGGCGGATCGAGCGCCTCGAATTCCTCGGTTCGGAAGTCATTGCCCATTGCCGGCTCGATGCGACCGGCGACATCGTCATCGCCAAGCTGGCGCCGCACGAGGCGAGGGACCTGATTGCGGGAATGCCGGTGGGTATCCTCCTTCCACCCGAGCATGCCATGGTCTTCGGGCCGGAGGGAAAGCGGCTGCGCACGGCGAGCGCCGCGCCCGCACGCCAGGAGCCGGCCTATGTCTAGCGTCGCGCTGGCTGGCAATATCCCGAGCGCCGCGGCTCTCCACAGGCGCAGCGAGGACCGCACCGCCTGGCTGCTGGCGGCCCCGGCGATCGTGCTCTTGCTGCTGTTCGTGCTGCTGCCGGTGGTCGCCGTCATCTTCCTCGGCTTCACCGATTTCGAACTCGGTTATGGCAAATTCCGCCTGGTCGGCTTCGAGAATTACGCGCATCTCCTGACCGACCGCACCTTCCGCAAATCGCTGTGGAACACATCGGTCTATACGGCGATCGTCGCACCGGTCTCGATCGTGCTTGGCCTTGGCGTCGCCTTGCTGATCGAAGGCGAACCTCGGGCGCGCGGTTTCTTCCGCACCGTCTATTTCCTGCCGGTCGCATCGCTGATCGTCGCCATGGCGACAGTCTGGCAATATCTCTTCCACCCGACCATCGGGCCACTCAACGCGCTGCTTGCGCTGGTCGGCATTCCTGGCCCGAACTGGCTCGGCGCCTCCAGCACCGTGCTCTACAGCCTGTCGATCATCGGCGTCTGGCAGTCGGTCGGCTTCAACATGGTGCTGTTCCTGGCTGGCCTGACGGCGATCCCGCGCGAGCTCTACGCCGCTGCTCACGTCGATGGCGCGAAATCGGCGCTCGACCGGTTTTTCCTGGTCACCTGGCCGATGCTCGGGCCGACGACGCTGTTCGTCGTCACGATCAGCATCACCAATGCGGTGAAGGTCTTCGAAACCGTGAAGATGCTGACCGATGGCGGGCCCAACAAGGCCTCCGAAGTGCTGCTGTTCACCATCTACCAGGAAGGCTTCGTCTACCTGCGCGTCGGCTATGCCTCGGCAATGACCGTCGTCTTCCTTGCGATCCTGGTCGTGCTGATGCTTCTCCAATACCGCGTACTCGACCGGCGGGTGCATTACACATGACCAGCCTGCCTGCCGGCCGCATCATCCGTTTCGCGCTGCTTTCGCTGGGCGCGTTGATGATCCTCGCGCCTTACATCTTCATGATCTCGACCGCGGGCAAGACGCAGAGCGACATCTTTACCTCGTCGCTGTCGCTCGTCCCCCAGCATTTCTACTTCGCCGAGAATTTCGCCAAGGCGCTGAGCAAGGTGCCGATGGCAACGCTGCTGTGGAACGGCGTCGTCGTGTGCGGCCTGATCTTCTTCTTCCAGGTGCTGGTCGCGATTCCCTGCGCCTACGCCATGGCCAAGCTGAAATTCCGTGCCGCGCGGCTGATGATGGTGCTGGTCATGCTCGGCCTGCTGGTACCGATCCATGCCACGGCGCTGCCGCTCTATGTCGCCTTCGACAGGATGTCGCTGCTCAACAGCTACACCTCGCTGGTGGCGCCGTTCACCATCTCGGTGTTCGCGATCTTCATGTTCCTGCAGTTCTTCCGCGCCATGCCCGACGACCTCATCCACGCGGCAAGGCTCGACGGCATGTCCGAGCTCGGGATCGTCGCGCGAGTCATCGTCCCCAATGCGTGGCCGGCGGTCACTGCCTTCGCGATCTTCTCGGTGGTCGCCCACTGGAACGATCTCTACTGGCCGCTGATCGTCGTCAGCAAGCAGGCCTACGCCACGCCGCCACTCGGCCTGATGTATTTCCGCGCCGCCGAGGCCGGCGACGACTACGGCGCGCTGATGGCCGCCACGCTGATCATCACCCTTCCACTCGTCGTTGCCTTCCTGTTCGCACAGAAGCGCTTCGTCGAAGGCATCACCATGACCGGTCTCAAAGGCTGACCGGGCCAACAAGGAGCAACGAGGCAATGAAGCATATCTCCAGGATTTTTGCCGCGGCGGCGGTGTCGCTGGCGACAGCCCTTCCGGCCTATGCCGACACGACGCTGACGGTCCATTATCCGATGCCCGGCTTCTTCAAGAACGTGATGGACACGATCTCGAAGAAGTTCATGGAAGAAAATCCCGACATCAAGATCCAGTTCGCCAGCCCGTCCGCCACTTATGAGGAAGGCATCCAGACCATCCTTCGCCAGGCCGGCACCGACGAAATGCCCGACATCACCTTCATCGGTCTCAACCGTCTGCGCATGCTCAACGAACGCGACGTCGCCGTCGATCTTGGCCCGCTGGTCAAGAAGGAAGGCAACATGGCTGAGCTCGGCTTCTCCGACACGATCCTGAAGCTGGCGCAGGTCAACGGCAAGCAGGTCGGCCTCGCCTTCGCCACTTCGAACCCGATCATGTACTACAACGCCGACCTGGTGAAGGCCGCCGGCGGTGATCCGGACAATCCGCCCAAGACCTGGGACGAGGTCATCGCGCTCGGCGGCAAGATCAAGGCGCTCGGCAATGGCGTCGACGGCATCGACTTCCGCTGGCAGGGCGATGACTGGATGTTTTCGGCGCTGCTGTTCGGCGCCGGTGGCAAGATGCTGAACGAGGACGAAAGCAAGGTCGCCTTCAACGGGCCGGAGGGCGAGAAGGCAGTCGAGATCCTGCAGCGGATGGTGAAGGAGGGCGGCATGCCGGTCTTCACCAAGCCGGCTGGCGAGCAGGCGTTCGCGGCCGGCAAGGTTGGCTTCGAGTTCCAGACCACCGGCGCGCTGGTCAACACCATCAAGAACGTCGGCGACAAGTTCACGCTGCGGACGGCCAAGATCCCGCTGATCGATCCGGCCAACGGCCATCTGCCGACCGGCGGCAATGCCGTGGTCATCCTGACCAAGGATTCCGCCAAGCAGGACGCCGCCTGGAAATTCGCGAAATTCGCCGCCGGCCCTTATGGCGCGTCGGTCGTCGTGCCCGGCACCGGCTATGTCCCCAACAATGAACTCGCGGCGAAATCGCCGGAATATCTCGGCGACTTCTACAAGAAGAACCCGCTGTTCCAGGCCGGGCTCAGCCAGATGCCGCTGATGGTTCCGTGGTATGCCTTTCCGGGGACCAACGGTGTGAAGGTGACGCAGACCATCGTCGACAATCTGTCGCGGATCGTCGACCAGTCGGCGACGCCCACGGAAGCGCTCACCGACGCGGCAAGCGACGTCGAAGGCATGCTGCCGACGCAGTAAGGACTTGCCAGGGCATCGGCCC
>NZ_JAIUHE010000033.1:0-37796 GCF_020164995.1 Mesorhizobium sp. CO1-1-11
CCTCCAAGGGAGGCGACCGCCACGCCGCGAAAGATATTGCCGCCGCCGATAACGACACCCACCTCGATGCCCAGCGCACGGGCCTCGGCAATGTCGCCGGCGATGCGGTCGACGACCGAGACGTCGATGCCGAAATGCTGTTCGCCCATCAACGCTTCGCCCGAAGCTTTCAGCAGAACACGTCGGTAGCGGGGCTTGACCGTCATCTGGTTCCTCGAAATTCCGGCGTGGCAAGCTCTGAAGGCGAAAACGCCCCCTGCTTCGCCCGGCGGTGCTGTCATGACGGGTTGACCGGATACACGAAGGGGGCGGCGATGTCACGCCGCGCCCTTGTGCAAAATTCCAGGCTTTCTGGATCAGTTGCTGCTGATGGCAACCGCCTCGCCTTCGACCACTACCGGCAATGCGTAGCCTGACGGCTTGTCGCCGGTCACGACACCGCCCGCGACACGGACCTGGATCTCGGGACCGAAATAAGAATGCGGGAACGGTGCCGGCGTGCCGCTCACCTTGTCCAGGCGCTGGCGAAGCGCGGGCGGTATGGAGAAATCGAGCGCCGCAAGATTATCCTGCAGCTGCGAAAGCCGCGTTGCTCCGAGAATGACGGTGGCAACTCCTGGCTGAGTCGCCACCCAGTTCAGCGCGACCTGAGCCATGCCGTGGCCGAGTTCGGCGGCGACTTTCTCCAGCTCAGCCACCACAGCCCAGTTGTGCTCGCTGAATTTCTGGAAGCCTGGGTGGGTGGTGTTGCGGAAGCCGTCGAGCCGGCCGGCATTGCCCGCCTGCGCCGGGCGGTATTTGCCACTTAGCAGTCCGCTTGCCAGCGGGCTCCAGACCATGATGCCGGCGCCATGGCGTGTCCCGAACGGCACGAATTCATGCTCGATGGCACGCTCCGCCAGAGAGTATTCAAGCTGCAACGCCGAGATCGGCTCATAGCCGCGCAGTTCGGCGATCGCCTGCGCCCGCCCGGCATACCAGGCCGGCACGTCGGACAGGCCGATGTGACGTATCTTGCCTGCCCGAACCAGATCGTCGAGCGTACGCAGCACTTCTTCGGCCGGCGTCAGCCTGTCCCAGATATGCATGAGATAGAGATCGATATAGTCGGTACCCAGCCGCTTCAGCGATGCGTCGACGGCACGCATGATGTTCTTGCGGCCATTGCCGCCGGCGTTCGGATTGCCGGGGTTCGAGTTCATGGTGAATTTGGTGGCGATCACCGCCTTGTCGCGCAAGCCCCGCTCGGCCACGAATTCACCGAGCCAGGTCTCGGCCGTGCCGCCGGTGTAAAGGTCGGCGGTGTCGAAGAAATTGCCTCCGGCCTCGACATAGGCGTCGAACATCGCGCGCGCCGTATCCCGGTCCGCGCCCCAGCCCCATTCCGTCCCGAAAGTCATCGTGCCCAGTGCCAGCCGGCTGACGCGCAGGCCGCTGTTGCCGAGTGTGTAGTAGCTCATCGTCATTGTCTTTTCCGATCTTGGTCCGGTTGATGCGGGCGTCATTGGCCAGGTGTCGCCTTGACCCAGGGATTGCCGCGCTCATGCGTCATGCGGAAGGTGAAGCCATCGACCTTCCAGCCAGCCGCGGAGCGCGTGAGGTGATGCTCATACGTGCCCCAGACCTCCCAGAGCGGGTCGCCATTGCCCTCCATCCGGTTCCAGGCGTAGCCGTTCGACAGAACGGTCGCCGTGTCCGCTTCAAGGACGACCTGGTGATTGGTGCGCAGATGCAGGCTGGTCTTGCTGCCTTTGAGATTGCCGGCCCAGGCGCCGATCAGATCGTCGGAGGCGATGTTGGCCGCGGGCTGCCCGGACAGGCTGCTGAAGTCGGCGGTGACCCTATCCGCGAAATAGCTGCGCGCGCGTTTCCAGTCCTGCGCGTCGACCGCGCGGTCGATGGCATCGGCGATGCGGATGATGGCGCGGTCGTCGACAAGCGCCTGCCAGCCCATCGGTTCGGCCCCGCCGGCGTCGAGCGGCGCCAAGGCAAGCCCTGCGGCGAAGGTAGCGTGTTTCAAGGCGTTCATGTCTCTTCTCCTCGATACCATCAGCCCGATCGCCGATGTGTTGGCGACAATGTGGACCTCTGCCTCGGCGTCGATAAGATTGCATTGTCCGCAAAGACTATGCGATACTGTTCATGAATGGACCGGGATCTGCTCAGCCATCTGCCTGTCATCATTGCGGTCGCCCGGCGCGGCGGTTTTGCCCTTGCCGCGGCCGAACTGGGCATGAGCCCTTCGGCGGTCAGCCATGCAGTGCGCCTCGTCGAGGAGCGGATCGGCCAGCCGCTGTTTGCGCGCACGACGCGCAGCGTTTCGCTCACCGAGGCGGGCAAGGCGCTGGTGGAAACGGCGGCCCCTGCCCTTCAGGATATCGCCGAGCGGATGGATCGTATCCGCAGCGTCAAGGGTAGGCCGTCCGGGCTGCTCAGGATCAACGCCTCCAACATCGCAATGCCGTTGGCGGTGACGCCGGTCGTGGCGGCGATGGCCGAGCGATATCCCGACATCACGGTCGAGATTTTTGCTGATCAAGGGTTGGTCGACATCGTCGGCGAAGGTTTTGACGCCGGCATCCGGCTCGGCGAGATGATCGCCCAGGACATGGTGGCCATCCGACTGACGCAGCCCTTCAAAGCCGTTATCGTCGCCTCGCCCGCCTATATCGGGCGACATGGCCGTCCGCGCAGCGTGGCCGATCTCGCGAACCACAATTGCATCGGATACCGTCTCGTTCGCTCCGGTGCCCTCTATCGCTGGGATTTGACCTGGGACGGCAAGGACGTGGTCATGGAAACCAGCGGTACGGCCATCGTGACGGACTCGCTTGCGGCAATCGATCTGGCTCTCGCCGGAGTGGGCCTTGCCTACATGTTCGAGCCGCTGGCGCGCGCCGGTCTCGCGGCCGGTCGCCTGGTGCAGGTTCTGCCGCAATCAGCGATCGAGGAACCCGGCCTTTTCCTCTACTTTCCGCGTCGCGCGGCGATGGCGCCCAAACTCAGGGCCTTTATCGACACCGCGAACGAAATCGGCCGGGCATCCCAGCGGATGTCCGGCCGAAAAAACGCAGGCGAAATGGACCGGTAAGAAGTTACTTCTTGACCGCCGCCGCGACTTCCGCGGCGAAATCCGTCTCTTCCTTCTCGATGCCCTCGCCAAGGGCGAAGCGCAAATAGGCCGTGATCTTGGCCGGCGCGCCGATTTCCTTTTCGGCATCCTGCAGCGCCTTCTCGACGGTGATGTCGGGATTGAGCACGAAGGCCTGCTTCAGGAGCACGACTTCCTCATAGAATTTGCGCAGGCGACCCTCGACCATCTTCTCGATGATGGCTTCCGGCTTGCCGGACTGGCGCGCCTGATCGGAGAAGATTGCCTTCTCGCGCTCGACCGCGGCCGGATCGATCTGCTCGGCGGTCAGCGCCATCGGGTTGGTGGCGGCGACATGCATGGCGACCTGGCGGCCAAAGGCATTGGCGGCATGCTCGTTGCCCGTGGTCTCGATCGCGACCAGCACACCGAGCTTGCCGAGACCATCGGCAACAGCGTTGTGGACATAGGTCGCAACCGCGCCATGCGGAACGGTGAGCTTGGCCGAGCGGCGGAAGCCCATGTTCTCGCCGATAGTGCCGACCGCGTCCTTGATGGTGTCGGTGACCGACTTGTCGGAGCCCGGATATTTGGCGGCGGCGACCGCTTCGGTCGTGCCATAGGCAAGCGCCACCTTGGCGACGTTGGCGACGATTTCCTGGAAGGCGGCATTGCGGGCGACGAAGTCGGTCTCGGAATTCACCTCGACCACGGCAGCTTCACGCACACCGTTGTCGACGCCGATCAGGCCTTCGGCTGCCGTACGGCCGGCCTTCTTGTCGGCCTTGGAGATACCCTTCTTGCGCAGCCAGTCAACGGCCTCTTCCAAGTTGCCGTTGGTCTCGTTCAACGCCGCCTTGCAGTCCATCATGCCCGCGCCGGTCAAGTCGCGGAGTTCTTTGACCTGTGCAGCCGAAATGCTCATTGTCGCCTCTTTGTTTAAATGCACCGACGCACCATCGGTATTCGATGGTGCGTCTGTTTAGCGTGCCAAAATATGAGAAAGATGAAGGCCGCAACCGGCCTTCGATTATCAAGCCTCGGGGGCTTCCGACGCCGGAGCCGGATCGAGCGCCGGTTCGACCGGAGCTTCGACCGAAGCGCCGATATCCATGCCGAGCGCGCCCTGCTGACGGGCGATGCCGTCGATGGCGGCCTTGGCAATCAGGTCGCAATAAAGCTGGATGGCGCGGGCCGCGTCGTCATTGCCGGGGATCGGGAAATCGATCTTGTCCGGATCGCAGTTCGAATCGATGATGGCGACGACCGGGATGCCCAGGCGCTTGGCCTCGAGGATGGCGATCGCCTCCTTGTTGGTGTCGATCACGAACATCAGGTCGGGCGTCGAGCCCATGTCCTTGATACCGCCGAGCGCCTTGTCGAGCTTCTCGCGCTCGCGATCGAGGTTCAGGCGTTCCTTCTTGGTCAACCCTTGCGCTTCGCCGGCCAGCATCTCGTCGAGCTTGCGCAGGCGCTGGATCGAGTTCGAGATCGTCTTCCAGTTGGTCAGCATGCCGCCGAGCCAACGCGAGTTGACGTAGTACTGGGCCGAACGCTGTGCCGCATCGGCAACGATGTCCGACGCCTGGCGCTTGGTGCCGACGAACAGCACGCGGCCGCCCTTGGCGACGGTGTCGGAAACCTGCTTCAGCGCCTGGTGCAGCAAAGGCACCGTCTGCGAGAGGTCGATGATGTGGATGTTGTTGCGGGCGCCGTAGATGTAGGACGCCATCTTCGGGTTCCAGCGGTGGGTCTGGTGGCCGAAGTGAATGCCAGCTTCCAAAAGCTGGCGCATGCTGAAATCAGGCAGTGCCATTCTAAGTTCCTTTCCGGTTAGCCTCCACGGACACAGGCATTTTTGGACCGAGGTCCTCGAACGCCACCGGAGGTCTCAGCCGGATTTCTCCCGGGCAGACACCAAAGTCCGTGTGTGGAATGAGCGCGCATATAGAGGGGAAGTCCGACAAACGCAAGCGGGGCGGCGCTTTAACGCCTAGCGTGCGGCAATCAGCGCTCCGGTGCCAATCATGGCGCTGCCGGCGAACCTGTTCATCAGCCGCATGCGCCTGGGTGTCCTGAACCAGCCCGAAGCCCGGCCCGCGAGCGCGGCATAGACCCCCATTGTCACGATATTGACGCTGATGACGGTCGCCACCACCAGCAGGCCATCGAAAAAGGTCATCGTGTCGAGGTCGAGAATCAGCGGCATGATCGAGGCATGGAACAGGATCGCCTTCGGGTTTCCGAGCGCTATGGACGCGCCGAGCAGGAAGGATCGGGACAATTTCGCCTGCCCCGTCCGCGGCTCATTCGATTGCGCGACCGAGGCCCGCCACATCCTGACGCCGAGAAAGATCAGATAGGCGGCGCCGGCATATTTCAACAGGAGGAAGATCCATTCGAAGGTCTGAGCCAGGGCCACCAACCCCAGCAGCGCCAGAGTGACGAGCACGGCATCGCCGGCGGCGACCCCAAGGCCGGCCATGAAGGCCCGCAGGAACCCACGCGACACACCGTTGGTGATGACCGCGAACATTGCCGGCCCCGGCGTGGCGGCGGCGAGCGTCACAGCGGCGCAATATGCCAGGAATGCCGTTGGTGTCATCGCTTGGACTTTCCGTTGGGCACCCGCACGCGCCGGAAGATGGCGACGATCTGCTCGCGGCTGCACTCGATGGCGCCGAGCCGCACCGCACGGTCGCGCTCGAAGCCGGTTATGTCATAATGCGGAGCGGATGTCTTAGGCGGGCCCTGGTAGGACGAGCGCTTGATGCCGAGTTCCGCCGCAAAGCGATGCAATTCGTCGGTGTCGTCGGCTAGGAGATGGCACCAGAGATGGCCGGCCCATTTCCAGATCGCCGCATCTACATAGACTGCCATCAAGCCCGCCACGGCCAGCTCAATTGCCCGACCCTGCTATTTCGATACTGGGCAAGGCTTTGTCTGGTCGAACAGCGACAGGTTGACCAGCTTGCCGGTCATCGAGAAGTCGCCATAGTCCATGACGAGATCACGGGTGATGCCGTTCTCGTGCAGCTTGAAGCTGATCCGGTATTCCGGCACTTCCTCGCCGTTCTGGGCGCTGTCGTCGAAATAGGCGATGTCGACCGGCCAGTATTTGTCGGTGGCAAGCTTCGCCAATGCCGGCGCTTCCGGATCGGCCTTGTCGGCCTCGCTCTTCTTGCCGACGACAACCGTGGTCGTCATCACCTTGTTGGCGTCTTCCGAGCCGTCGAACAAGTTGGTCTGATAGAAGTTTTCGCCTTTTTCGGCCTTTCCGATCAGCTCGACCAGATGCTGGGTCGGAAACTGGGTGGCGGCGAGTTCGAGACTGTTCTTCTCCGGCTTGTCGATATCGACCTTGAGGCCCTTCGCGTCTTTCGTGGCCATACCCTTGACCTCCTTGTCGAGGTTCTGGTCGACAAAGGATTTCGTCACGAACGAAAAGGTCTTGCCTTCGGCATCCTCGAAAGTCGTCGTCTGCTGGTCGGTCAGCTTCGTGTTGTCGTTGGTGGCGATCTGGGTGACGAAACGGAATTTCACCGTATAGCCTTCGCAGGCCGAGCCATTGAACTCGTAGACCATGCGGCCGGTGATGCCGGTGATGCCGGACCGATCATCCGCCTTCTTGAGCGTGAGATCATAGACGGCGCGATGCGCCTGCAGCGCCGGTGCGGCGACAGCGGAGCCTGTTGGCAAAAGCGCCGACAACAGAACGGCGTGGAATGCAAGGCGCGTCGCGCGCATGAGGTACTCCGATCGTCGCGGCTGATGGCAGGCCGCAGGGAAAGATGGTCCAGCTTAAAAAAAGTCGTGGCGGAAGCGAGGCAAAAATAGCAATTTCGGCCCCGCCAGCGCGGCGCCTTCCAGCAATAGGGAAAAGCAATGAGTGAAACAATCGAAAAGCGGCTAAGTGATCTCGGCGTGACGCTTCCTGTCGCGGCCGCACCCGCCGCCAACTACGTGCCCTATTCCAGGACCGGCAACCTGCTGTTCACCGCTGGTCAGTTGCCGCTCAAGGACGGCAAGCTGCAGGCAAGCGGCCTGCTCGGCCGCGACGTCGACACGGCAAGCGGCAAGGACGCGGCGAAATACTGCGCCATCAACATCCTGGCGCAGGCCAAGGCAGCACTTGGCGACCTCGAGAAGATCCGTCGCCTGGTGAAGATCACCGTCTTCGTGGCCTCTGCCCCCGACTTCGTCGAGCAGCATCTGGTCGCCAACGGCGCCTCCGATTTCCTGGTTGCCGTGCTCGGCGAAAGCGGCAAGCACGCGCGCTCGGCCGTCGGCACCGCCTCCCTGCCGCTTAATGCCGCGGTGGAAATCGAAGCGATGTTCGAAGTCGAATGAGTGTAGGTGCTGACATGACCGACCTCTCCTGGCTGACGGCCCGGCCGGTTGCCCATCGCGGCTTTCACGACATGAACAAGACGCGCTGGGAAAACACGCTTTCCGCCTTCGCTGCCGCGGCCGAACGCGGCTACGCGATCGAATGCGACGTGCATCTGTCGTCGGATGGCGTCCCCATCGTCATCCATGACGACGATTTGCAACGGCTGACCGGGCAGGACGGTTTCGTCTGGCAACGCAGCGCGGCCGAACTTACCGCGCTCAAGGTTGGCGGCACGGCGGATCACGTGCCGACGTTGCAGGAAGCGCTCGACCTCGTCGATGGTCGCGTGCCGATGGTCGTCGAACTGAAAGGAACTCCCGGTCGCGACGAAGGCCTGGTGGCGCGCGTCGGCAAGATGCTCAAGCGCTACAAGGGCAAGGCGGCGATCATGTCATTCGATCACTGGCTGATCCGCGATTTCCCCAAACACGCGCCCGGCATTCCGGCTGGATTGACCGCCTATGGCAAGGACGCCAAGCTGATCGAAGCACATTTCGCCATGCTGGCGCACGAACTCGCCTTTACCTCCTATGCCGCAGGCGACTTGCCGAATCCGTTTGTCAGCTTCGTGCGCGAAAAGCTCAAAATGCCTGTCATCACCTGGACGGTGCATGATCAGCCCGCGATCGACCTGACCTTTAGATACGCCGACCAGATGACGTTCGAAGGGTTCGAACCCGACCTGGTCGAAGTCGCCTGAGCAGGGTGCCCGAAACGTGACTTGTAGCGGCCCGAATGGAGCTTAAATAAGCCTCATGGATCAGGGCGACGACGGCGACGGGCAAATGGCGAATGCGGACTATTCGATCCGCATCGCCGCCGGCATCGGTGCCTTTACCTGCGACGAATGGAACGGCTTTGCCGGAACCACGCGTGGCGACACGGAAGCTGGGTACAACCCGCTCGTTTCCTTCGCTTTTTTGAGCGCTCTGGAGGATTCCGGCTGTGCCGTGCGGCGCACCGGCTGGCAAGGTCATCACCTGCGGCTGGAGACCGCGCAAGGCAGGCTCCTCGGCGCCGTTCCCTGTTATCTCAAGTCGCACAGCCAGGGCGAATACGTGTTCGATCACGGCTGGTCGGATGCCTTCGAGCGCGCCGGCGGCCGTTACTATCCAAAACTGCAAAGTGCCGTGCCGTTCACCCCCGTCACCGGCCCTCGCCTGCTGGTCGGCAAAGGCGAGGATCAGGATGCGGTGAAGGCTGGGCTTGCGGCCGGTCTCAAAATGGTGGCCGACAAGCTCGGCGTCTCCTCTGCGCATGTCACCTTCGTGCAGGAGAGCGACGTCGCGACGCTGGAAGCCGCGGGCTTCCTGCATCGCACCGACCAGCAATTCCATTTCTTCAACGAAGGCTTTTCAACCTATGACGACTTTCTCGCCACGCTTGCCTCACGCAAACGCAAGGCGATGAAGAAGGAACGGCGCGAGGCGCTGGCCGATGGCATCTCGATCGACTGGCTGACCGGAAAGGACCTGACCGAAAAGGCCTGGGACGACTTCTTCGCCTTCTATATGGACACCGGCAGCCGCAAATGGGGCCGCCCCTACCTGAACCGCCAGTTCTTCTCGTTGATCGGCGAACGCATGGCGGACGACATCCTGCTGGTGATGGCCAAGCGCAACGGGCGCTATATTGCCGGCGCCATCAACTTCATCGGCTCCGACGCGCTCTACGGCCGCAACTGGGGCTGCATCGAGGATCACCCCTACCTGCATTTCGAGGTTTGCTATCACCAGGCCATCGACTTCGCCATCCAACGCAAGCTGAAGGTGGTCGAGGCAGGCGCGCAAGGCGAACACAAGCTGGCGCGCGGCTACCGGCCGGTGACCATGCATTCCGCCCACTACATTTCCCATCCTGGCCTGCGCAACGCTGTGGCCGACTATCTCCGGCGCGAACGGCGCGAAGTGGAGCGGATGGGCGAATATCTGGAAGAGCACACGCCGTTCCGCAAGGATATTGGCGACCTCGATTGATCGCACCGCAGCTTCGCCTTGCTGCTCGCAGGTCGCTTCGCTACACCGGACGGCAAGGCACACTTCGGAGCGTTTGCCATGATTGAGGCCGCCTATGATACCGGCAACATCTTCGCAAAGATCCTGCGCGGAGAGATCCCCTCGCATCGCGTTTACGAGGACGAAGCCGTCGTGGCTTTCATGGATGTGATGCCGCAAGGACCCGGCCATACGCTGGTGGTGCCGAAAGCGCCGTCGCGCAACTTGCTCGACGCCGATCCGGAGATATTTGGCTCGCTCTTTACAGTTGTTCAAAAAATGGCGCTGGCGGTGAAGAAAGCCTTTAACGCCGATGGCGTCACCATAATGCAGTTCAACGAGCCAGCCTCCGGACAGACCGTCTATCACCTGCATGTGCATGTGGTTCCGCGCTTCGAGGGCGTGGCGCTCAAACCGCATTCCGGACAGATGGAGAAGCCGGAAGTGCTGGCGGAGAATGCCGGCAAGATCCGTGCCGCGCTCGCGGGCTGAGGTGTCTGTTCGCCGCTTTCATATGACTTTGGCGCAATGAAAAAGCCCCGTTTCCGGGGCTTTTCCGAGTAAGTTCCGATCAGCCTTTTCTGGGCAGTTGCGGCACAAGGCTGCGCTTGCCGCCGTCCTTGCCCTTCGGCTCCGGCTTCTGCGCCACGGCCTTCTTTGCCGCGGACTTCTTGGCCACCGCCTTGGGCGGCTTCGGCGCGTCTTCGGGCTCTTCCTTCTTCGGCTTCACCGGCGCCTCGTCGGCGAGCGATTCGAGCTTCAGGCCGGTCTCGCCGGTTTCCTTCTTCTCGACGGTGACGCGCACCGTGCCGCCCTTCTTCAGCTTGCCGAACAGCACCTCGTCGGCCAGCGGCTTCTTGATGTGCTCCTGGATGACGCGGCCAAGCGGACGCGCGCCCATGCGTTCGTCATAACCCTTGTCGGCGAGCCAGGCGATCGCGTCCGGCGACAGGTCGAAGGTGACGCCGCGCTCGGAGAGCTGGGCTTCCAGCTGCATGACGAACTTCTGCACCACCTGATGGATCACCGGCACCGGCAGCGAGCCGAACGGGATGATCGCATCGAGACGGTTGCGGAATTCCGGCGTGAACAGTCGGTTGATCGCCTCGACATCGTCGCCTTCGCGCTTGGTCGAACCGAAACCGATCGCCGCGCGCTGCGCATCGGATGCGCCCGCATTGGTGGTCATGATCAGGATGACATTGCGGAAGTCGATCTGCTTGCCATTGTGGTCGGTCAGCTTGCCGTGGTCCATCACCTGCAACAGGATGTTGAACAGGTCCGGATGCGCCTTCTCGACCTCGTCGAGCAGCAGCACGCAGTGCGGATGCTGGTCGACACCGTCGGTCAAAAGCCCGCCTTGGTCGAAACCGACATAGCCGGGAGGCGCGCCGATCAGCCGCGAGACGGTGTGGCGTTCCATATATTCCGACATGTCGAAGCGGATCAGTTCGACGCCGAGCGAGGCGGCCAACTGCTTGGCGACCTCCGTCTTGCCGACGCCGGTCGGGCCCGAGAACAGGTACGAGCCGATCGGCTTTTCCGGTTCGCGCAGGCCGGCCCGTGCCAGCTTGATCGCCGAGGTCAGCGCCGTAATGGCGGTGTCCTGGCCGTAGACGACGCGCTTGAGCTCAATGTCCAGGCCCTGCAGCACCTTCTCGTCATCGGCCGAAACCGTCTTCGGCGGAATACGCGCCATGGTGGCGATCGTCGCTTCGATCTCCTTGATGCCGATCGTCTTCTTGCGCTTGGCTTCCGGCACCAGCATCTGCGAGGCGCCGGTCTCGTCGATCACGTCGATCGCCTTGTCCGGCAGCTTGCGGTCGTTGATGTAGCGCGCCGACAGTTCCACCGAGGCCTTGATCGCCTCGTTGGTGAACTTCACCTTGTGAAATTCCTCATAATAGGGCTTCAGGCCCTTCATGATCTCGATGGCGTCCTCGACGGTCGGCTCATTGACGTCGATCTTCTGGAAGCGCCGCACCAAGGCACGGTCCTTCTCGAAGAATTGGCGGAACTCCTTGTAGGTGGTCGAACCGATGCAGCGGATCGCACCGGAAGACAGCGCCGGCTTCAACAGGTTCGACGCATCCATGGCGCCGCCCGAAGTGGCGCCGGCGCCGATCACCGTATGGATCTCGTCGATGAACAGCACGGCACCCGGATAATCCTCGAGTTCCTTGACGACCTGCTTCAGCCGTTCCTCGAAATCGCCACGATAGCGCGTGCCGGCCAACAGCGTGCCCATGTCGAGCGCGAAGATGGTGGCATTGTGCAGCACTTCCGGCACGTCGCCCTCGACGATGCGCTTGGCCAGCCCTTCGGCGATCGCCGTCTTGCCGACACCGGGGTCACCGACATAGAGCGGGTTGTTCTTGGAACGGCGGCACAGCACCTGGATGGTGCGGTTGATCTCGCCTTCGCGGCCGATCAGCGGATCGATCTTGCCGGCCTTGGCCTTGTTGTTCAGGTTGACGCAATAAGCGGTCAACGCGTCCTGTTGCTGCTTCTTCTTGCCGCCCTCCTCCTGTGGCTCGGCGCCGTTCGGGCCGCCCTGCTCGTCATCGGCACCGCGCGGGCTGCGGCTCTCCGACGCGCCCGGACGCTTGGCGATGCCATGCGAGATGTAGTTGACCGCGTCGTAGCGGGTCATCTGCTGTTCCTGCAGGAAATAAGCGGCATGGCTTTCGCGCTCGGCGAAGATCGCCACGAGCACGTTGGCACCAGACACTTCCTCGCGACCCGATGACTGCACATGGATCACCGCGCGCTGGATGACGCGCTGGAAGCCGGCGGTCGGCTTGGAGTCCTCGTCGTAGCCGGTAACCAGATTGTCGAGCTCGGTATCGATATAGGTGAGAACGGTATGCTTCAGCTCGTCGAGATCGACGTTGCAGGCGCGCATGACGGCGGCCGCCTCGGTGTCGTCGATGAGCGCGAGCAGCAAATGTTCAAGGGTTGCATATTCATGGTGCCGCTCATTGGCGAGCGTCAGCGCCTGGTGAAGCGCCTTTTCCAGGCCTTGGGAGAAAGCCGGCATGTTACCTCACTTCTTCTCCATCACGCATTGCAGCGGATGCTGATTCTGTCGGGCGAAATCCATGACCTGAGACACTTTGGTCTCGGCCACCTCGAATGTATAGACCCCGCACTCGCCCACTCCATGATTGTGAACATGAAGCATGATGCGTGTGGCGGCTTCGCGGTCCTTCTGGAAAAAACGTTCCAGCACGTGAACCACGAACTCCATCGGAGTGTAGTCGTCGTTGAGGATGAGGACCCGGTAAAGGCTGGGCTTCTTGGTTTTGGTTTTGGTGCGCGTGATGACGGCCGTCCCGCGGCCGGCCTCATTGCCGTCGCCGCCGCCGTTTTGCATCCGCGCCACTTGTCTCGTGGCAGTCAAACCGATCGTCACGTAATCCTGCCTCTTTCGAATCCTCATGCGAGTTCAACATGTAGGTGTTCGATGGACGATTTTAAGCCCTTCTGGTTAGCTGACAATATGGCTAGGTGATCAACCTGGCGGTTTTTCGCAATCGTGAAGCGCTGGCATGAAAAAACCCGGCCGCGTTTCCGCGGTCGGGTTTTGTCCCGCGCCCAAAGGGCCGGATTTAATTCACGGGCGAAAAATTACTTTGCCTTGGCAACGATCGATTCGAACGGCTTGTAGGCCTCTTTGGCGAGTTCGGCATAGAGGTCGCCAATCTTGGTAGCCTCGGCGACGAACGCCTCGTAGGACTGCTTGGCATAGTCGGATTGAATCTCGATCGCCTTGTCCAGCGACTTGGCCGAGAACAGCTTCTCGCACGCGACGCTGCCGGCTTCGAAGCTCTTCTTGGTGTATTCGCCGGCCTCGGTGGCGATCGCCTGCGCGCCCTTGGACAAGGAGGCGAAGCTCTTCAATCCGGTGTCGGCGAACTCCTTGCCGTATTTGCTGAAGTCCTCATAGGTCTGGGTCATTTCGTACTCTCCCTGGACGGTTGACGCGCCCTGCCCCGAGCGTCGTTGTGCAATGCATAATATATATTGTGCAGCGCACAAAAGTCAAGAAGTCGGGGGCTCGCGACCCCGCGGGCAGCGGCAATGGCTAAAATTCGAATAAAGGAAGGCTCAAACCCCCAGAAAATGGTGAACGCGGCGGTTACCATAAACGGATTGGTAACGCTGCCCCGCTAGCTTGGCCAGAAGTGAGGCAGGATCCCTTTGCCGCCTCCAGCGCAACGAGAAATTCAAAGGAACTACCAGTGCGTCAGGCGTTGTCGGGCTTCGTTTCCAAATCCGCGTTCCCTCTTAAAACGATCATGATCCTCGCCATGGCGATGACCTTCGTCGTCGCGGACGTCGCCTCGTCGCTCGCGGCGAAATCCGCGGCCATCGTCGTCGATGCCAAAACCGGCAAGGTGCTGTACTCGGCTAATGCCGATGGCCGGCGCTATCCCGCTTCGCTGACCAAGATGATGACGCTCTATCTGACCTTTGAAGCGATGGCGAAGGGCAAGATCAGCAGAAACTCGCCAGTCGTGTTTTCGGCCCATGCGTCAGCCGAGGCGCCGACCAAGCTCGGCGTGAAGCCTGGTGGATCGGTGGCGGTCGAGACCGCGATCCTGTCGATCGTGACGAAGTCGGCCAACGACTCGGCGACCGCGCTCGGCGAAATGCTCGGCGGCAACGAAACCAACTTCGCCCGCATGATGACGGCCAAGGCGCGGCAGCTCGGCATGAACGGCACGGTCTTCCGCAACGCCAACGGCCTGCCGGATCCGGGACAGTTCACCACCGCGCGCGACATGGCCACGCTCGGCATTGCGCTCAGGGAACATTTTCCCCAGTACTACGGCTATTTCGCGCAGCGATCCTTTCTCTACGGTCGCCAGCGCATCAATGGCCATAACCGTCTGCTCGGACGCATCAAGGGCGTCGACGGCATCAAGACCGGCTATACCCGCGCCTCCGGCTTCAATCTCGTCTCGTCCGTTAATGACGGCAACCGCCGCCTTGTCGCCGTTGTCATGGGCGGCACGTCGGGCGGCAGCCGCGACAACCAGATGGCGGGCCTGATCAACACCTATCTGCCGAGGGCCTCGACCCGCGGTGGCGGCGACCTCGTCGCCAAGGCGGACAGCAATCCCATCAGTGCACTTGCAAAGGTTCTCCTGCCCAAGCATGAGGCGCCGACCCCGGACGAAAAGCCGGTGGCCGTGGCGGAAGCCGATACGGCCGTCGCCGACGACGCGACCGTTGCCCAGGGCGACAGCGAGGACGAGGATACAGCCGAGGCGGAGGCACCCAAGCTGGTTGTCCCGGCAAAGAAGGTAAAGACGGTCATCGTCTCCGCTCCCAAGGTCGCCACCGCCCAGGTCGTGGCCGCCTATGCCGAGCCCACCCCGGCCGTTGATCCGGTCAGCACCGCGTCGGTTCCGTCAGGCTGGGCCATCCAGGTTGCCTCCTCGCCGAAGCAGTCCGAAGCCCAGGCTTTCCTCGACAAGACCGCCAAGCAGGCTCCCAAGGTGCTGGCCAACGCTTCCGGCTTCACCGTCGCTTTCGACAAGGACGGCGCCACCTACTACCGCGCGCGCTTCGGCGGCTTTGGGTCCAAGGATGCCGCCTGGAAGGCCTGCACCGCTTTGAAGAAGAAGAAAATCGAGTGCTACGCCGTCCAGCAATAGGACTGCGTGGAAGATATCTCCCGGAAAATTTTTGCGTCGAAGGAGACTAGTTGTGATTGGAGAGCAAGACGTCCTTGGCTTCGTTAATCCGCGCCGCCAGGAAAGACGTGCCGCCGACATCGGGGTGCAGGCGCTGCATCAGGCGGCGGTGCGCCTTGCGGACATCCGCCGCGGCGGCCCCCGCTTCAAGACCAAGGACCTTGTAGGCCTCCTCCTTAGTCATGGCGCCCGGACCTGGCGCAACACCCAGCCCTTCGCCACCGTTCGTCTCAGCGTATTTGCGCCAGACGGGAAATCTGCCGTCAAGATACGTCTCTAGCAACTGCCGGCTCTCCGGATCGCCGGAGAGTTCACGGTAGAGATGCTGCAATTGCGCAAGGGTCATCGAGCCAAGCATCTTGCCATCGTGGCGGCCGGCCAGAACCAGTCCTTCCAGGCCGCCAGTATTGTGATCGAGTTCCATCTCGAGTGCCGCCGTCCGCACCGTTGAGCGTTTTCCAGCACCCGGTCTGGCCTTTGGCCCGCCCGTATGCATGGCGCCGTACCAGGCGATTGCCACGAACAGAATGATGCCGCCGATGCCTTGGCGCCCGACCAGGAGCACGGCGCCACCCACCAGCGCCAGCAGGATCGGTCCCAATTTTCTCATTCCGCTTGCGAGTTGCGCCGGATCCGCGCGGAGAAATGCGGTGGCTACCCCCAGCAGCACCAGCAACAACGCGACCACAATGATAATTGCGCCTAACATTTCGCACCGCCCCGCAGGGGTCCTGTCCGCTCGGACAGCCGCGTGATGTCCTTCAACACTTTTCCTGCGCCAGAATCATGGCCTTTAATCGGGCCGGAAGGAGGACCATCATGCGAACTGATCCTCCAAAGCACAGCGGCCTGTGTCGACAGTTCTTCATCGCGCATGGATTTCAAGATGTGGCGTCGTCGCGTCGCTTGCAAGTCCAGCGCGGGGCAAGATTGAGGGCCAGAAAACGCGGGCGCGGCAGTAGGCAATCCTTCGCTCAAGCCCTAGAGCAGGCCGAGGTCGGCCAGCTCGCGCCTGAGTTTCGGCGGCATCTCGACCAATCCCGCCTTGCCCTTGCCGAGGTCGGCCGGGGCGTCCGCCGGCTTCAGGTAACGCCAGCCCTGGAAGGCGCGGCGCGGCTGCCAGTCGGTGCGCACCACCTCGGGATCGAGCATCAAATGGCAGCGGCCAATGCCGTCGTCATCGGTGAACGGCCGGATTTCCGTGATCAACTGGCGGCACTGCACGCTGCCCTTGATCACCCAGTAGAGCGAACCGCCATCGGTGACCTCGTCGCCACGTGTCGGCATCATGCGGGTGGTGTGCCAGTGTTCGGCTGGTTCGCCGGCACGGCGGCGCTCGTCAAGACGGAAGGCGATCCACTCTTCGAGATCCTCGACACTGTCGCAACCGACGCAAAGCTTTAGGAGATTGAGAGCCATCGCCCAAGGTTAGTCCGGAGCGCCGGGACGTCAACGGCCTGACGGACTTCTCCACAGTGCCGGCTTGGGCCAGCCCTCAACACTCGACCACATTGACCGCCAGGCCGCCAAGGCTGGTTTCCTTGTACTTCTCGTTCATGTCGAGGCCGGTCTGGCGCATCGTCTCGATCGCCGCATCGAGTGGCACGAAATGCACGCCGTCGCCTTTGATGGCCAGTGACGCGGCCGTCACCGCCTTGACGGCACCCAATGCGTTGCGCTCGATGCAGGGCACCTGGACCAGCCCGCCGACCGGGTCGCAAGTCATGCCGAGATGATGTTCGAGCGCGATTTCGGCAGCATTCTCGACCTGCTCGGGGGTGCCGCCCATGACCGCGCACAGGCCGGCCGCAGCCATTGCCGAGGCGGAACCGACCTCGCCCTGACAGCCTACCTCGGCGCCCGATATCGACGCATTGGACTTGATGATGCCGCCGACGGCCGCTGCCGTCAGCAGGAAGTCGCGAATGCTCGGCTGGTCGGCCTCGGGATGGAAATGCAGCCAGTAACGCAGCACCGCCGGCAGCGTGCCGGCGGCACCATTGGTCGGCGCGGTGACGACACGCCCGCCGGCCGCATTCTCCTCGTTGACCGCCATCGCATAGATCGACAGCCAGTCATTGGCGAGCAGCGGGTTCGGCCGGTTCTGTTGCCACTGCTCTTGCAGCTTGTCATGGAGCTGCCTGGCGCGGCGGCGCACCTTCAGGCCGCCGGGCATGATGCCGTCCTGCGACAGGCCGCGGTCGATGCAGCCCTTCATGGCGTCCCATATCGCGTCGAGGCCGGTGTCGAGCGCCTCGCGCGACATCTGCGTCTCCTCGTTGACGCGCTTCATTTCGGCAATGGAAAGGCCGCTCCTGGCCGCCATCTTCAGCATCTCGACAGCATTCTTGAAGGGATACGGCACTTTCTTGCCCTCGGTTGTGACCGAGCCCTTCGACTTCATCCGTTGCAGCTCTTCTTCCGAAACCACGAAGCCGCCGCCGATCGAATAGTAGATGCGCTTGAGCAGCAACCGGCCGCCGACGTCGTAAGCGTAGAACGCCATGCCGTTGGCATGACCGGTGAGCGGCGTCTTGCGGTCCAGCACCAGATCGGTGGCCGGATCGAAATGGTAGGGAGGGTGGCCGGGCGGTGAAACCAGCTTGTCGGCGGTGATGCGGCTGACAATTTCGTCGGCTCGGTCGGGGTCGACCGTTTGCGGCGTCTGGCCGGCAAGGCCGAGAATGACGGCACGGTCGCTGCCATGGCCGATGCCGGTATAGGCGAGCGAGCCATGCAGGCTGGCGCCGATGCGATCGACCTTGGCGCCAGCGGGACGCGGCCAGTCGTCGCCCGCGACCTCATCGAGGAAGCGGCGCGCAGCCGTCATCGGTCCCATCGTGTGCGAGCTCGAGGGGCCGATGCCGATCTTGAACAGGTCGAAAACCGAAAGGAACACGCTGTCTCCTGGGTCACGTCGAGGATTACATATAGGAATTCCCGGGATGTTTCCGCTCTTTTGACAATCGCGGCGCAGCACCTGCCGACCTTGTTTGCTCCGGCAGCGACATCGAGTGCAACGCGCCGTGCAAGGTCATCGAAGCAACCGGGCCGAATATGGTAGATTCGGCGCCATGGGCGATTCCTATCTTTCGACGGCCGATCTCGCGGCGCTGGGCTTTTTCCTCCTCGCATGGGTGCTGCACACGCTCGCCTCGGACGGCCACCTGGTCGGCCGCGTGTCGCTGACCACCGCCATGAATGCGCAACGCGAGGCCTGGATGCGCACCATGGCCGAGCGCGAGATCCGCATCGTCGACACCGCCATCATGAGCGGCCTGCAGCAGGGAACCGCCTTCTTCGCCTCCAGTTCGCTGATCGCGCTCGGCGGCTGCTTCGCCCTGCTTGGCGCGTCGGACCGGGTGCTTGAGGTGCTGAGCACCTTGCCCTTGGGCGGCGCGCCGTCGCGCTCGGCCTTTCAGATCAAGGTGCTGGGACTGGTGCTGATCCTGGCCTTTTCCTTCTTCAAATTCGGCTGGGCCTATAGGCTGTTCAACTACTGTTCGATCCTGATCGGCGCCGTGCCGATCCCGCATGGCGAGGCCTCGCGCAATCCCCTCACGCAAACGGCCGTGTGGCGCGCGACGCAAATGAACATGCTGGCCGGCAAGCATTTCAACTCGGGCCTGCGCGGCGTGTTCTTCTCGATCGGCTATCTCGGCTGGTTCGTCGATCCCCTGGTGTTCGTGCTGTCGACGCTTCTGCTGCTGGCCGTTCTGGTACGGCGCCAGTTCTTCTCGGCGGCGCGGCGCGCGGTGATCGGTCAGCCGCCCGGCGTCGGAAACGGCTGATCGATGCGTCCGGAAAGCCAATAGGCAAAAAGCCCGATCCATTCGCGAACCCCGATGGTCGTGTTCTGCAGCGAATCGGCCGCATTGTCGCGAAACAAGCCGACGCCTTCCCGACCCGAGGTGCGATAGTCGACCGGCCATTGAACAGTTGGAAAACCTGCCTTGTCGAACAGGGCCTTGGCGCGCGGCATGTGAAAGGCTGATGTCACCAAAAGCCATGTCTCGCCCGGTTTGGGCTTGACCAGTTCGCGGCTGAAGACCGCGTTCTCGTAAGTGTTGCGGGATTTGTCTTCGAGGAGCAGCCGGTCGGCCGGGACACCCAGCGCCTCGAGCAGGCGCGGCGCGGTGTCGGCATCACCTTCGCCGTCGAAGAACAATGAGCCGTTTCCACCGGAGACCACCACTTTTGCCTGCGGGAAACGCCTGGCGAGGATCGCGGTCTCGACCATGCGATCGCCGCTGCTGTTCAATTCATAGCCGCCGCGCACAAGGTTGATAGCGCCCTCGAAGCCGCCGCCGAGCACGACGATGCCGTCTACCTTCTCCGGCAGCGGCGGCCTGGGAAAGCGTTCCTCCAGCGGATTGAGCATCATCGCTCCAAGTGACGTCCACGCCGACAGCGCAAGGATCAGAAACGCCAGCACGCCGCCGCTGACGGCAAGTCGCCGCCGGCCGGCCATCCCGGCGAGCAGGCCTGCCAAAAGCAGGAAGATCGTCAGGTTGAGTGGCTGGATGAAGAACCAGAATATCTTGGAAAGATAGTAGAACATCGCTCACTCATTACAGCCCGCAAGGCTGTCCAAAATCGATCGCGATTTTCAGGACCATGCGTCAGGCGAGCGATTTCCTTACCACCACTTCTCCGGCTGGAATGTGCCGGCCGCCTGCTCGATGACGGCGGCGGTCTGGAACAGCGTCTCTTCCTCGAACGGCCTGCCGATCAATTGCAGGCCGAGCGGCAGCCCCTTGGGGTCGAGGCCGGCGGGCACTGCGATGCCGGGCAGGCCGGCCATGTTCACGGTGACCGTGAAAATATCGTTGAGGTACATCTTGACCGGATCGGCGGCCATGTCCTCGTCGGCAATGCCGAAGGCAGCGGACGGCGTCGCAGGTGTCAGGATGACATCGACGCCGGCGGCGAAGACATTTTCGAAGTCGCGCTTGATCAGGTTGCGCACTTTCTGAGCCTGCAGGTAGTAGGCGTCATAGTAGCCGGCCGACAGCACATAGGTGCCGATCATGATGCGGCGCTTCACCTCGCGGCCGAAGCCGGCGGCGCGGGTCTTCTCATACATCTCGACGATGTCCTTGCCCGGCACGCGCAAGCCATAGCGGACGCCGTCATAGCGGGCGAGGTTGGAAGAAGCTTCCGCGGGCGCCACGATGTAATAGGCCGGCAGCGCGTATTTGGTGTGCGGCAGGGAGATGTCGACGATTTCGGCGCCGGCGTCCTTGAGCCAGGCAATGCCCTTCTGCCACAACGCCTCGATCTCTTCCGGCATGCCGTCGACACGGTATTCCTTGGGAATGCCGACTTTCATGCCCTTGATCGGCTTGCCGATCGCCGCCTCGTAGTCCGGCACCGGCCGGTTGACGGACGTGGTGTCCTTGGGATCGACCGACGCCATGGATTTCAGAAGAATGGCGGCGTCGCGCACGTCGCGGGCGATCGGTCCGGCCTGATCGAGCGACGAGGCGAAGGCGACGATGCCCCAGCGCGAGCAGCGGCCATAGGTCGGCTTGATGCCGACGGTCCCGGTGAACGCGGCTGGCTGGCGGATCGAACCGCCGGTGTCGGTGGCGGTTGCGCCTGCACACAGGAAAGCCGACACGGCGGTCGCCGAACCACCGGAAGAACCACCCGGCACCAGCTGCGCATTGTCGAGGCTACGCTGGGTTTTCGTGCCACCTGCCGAGACGAAGCCGCCATCACCCTGATGCGTCGTCGGCATCACCACCGTATCGAGGCGCGAACGCCGCCACGGGTTGATGACCGGGCCGTAGTAGGAGGTCTCGTTGGACGAGCCCATGGCGAATTCGTCCATGTTGAGCTTGCCCAGCATGACCGCGCCGTCGGCCCACAGGTTGGACGTGACCGTTGATTCATAGCGCGGCTTGAAACCGTCGAGCACGTGGCTGCAGGCCTGGGTGTGGACGCCTTCGGTACCGAACAGGTCCTTGATCCCGAGCGGAATGCCTTCCAGCGCACCGCCCTCGCCCTTGAGCAGCCTGGCGTCCGACGTCTTGGCCATGTCGCGCGCCTTGTCGCCCGTCACCGCCACATAGGCATTGAGCGCCGGATTGGCGCGATCGATCGCCAAGAGATAGGCTTCGGTGATCTCGGTCGCGGTGATTTCCTTGGCGCGCAGCTTGGCGCGGGCCTGCGAAATCGTCAGATGGGTCAGGTCGCTCATCAAAGGCTCTTTTCGTAAAACACCGACCACTCGGAATCGGGATAATCCAGCACCGGGCCGCAGCGCGAGAACCCGGCGCGTTCATAGACGGTCCAGGCGGCGGGATGGCGATCGCCGGTCTCCAGCACCAGCCGTTTCAACCCTTCATCGCGCGCCAGCGCCTCGACCCGTTGGACGATTCCAGCGCCAATCTTGCGGCCACGATGCGAAGGCCTCGTGTACATACGCTTGACCTCGCCAATGGCATCGTCATGGCGCTTGAGTGCACCACAACCAATGGCGACGCCGTTGTCGCGAGCGATGAAAACCGTCGTGTCCGTGCCTGCCATCTGCTCGACCGTCAGGTGGTAGCAGTGCTCCGGCGGCGTCAGTTCGAGCAAGGTCGCGTTGAGTTCCGCGACCAGGCTGCGCACGTCGTCCTGCAGCGGCGTTTCGATGGCGATCTCGATAGCCATCGGTGCCTTACTCCACGACCTTCGGCACGAGGAAGAAATTCTCGTCGGTCGCGGGCGCGTTGGCGACGATGTCGGCCGCCTTGTTGCCGTCGGTGACGACATCGCCGCGCTTCTTCATTTCCATCGGCGTCACCGACGTCATTGGGTCGACGCCGGAAACATCGACCTCGTTCAACTGCTCGACGAAGCCCAGTATGGCATTCAACTCGCCGGTCATACGCTCGGCATCTTCCTCGCTCACCGCGATGCGGGCGAGATGCGCCACGCGCTTCACTGTCTTGACATCAACGGACATGTATTTGCCTCGGGGAAAACCAGTCCGGGCTATAGCGGCGCGGCGCGCGGGGCGCAACATGTGCCGCCCGACAATCGGGCAACAACCTCATGGCAGGGCAATGCCCTCGCACAGATAGTAGCTGCCGCTGTTGCCGCTCGCCTCGCTTTCATCGTCGATCGGCCGGGCCGACACGAGATCGACCTGCGTCGGGTTCATCTGCATCACCGACAGGACGTCAGGAAAGACATAGCCCGGCTCCTGGCAGATCGCCGTCACAGCCCAGCTCGGCGAGCGTGTCGCCTTGCTGACCTGAACGAATTCGCAATTGTATTCGACGCCTTGCAGGCCGTTCTTCGAGAGAACGATGTTGCCGGCATCGATCAGCGTCTGCAGCGTATCCTTTTTGGCTTGGGTACAGAGTTCCTCCGACTGGAGATAGACACCTTCGATGAAGTCATCCGCGGCAAGCGCGGGCGACGCCGCGACAAACATCGATACGCAAAGAGATCGCCCTAATGCCATGGATTTGTTCCGCTTTGGCTGTTCTAGATGGTAATCGTTTCACCAATCTTCGGCAATGCAAGCTTGACCCCAGTTCCTTCCAGCCCGGCTTCGAACTTCTCGGGCGTCGGGTCGATCATTGGAAACGTGCCGAAATGGCAAGGGACCACCGTTTCGAACTTGAAGAAGCGGCGGCAGGCAAGGGCCGCCACCGCACCGCCCATGGTGAAGCGATCGCCGATCGGAACGATGCCAATCTTTGGCTCGTGCAATTCACTGATCAGCGCCATGTCGGAAAAGATGTCGGTGTCACCCATGTGGTAGAGCGTCTGGTCTTCCGGGAAATGCAGGACCAGCCCACCCGGATTGCCGAGATAGACGTTCTTGCCGCCCTCTTCGCCAAAGGAGGATGAATGCAGCGCCTGAACGAAAGTGGAGGTGAAACCGCCGCAATCGACCGTGCCGCCAATGTTGCCGGGATTGATCTTCTTGTCGCTAACGCCCCTGCCGACAAAGTACATGCAGATCTCGAAATTGGCGACCAGTTGCGCGCCGCTCTTGCCGAGCACTTCCAGCGCGCCGCTGATGTGGTCGCTGTGCCCGTGCGTCAAAAGAACATGCGTGATCCCTTCGGCCGGTCCTTCCCACCCGCCCGTCCAGGACGGGTTGCCGATCAGATAGGGATCGATGAGGATTTTCGCGTCACCGGTTTCGATGCGGAAGGCCGAGTGGCCATACCAGGTCAGTTTCATGAATGCATTTCCTCGATTTTTCCCGAGCCAAAGGATAGAACGCCGATAGCCTTGAGATCAAAGGGTATAGTGTCCGCCGGGCATCCGAAAGGACGCGTGCTGTCGAAAAAAACGAGGGAAAACCGTTGACCGTCATCACGATTGAGCAATTGCCGGCACGGCTCGCCAACGGCAGGACCTTGGCGGGGCTCGACCTCGGCGACAAGACGATCGGCGTGGCGGTTTCCGATCGGGGGTTCTCCTTCGCTCATCCGCGTCCAGTCATCATCCGGCGGAAATTCTCGCTCGACGCCGCCGTCCTTCTGGCATTGCTGACGAAAGAGAATGTCGGTGCGGTGGCGATCGGATTGCCGATCAACATGGATGGATCGGAAGGTCCGCGCGCACAGAAATCGCGCGCCTTCGTGCGCAACATGGCGCAGCTAAGCGACCTGCCCTTCGTATTCTGGGATGAGCGGCTGTCGACCGTCGCGGCCGAACGGACGCTGATAGAGATGGATTTCTCGCGCGCCAAACGCGCCGGCAAGATCGATTCGGCGGCGGCCGCCTTTATTCTGCAGGGAGTTTTAGACCGGCTTCAGTCACTCGATGCAGCCGATCGAACGGGACCGGACCCGTCCAGCGACGCCTGACCCAGCCCAATATCTCGCGACGCCTGCGAAACACCCATATCGCAACGAGCAGCAAGCCATCGAACACGCAGGCTTTTGCCACCATGCCCGGGATGGTTGCGGGGTCGATGCCGAGCATCTGACCGTAGAGCTGGAACACGAAATCGTGCAGCTGCCGGCTGAGCATCACATAGCCGAAATTCATGTCGTTGAGCGACAGGTAGAACCAGCCCCAAAACAGCGCCATCGGCGCGGCCCACAACGCGAAGATGTAGCGCATCAGCGGCCTCCCTTCCCGTTCGGGCCGGTCCGTCCCGATATCATGGAGAGCAGCGAATTGTGCGCCGCGGCTTTCGCCATGCTGTGCGCCGTGGCGTGGAAATCCTCCTCATCCAGCGCAGCTACCGAACGCCGTTCGGCAAGCATCGCGACATAGGAGACCAGAAGTGCGGCCAGTTGCACGGCGACCACCATGAACAGGCCGTTGATGCCTTGGGCCGCACCGCCGATCAGGATCATCGACATCACCCCGGAAGCGGAAATAAAGGCGATGCGAACGACGCTGTCGGCGCCGGGGCTGGACGCGTCGTTGATCAGTGTATCGACAAAGGCCCAGAAGAACAGCACCGCCACGACCAGCAACGCGATCGCCAGCGGAGCGACCACGACGATGTTCTCCAGATTGGCAAACTGGGCGCTCTCGACGGTCACGCCGAGTACGCCGAGAGCCGCCGTCACACCTCGATTTCCATCGATACAGATCACCGCGAGCAGGGCAAAAACGATCGCCCAGTGCACGGACAGAAAGGAGGTCAGTACGTGTCGCATCGTGATTCCTGCTTCGACAGGATTGACAGTGGGCTTTGCGGTTCGCCGCCGCAACGGAAACCATTTGTTAAGGTTAACGGCGACGGCGGGTCAGTGGGGATTCCGGCAACGCCGCTCGAACATGAAAGGCATCTCCGTCAATTCACCGGCGGATAGAGCGTATCGATGATCATGCGCGCGTCGTGGCGCGAATCGAGCATGCCGTAAGTATTGCGCCACTGGCCCGCGAGCCGCGTTTCGACGAAGGCATCAGCGATCCGCCCTGCCCCGAGCCGACGCAACTCGGCGGCCGCCGCAGAGAGCGCAAGCTGTTCCGTCAGCAGCCGGGCCGAGCCCTCGTCGGTCGAAGCGACCTGCATGGCCGCCTTCAGAACGCCGATCGTGCCGCGCCCGCCGGCGCCGAGGTCGCGGTCGATACCGGTCAATACTTCTTCGAAAAGCCCCGGCGCGCGGCCAAGCACGCGCAGCACGTCGAGCGCCATGACATTGCCCGATCCTTCCCAGATCGCGTTGACAGGCGCTTCGCGGTAATAACGGGCGAGCGGAGCTTCCTCGACATAGCCATTGCCGCCAAGGCACTCCATCGCCTCGTAAAGCAGCGGCGGCGCGATCTTGCAGACCCAGTATTTGACGACCGGCGTCATGGCGCGGGCGAACGCCGCCTCGCCGCGATCGCTCGCCGCCTCGTCGAAGGAACGCGCCAGCCGGAACGACAGCGCGGTCGCCGCGGCAACATCGAGCGCCATGTCGGCCAGCACGCGCTGCATCAACGGCTGCTCGATCAAGGTCGAACCGAACACCTGGCGATGGCGGGCATGATGGATCGCTTCGGCCAGCCCCGCCCGCATGATCGCCGAAGACGCCACCGCGCAGTCGAGCCGGGTCAGCGTCACCATGTCCATGATCGTCTTGACGCCGGCGCCGGGTTCGCCGACCATCTCCCCGATGGCGTTGACGAATTCAACCTCGGAAGACGCGTTCGAGCGATTGCCGAGCTTGTCCTTCAGCCGCTGGAAGCGAAAGCCGTTGCCAGACCCGTCGCCGAGCACGCGCGGCACCAGGAAGCAGGACAGTCCCTCCGGCGCCTGTGCCAGCACCAGGAAGGCGTCCGACATCGGCGCCGACATGAACCATTTATGTCCCGTCAGGCGGTAGAAGCCGCTGCCGACGCGTTCCGCCCGGGTCACATTGGCACGCACATCGGTGCCGCCCTGTTTCTCGGTCATGCCCATGCCGAGCGTCAGTCCGGTCTTTTCGACGGGCGGCTTCTGGCTCTGGTCGTATTTGCGCGTCGTCACGCGCGGCGCCCATTCGCGAAACAGTTTTGGGCTGGCCATCAATGCCGCCAGCGAGGCGCTGGTCATGGTGATGGGGCAGAGATGCCCGGTCTCGAGTTCCGCCGTCAGGTAAAAACGGGCGGCGCGCACCTGATGGCGGCGGCCGATCTCGGCGTCGCCATTTTCCCAGACCGAGGAATGCAGGCCGTTGGCCACCGAGCGGCGCATCAAGGCGTGGTAGGCGGGATGGAATTCGACCAGGTCGATGCGCCGTCCCTGGCGATCGTGCGTCCTGAGTTTCGGCGTCTCGACATTGGCGAGGCGCGCCAGTTCCTGCGCTTCTTGCGTCAGCACGAAACGGCCGAGCCCGTCGAGATCCTTGCGCACCGGATCGGAAAAGCGCTCGGCAAGCTGGATCAGCAACGGATCGCCTCGCCAGGCGTTGCCGCCCGTCAGCGGCGGCGGCTGGTTCGTTACGTCGTCGGTCACGCCCAATCCTTCTAGCCGATCCTTCTAGAAAGGCCCTATTGTCGGAAAGCCTCGAATCCGAGGCCGTCGGCTTAGATATAGCCAAGCGTTGCTGCGCGCGCGACGAAAATACCGGCCGATCTAATCGGCTATCTACACGAAAAAATTGAGGAGAACGGCGTCAATCCAAAGCGGGTGCTTGCGGGCGCGAAATCCGCACCCTATAGCAGCCCCTTGAGATGACCGACGCTTCGTCCCTGCCACTCTACCCTCACCGCCATCTTCTGGGCATCAGCGACCTTTCGCCCGCCGACATCGAGCTTTTGCTCGACAGGGCGGATCGGGCGGTCGCGATCTCGCGCCAGTCCGAAAAAAAGACCTCGGCGCTGCGCGGCCGCACCCAGATCAATCTCTTCTACGAAGCCTCGACCCGCACGCAATCCTCGTTCGAACTGGCCGGAAAGCGGCTTGGCGCCGATGTCATGAACATGTCGGTGGCGAGTTCCTCGGTAAAGAAGGGCGAAACGCTCATCGACACCGCGATGACACTCAACGCCATGCGGCCCGACATATTGATCATCCGCCATCAGTCGGCGGGCGCGGCGGCCCTCCTGGCGCAGAAGGTCGGCTGCTCGGTGGTCAATGCCGGCGACGGCGCCCATGAACACCCGACACAGGCGCTGCTCGACGCGCTCACCATCCGCCGCGCCAAGGGTGCGCTGTCGAAGCTGATCGTGGCGATCTGCGGCGACATCCTGCATTCGCGTGTGGCGCGCTCCAACATCATGCTGCTCAACGCACTCGGCGCACAAATACGGGTGGTGGCGCCCTCGACGCTATTGCCCTCGGGCATCGACAGAATGGGCGTGATCGTCTGCCGCTCGATGGCGGAGGGCCTGAAGGACGCGGATGTGGTGATGATGTTGCGCTTGCAGCGCGAGCGCATGGAAGGAGCCTTCGTGCCGTCGGTGCGCGAATATTTCCGCTATTTTGGTCTAGACGCCGAGAAACTGAAGGCCGCCAAGGATGACGCGCTTGTCATGCATCCTGGCCCGATGAACCGCGGTGTCGAAATTGCTTCGGAAATCGCCGACGGCCCGCAAAGCGTCATCCAGGAGCAGGTGGAAATGGGCGTCGCCGTGCGCATGGCGGTGATGGAAGCGCTGCTCGATTCCCGCCGCAATCAAGAGGGCCGCAATCAAGAAGGCCGCGGCGCATGAGCATCACGGTCTTTGAACGCGCCCGCATCGTCGACCCGTCACGCGGCCTTGATGAAGTCGGCTCCGTCATAGTCGAAGGTAGGAAAATCGTTGCCGCGGGCAAGGCGGCGCTGAACCAGGGCGTCCCCGACGGCGCTACGGCGATCGACTGCAGCGGCAAGGCGATCATCCCCGGCCTGATCGACGGCCGGGTCTTCATCGGCGAGCCCGGCGCCGAACATCGCGAAACCATCGCTTCGGCAAGTGTCGCCGCAGCGGCCGGCGGCGTCACGTCCATCGTGATGATGCCAGACACCGATCCGGTGATCGACAATGTGGCGCTGGTCGAATTCGTGCTGCGCACCGCCAAGGACACGGCCGTCGTCAATATCTTTCCGGCCGCCGCCATCACCAAGGGCCTCCACGGACGCGAAATGACGGAGTTCGGCCTGCTGCGCGAGGCGGGTGCGGTCGCCTTCACCGATGGCAGGCATACCATATCGAGCGCGCTGGTGATGCGTCGCGCGCTAACCTATGCGCGCGATTTCGGCGCCACCATCGTCCATGAAACGCAGGATGCCGATCTTGGGTCGTCGGGCGTCATGAACGAAGGCCTGTATGCCAGTTGGCTCGGCCTCTCCGGCATTCCACGTGAAGCCGAATCCATCCCGCTCGAGCGTGACCTCGCGCTGGCGCAGCTGACGCAAGGTTCGTACCACGCCGCGAAGATCTCGACGGCAATGGCGGCAAGCGCCGTGGCGCGTGCGAAGGCCGACGGCGCGGCAGTGACATCGGGCGTGTCGATCCACAATCTGTCTCTCAATGAAAACGACGTTGGCGAGTACCGCACCTTCTTCCGCCTGACGCCGCCGCTGCGGGCCGAGGAGGACCGGTTGGCGATGATCGATGCGGTCAAGGACGGAACGGTCGATGTCATCGTCTCCTCGCACGATCCGCAGGACGTCGATACCAAGCGCCTGCCCTTCGCCGACGCCGCGGCCGGTGCCATTGGCCTCGAAACCCTGCTGGGCGCGGCCTTGCGCCTCTACCACAATGGCGACGTGCCCCTGCTCAGGCTGATCGAAACCTTGTCCACCGCGCCGGCGAGGCTGTTTGGATTGGCCGGCGGCACGCTGAAGCCAGGCGCCGTCGCCGATCTCGCGCTTGTCGACCTCGATGAACCCTGGATAGTCAGCGAAAGCGGTATCCGCTCGCGCTCGAAAAACACCTGCTTCGAAGGCGCACGGCTGCAAGGCAAGGTCTTGCAAACGCTGGTGGCGGGCCGCACAATATTTTCTGCCTGAGCCGGCGGTAGCCATGCGACATCAGGCATGGTTGGGGGAACGCGGGGGGAACAATGACTTACGGCCCAATCCTGGCGCTGGTGTTCGGCTATCTGCTGGGCTCGATTCCATTCGGCCTGCTGCTTACCCGCGCGGCCGGCCTTGGCGATGTGCGCAAGATCGGTTCAGGCAATATCGGCGCCACCAATGTGCTGCGCACCGGCAACAAGGGGCTTGCCGCCGCGACTTTGCTGCTCGATGCGCTGAAAGGCACGGCCGCCGTGCTGATAGCAGGCCATTTCGCGCCTGAAGCCGCGATCTGGGCTGGTCTCGGCGCCTTTCTGGGCCACCTGTTCCCGGCATGGCTCGGCTTCAAGGGTGGCAAGGGCGTCGCCACTTATCTCGGCGTGCTGGTCGGCCTTGCCTGGCAAGTCGCATTGATCTTCGCTGTCGTATGGTTGGTGATGGCTTTCCTCTTCCGCTACTCATCGCTGGCGGCGCTGGCTGCTGCCGTGGTGGTACCGATCGCGCTTTATTTCCTGAGCACGCCGCAGATAGCCATTCTGTTCGTGGTGATGAGCATCATTGTCTTCATCAAGCACCGAGAAAACATTTCGCGACTGATTGCCGGCTCCGAAGGCAAGATCGGAGCCAAGGGGTGAGCGAACCGGCCGCCGGGCCGCGTCTCACCGATCGCCAGCGGCTGAGCTGGCTGCGGCTGATCCGCACCCAGAATGTCGGCCCTGCCTCCTTTCGCGACCTGATCAACCGTTTCGGTTCGGCCGAAGTCGCGTTGGAAATGCTGCCGGAACTGATGATTTCCGGCGGCGCCAACCGGATCGTGCGCATCCCTTCCCTTGCCGAGGCCGAGGCCGAGATGGAGGCCGCGCGGCGAGTTGGAGCACGCTTTGTCGGTATTGGGGAGGCGGACTATCCGCCGCTGTTGCGCAGCATGGACAATCCGCCGCCGATGCTGGCGGTCAGGGGCAATGCCGCGGTGTTCCGGTTGCCGGGTGTCGCGATAGTCGGCGCCCGCAACGCATCGCTTGCCGGCATCAAGATGGCGCGCATGCTGGCAGCCGATCTCGGACGAGACGGCTACGGCATCGTCTCCGGCCTGGCACGTGGCATCGACACGGCGGCGCATCAGGGCAGTCTCTTGACCGGTACGGTCGGCGTGCTCGCCGGTGGGCTCGACCTGCCCTACCCGCCCGAAAATGCCGGTCTGTGCGATGACATTGCGGAGCGTGGCGCCATCATCTCGGAAATGCCGTTCGGCTGGCAGCCGCGTGCCCAGGATTTCCCGCGCCGCAACCGCCTTGTCGCGGGCGCCGCTCTTGGGCTGGTGGTGGTTGAGGCAGCACAGCGCTCAGGCTCGCTGATCAGCGCAAGGCTTGCCGGCGAGATGGGCCGGTTGGTCTTTGCGGTACCCGGCTCCCCGCTCGATCCGCGCGCGGCCGGTACCAACGGTCTGCTCAAGGACGGCGCCACGCTGGTCACCGAAGCTTCGGACATTTCCAGGGCGATCCTTCCGCTGACCGGCATGCGGGCGCCTGATCTGCCGCCGTTTGAGGACCCGCCCGACTTTTCGGCCACACCGCCACCAGGCGAGAGCGACCGGGCCAAGGTGATCGAGGCGCTGGGGCCGACACCGGTGCCGGTCGACGAGATCATCCGCCACACCGGCCTGCATCCCGCCCAGGTCTTCATGGTGCTGCTTGAACTCGACCTTGCCGGCCGCCTCGAGCGTCACGCCGGTGGAAATGTTTCGCTTGTTTTCGGGGAAGGCTAACCGCCCTCAGTGGCGGCTGGTCTTTCTATCTCCGGTCTCGTCGTAATCCTGCATGTTGGCGTCAAAGAGATCCTTTTGAACAAACTGGCGCCAGACCTCATCCGCGTCCTGCGGGCGCGACGGATCGAAACTCGGCTGGGTCTCGTGCGTATTCGGCAGCGACCGCCGGCGTAGCCAGGCAGGCATGATCTCCAAGATGAGACTGGTGAATTGGGTCATCACGGACTCCTTCGATTGAAGGGATGGACCAGGCCGGTCGATCCATCCAAATTACGCTGGCTCACCGCACCCAGCCAAGCCAAAGCCTCGCCGACGTCGGCAAGCACATGGCGCGCCGCTGTCGGTCCGTGCGGTTTGATGCGGATCGACATGCCGTCCATCTCGTTCACGGCCTCGAAACCATTCTCGTCGGATGTGTCGTCGCCTAGAAACACCGGCCGCCGCCCCTCGAAAGCAGGCAGATCCAGAAAGCGCCTGATGGCCGCTCCCTTTGCTGCCTCCAGCGGCATCAATTCAACGCCGGCATTGCCGGCCAGCACCCGATATCCCGTAGGCAACCTGCCCAACGCCTGTTCGACCAGTTGCGTCGCGCGCCGCAACAGTTGCGGTGCCGCGCGCGTGTGGACTGCCAGGATCGGTCCCTTGCGCTCGATATAAACGTCCGAACTGCCCAGCTCCGCTTCGATTTCCTCGGCAAGTGCCGCAATGTCGGCCGGCTCTCCCGCCGCCTCGACCGGGCCGTCGCGGATGAGCCTGTGCTCGAGCCCATACAGCCCGGCGGCGCGCAATCTGAGCGGCTGGAAAAGATGGTCGACCGCGGCGATCGATCGTCCCGTGATGAACGCCAGAGCTCCATCCAATTGCAATTCGAGCCTCGCCAGCAGCGTACGCAATTCATCGCCGACAACCACCGCATCGGGATGCGCGGCGTGTTCGAGAAGCGTGCCGTCAATGTCCAGGAACAAGGCCCACGGGCCTGTTGGGAGCTCAGGCGCGGGCAGTTTTGGCAGAAGCGACATCACAGCGCCGCCACCCGTCTGCGATCGAGCAGCGAGATCACGTTGCCCGATGAGGTCGGGGCGGCGCCGACGGCGCGATCGACCGCAACGCGTTTGCGCAGGCGCGCGGCATCGAGAAGCATGCTGCCTGCCCACCGGTAGACATTATTGTCGCGAACGACCTCACGCATCCTTTGCATGCGCTGCCGCTGCTCTTCCGACGACATCGTCAAAGCCTGCAACAAGGCGTCGCCCATCATTGTGGCGTCGTAGGGATTGACGATCAGCGCTTCCAGCAATTCCTTGGAAGCGCCGGCGAACATGCTGAGCAGCAGGACCCCCTGTTCGTCATTGCGCGCCGCGACGAACTCCTTGGCCACCAGGTTCATGCCGTCATGCAGGCTCGTGACCAAGCAAACGTCGGCGGCCCGGTAGATTTCGTAGACCTGTTCCTGCGAATGATGTTCCGTGACCATCAGGACGGGAGTGTAGCCGTCGCGGCCATAGCGCCGGTTGAGATCCTCGGCTTGACGCAGACACTCTTCATGCAACTGTTGGTATGCGGGCAAGGTGCCGCGACTGGGTGCCGCGATCTGCAGGAAGGCGACCTTGCCAATCCATTCCGGATGGAGCCTCAGCAGCTCATCGAGTGCGGTAAAGCGATCGAGGATGCCCTTCGTGTAGTCGAGACGTTCGACGCCGACACACAGCCTGACATCGTCCGCCAGCCCGAATTTTTCACGAACATGCCGACGGCATTGCGCCACCTCGGGCAGCTGGGCCTGTCGCGCCGGCTCCCATTCGATTGAAATCGGATACGCGTGAACCAGGCTGATCTGGCCGCCATAGGAGATGGCGGAATCCTCGCGCTCGATCCTGCTCTCCAGGAAGCGGTCGACGCTGTCGATGAAGTTGTTGCAATGGAACTGGGTGTGAAAGCCGACGATCGAACTGCCCAGCAATCCTTCTAGGATCTTCTCGCGCCATGGGCAGATGCTGAATACCTCGGAATTCGGCCATGGAATGTGCCAGAAGGTGATGATGATGGCTTCCGGCAGGCGCTCCCGGATCATCCGCGGCAACAAGGCGAAATGGTAGTCCTGGACCAGCACGATGGGCCGCTCGTTGCGTGCCTCCGCGACGACGGTGTCGGCGAATTTGCGGTTAACCGCCTCGTAGGCCTCCCAGTCGGAAGCACGGAATATCGGTCGGGTGAAGGCTATGTGGCACAGCGGCCAAAGCCCCTCATTAGCAAAGCCGAGATAATAGCCTTGCTGTTCTTCCTCGCTCAGCCAGACACGGCGCAACGTATAGGAAGGGTTTTCCGGCGGCACTTCGACGCGGTCGTTTTCGTCGACCACCAGCGCATCGGCCGAACCGCCGCCATAGGCGATCCATGTGCCCGCACAGGCGCGCGTGATCGGCTCCAGGGCGGAGACCAGCCCGCTGGCGGGTACGACCAGATGGATGCTGTCGCCGTTGCGGTTATGGATGTAGGGTTCGCGATTTGACACCACGATCACCTGTGCATCGGGAAGTTCCTTCGCCAGAATGTGACGCAACGTTTCCGGCGACCATTGGACGAGGGCGGCGGCCGCGGATTGCCCGTTCTTTTCGAACTCCGGCAATGGGCTGCGAACGGATCCTGCTTCGAGACGGGCGAGCTTCATGTTTCTGGCCCGGCGCGCCCGTGACAGCACCACCGCGAGCGCGACGCATGAGATACCGACAATTACGAGAACGAAGAGCCACAGTGCGGCCGAGGGTACGACCAGGTACGAACTGTTGTCGGGCATTTCGAATTGATTACCTTTCAATGGGACGCGGCAGATCCACCGACAGGAACTCCAGCATCCTTGGCGTGCTGATCCAACGTTCCGCACCCGGTGTTGGTTCCGATTTTTCAGCTCTTGACCACCAGTGGCACCAATCCTTCATGCGCATCCGCAAGGAAGGCACCGACACGATCCCCCACGCGCTGAAACGTCAGGTCCACCGCCACATGTCCCACCGAGAGATGGCGAATGACAAGATTGTCGATGCCGATCGGCAAGTGCGGCCGGGTCACGTGAATTTCGTTCGTCCAACCGTCGATCTGTAGGCCGAGGCAGGCCTGCATGAGCATGAAGGCGGAGCCCGCGGACCAGGCCTGCGGCAGGCAAGCCACCGGATAGGCAATCGGCGCTTCGCCGGCCGAGCGCGTGAACCCGCAGAACAGTTCGGGTAGCCGCATGTTGAAATGAACCGCGGATTCGAAGGTCCCGCTCATCAACCGCACCACGCTGTCGCGGATGCCGTATCGCGCCAGCCCGGCGGCGCAGATCGCGGTGTCGTGCGGCCAGATGGAGCCGTTATGATAGGACATCGGATTGAAGAAGATCGCATCGTCCGCCAGCGTTCTCAGCCCCCAGCCGGAATGGAACGAAGCCGACAGCAGCTGGTCGGCGACCATGCGTGCGCGATCCGGATTGGGAAGGCCGACATAGAGCAGGTGACCAGCATTGGACGTGCGCACCTTGCAGGGTTGGCCGTCGCCATCGATCGCCAGCGCATAGTAGCCAAGCTCTTCGATCCAGAAATGGCGTTCGACTCGTTGGCGAATGGCATCGGCGCGCAGCTCCCAATTCTCCGCCCGCTCCTCTTCGCCGCGCAGCCGTGCCAGCTTTGCCAATCCCCGGAATGCTGCAAACACGTAACCCTGCACCTCGACCAGCGCGATCGGCCCTTTCGGAATGCGGCCGTCGGCATGGAAGACGGAATCGAAGCTGTCCTTCCATCCCTGGTTGGCAAGGCCGGATTCCGCGGCGCGCTGATAGGTAAGAAACCCTGTCGAACGGCTCGCTGTCTCGATCCACTCGGCGGCGGCGCACAGCGATGGCCAAAGGCCATCGATGAAAGCCGTGTCTCCCGTGCGGTCCGCATAGGCGCAGGCGAGATGGATGTAGAGGGGCGTCGTATCGACGCCGCCATAGTAGCGGCCGAACGGCAACTCGCTCAGCGCCGCCATCTCGCCCTTGCGGGTCTCGTGCATGATCTTGCCGGGCTCGGAATCGCTGAAGGGAGAGGTTTCGGTCGCCTGGTGCTGGGCGAGAAAGGCAAGCACGCCACGAGCCAGGCCGGGATTGAGCCAAAGCATCTGCAGAGCTGAAATCACACCGTCGCGGCCGAAGGCGGTGGAGAACCACGGGATCCCGGCATATGGGTAAGGCCCGGTCGCCAGTTCCGTGGTGAGCAATGCCACATCGGCACGCGCCCGTTCCATCCAATCATTGAAGACGCGGCCTGAACTGTGCAGCGTTGCCCCATGCCGGCGCTTGGCGCGCATGCCGAAACGGGCGCGCGCCGCCGCGGCCCGGAAACGTTCACTTTGCGGGCGGGCCGTTGTCTTGCTCCCCACCTCCACATACAGCGTCTGGCGGCTGCGCTTGGTGACGGCAATGAAGAAATCCGCCCGCTCGGAGGTCAGTTGATCCGGGGGCTGTGAAAACGAAATGGCCGAGGTCCGCACGACCTTGTCCAGCCCTTCGTAGCGGAGCACGACCGAACTCTGGTCGATCTCGGCCGTGTGCGCGGTACCGCGCTTGGAGCGGGTCGAGCCCCGGACTTCGAACATGTCGCGAAAATCAACACCGAAGCGCAGTGACACCAAGACCGTCGAATGCTCCCGGCTATAGTTCGAGAGCGTGATGCGTTCATATAGCCTTTCCTGCCACAGAAGCCTGACCCGCTCGATATGGATCGCGCCCTGCGGAATCTGGCGGCCCGCGGCGCTCTCGATCGGCAGATTGGTCAGGTTGCTGGTGAACAGGACGTTGTCCTGGCTGAGCGATGCGCCCAGCAGCGACAACGATCGTCCGCCAACCGTCAGGCGAAATTCGGAGAGCACGCGCGTGTCGTCGCGGAAGAAGCCGTCGCCGGCGCCACGTATGTCGCCATAGGCGTCGGCGACGGCAAAGCAATCGCCATGCTTGAGAGCGTAAAGCCGATGCGGCTCCCTGGGCGCGGTTTCGTCCAGGGAAGCCAGTGCTATCGCAGGATCGAGCTTGCGCTCGTCGAGTTGGGTAATGGTCAAGAAGATTGTCCCGTGCTGGTTTCCGAACGGGTTGAAGATCTATGAGGCCCTGCTCTCTTCGTGGCCGGTGGTCAGCCGCGAATAGGCCTCGACATAATCCCTGGCCATTCTATCGGCCGAAAACCGCCTTTCGAAGGCCGTTCTTATTCGTCGCCTGTCGAGTTGCAGGAGAGCCGGCATCGAGGCGACGGCATCTTCGATGGTTTCGACGACAAAGCCAGTGACCCCATGATCGATGATCTCGGGCATAGCGCCGCAACTCCAAGCCATGACCGGGGTTCCGCACGCCATGGCCTCGATCACCGCAAGCCCGAAGGGTTCAGGCCAGTCGATGGGAAACAGCAAGGCGGCCGCATTGCCCAAAAACCGGGCCTTCTGGTCCTCGCCAATCTCGCCGACATACTCGACCCGGTCGCCATCGATCAGCGGCTGTACGACTTCCTCGAAATAGGCGCGGTCGCCATCGCCGACCTTGGCGGCGAGCTTCAGTTTCAGGCCGGTTCGGCGGGCAATCTCGATTGCCCGGTCCGGCCGCTTGTCGCGTGACATTCTGCCGAGAAAAGCAAGGTAGGTACCGTCCGAACCGGCCTCGAAATCGGCCTCATAAAGGTCAAGCGGCAGCCCGTGATGGATCGTCGCCAGCCAGTTCGCGGATGCGAACCGCGCCCGCTGGCTGCGGGATATGGAAATCATGGGGAACCGCGGGAACCGGTCATAGGCTTGCGCGAGGTCCGCGTAATCCAGCCTGCCATGCGGCGTCGTCACCGTGCGCTGCGGCATATCACGAAAAAACGGGAAATGCAGGAAATGGCTCAGATGGAAATGCACGACGTCGAAGTCGTCGGCCCGTTTGCGCACTTCGTCGAGCATCGACAAATGTGCCGCGATCTCGGACTTCAGCGGACGCGGATCGAGACGAAGCGCCCTTTCGCGGCATGGCACCAGTTTGGCGGAGCTCTTCGTGTCGCCGCTGGCAAACAACGTCACCTCGTGGCCGAGATCGACGAGAGCTTCGGTAAGATACGAGATGATACGCTCGGTACCCCCGTAAAGTCGTGGCGGCACCGATTCGTAGAGTGGTGCGACATGGGCAATCTTCATGTCCCGGCGTCCCTCAATGAGCTGGTCATAGAGCCAAAATGCATCAAGGCCCGGATCGTTCCTATATCAGCGCAAGATGCGTCGAATGATCGATCCGTCCCCTGTTTGAGTAGATCCGCCGCCCTATTTCCTTCTGGTGCTGTCGACCTTGCGCTTGCGGCAGCCGAAGGAGGCCCAGATGCAGCAACCCAGGGATATCGCAGCGCGGCGCCTGAGCATGATCATCGAGCAATATGTCGAGGCCAGAAAACGGCATTTTGGCTTTGTGTCGACTGATCAGGCTGCCCGAGTGATCCGCAGAACCCTGAAGCCCGATCCTTCGGAGCCAGCGCTTTCCGATCACGACCTCGACGACATGGTCGCCGCCCTCGCCGTGAAGAACGGCCTGGCCGTCATCTTCGACCGTGGCGTGCGGGGACCGGCCAACGGCGCCGAGGCCGAACTGAACAGAAAGGAACCGATCATGCGAGCACCGACGGAGACCCCGGATGTTGCCGGCGCGGTGGACGCTATCCTGAGCGATCGCACTGCCCAGCTTTCGATGAGCGCGGTCATCTCGTTGTTGCGCGAACGGACCGGCACCAAGCGATCCGACGCGGATCTGACAGGACTGATCGCCAAGAAAGCCGCCGTTCTGGACGTGCACCTGTCAGGAGGCGTCTGAACGGTCGTTGAGCGCCGCAACGATACATGGGCAAATCAAAAGCGCTGGCATGTCATTTGCCCTTCCCGAGAGATGGGTGACAGTTCATTCCGGATAGATGGGTTACACTTTCGGCCCTTTGCAAGGAGAG
>NZ_JAIUHE010000034.1:0-35907 GCF_020164995.1 Mesorhizobium sp. CO1-1-11
AACGATCGAGCCTGAAGAATGCGGCAACTACTTCGCGAATGCTGGATACGCTGCCATCAAAACATGAAAGACTCTAGATCGGCGGGACAGCGCCCCGCTCTGGCTTGCCAGCCATTCCCCACGAGAGGGGGAATCACGCGCTCATGGATTCAAAGCGCCTTCACCGACACCTTCACCGGCTTCTCGATCTCGAGCGGGTTGCGCAGCGGCAGTCCGAAATCCCCGGCCTCGATCTCGAACACGTCGCCGGCTTCCGTCTTGATGCCGTCGGCGAAGGATAGCGTCGCTGTGCCGAACATATGCACATGCACGTCGCCAGGCTGGCGGAAGGCCGAATATTTGAAGTGGTGGTGTTCGAGATTGGCGATGGTGTGGGACATGTTCGTTTCACCCGACAGGAAGGGCTTTTCCCACAATGCCTTGCCGTCGCGCAGGATACGCGACGTGCCGCGGATGTCCGAAGGCAGGTCTCCGATCAGGATCTCCGGGCCGAAGGAGGCATTGCGCAGCTTGGAATGGGCGAGGAAGAGATAGTTGACGCGCTCGGTCACATGGTCCGAGAATTCGTTCGACAAGGTGAAGCCGACGCGGAATGGCGCCCCGTCATCGCCGATGACATAGATGCCGGCGACCTCGGGTTCCTCGCCGGCATCCTTGGCAAAGGCCGGCGACATGAGCGCCGCGCCAGGCGCGACCGCCATGGTCCCGTTGCCCTTGTAGAACCATTCCGGCTGCACGCCGACCTGGCCTTTCGCGGGCTTGCCGCCTTCCAGTCCCATGCGGAACATCTTCATGGAATCGGTGAGTTGCTCCTCGCCGTCGGTGCTGAGCTTCTTGTGCATGGAATCGCGCGTCGCGGCCGACCCCAGATGCGTCAGCCCGGTGCCGGTCAGGTGCAGATGCGCCGGGTCGGGGTGATTGATCGGCGACAGCAGGCGCCCCCTTTTGTAGGCGGCGTCGAGATCGATCGTCTCGCCAAGCCCCTTGCGTTCGATCAGGGCGGCCAGGCCGACGCCGGTGCGGGCAGCCTCCATCGCCAGCGAATAGACGCTGCGCGCCCCGTTGATGATCCGGGTCTTCCCGCCGCTGCGGGCAACGACACGGATCGTCTCGGCGTCGTCGAGAATCTGCGAGATCAGCATGATCAGTCCTCTCTCATTTATCTGTATCCGGCTGCCAATGGGCAAATCCTGACCGGCGCGGCGCGGAAACGCGCCACGGTTGAAACGCTTCGTCCGGATTGCGTTCGCGAGCCTGGTCCTTCCCCGGACTTCTTGGTGCCGACGGGCTGCCGGCAGCTTCGCGATCTAGAACCCGTATGCCTCCTAGTCCTCGCCCCAGCCCTCAAGCCTTGTTCTTGTTGTAGACGTCGAAGATCACGGCCCCGAGCAGCACCAGGCCCTTGACCACCTGCTGCCAGTCGACATTGACGCCCATGATCGACATGCCGTTGTTCATCACGCCCATGATGAAGCCGCCGACCACCGCGCCGATGACCTGGCCGACGCCGCCCATCGCCGAGGCGCCGCCGATGAAGACGGCCGCGATCACGTCGAGCTCGCTGCCGAGGCCCGCGGCCGGCACGGCCTGGCCGAGACGTGCGGCGATGATCAGCCCGCCGAGCGCCGACAGAACGCCCATATTGACGAACACCCAGAGCGTCAGCCTTTCGGTGTTGATGCCCGACAGTTGCGCCGCCTTGGCGTTGCCTCCCATGGCGTAGATGCGGCGGCCGATGGTCATGCGCTTGGTGACGAAGACGAACAGCGAGATCAGCACGCCCATCACCAGGAGCACGATCGGCAGGCCCCGATAGGTCGCGAACTGGAAGATCAGGAAGAGCGCCAGCGCGCTGCCGACCAGGGTCTTGATGACGAACAGGGTGAAAGGCTCGGCCTCATAACCGTGGAGTTCGCGCTTGCGTCGCGTCCTGAAGCCGAAATAGGCGTAGGCGAGCACCGCGATCAGGCCCAGCACGACTGTCGTCATGTGAAGCGTCAGGCCACTGCCCAAAACGGTCTTGCCGGCCGCGTTCACCGTCGGCGGGATCAGGGTCAGCGGGCCGATCACATCGGGGATGAAACCGGAACTCAGCGCCTTGAAACTGTCGGGAAGCGGGCCGACCGAGGAGCCGCCGCCAAGCAGCGCCTGGCAGATGCCGCGGAAGATCAGCATGCCGGCGAGCGTCACGATGAAGCTTGGTATGCGGTGATAGGCGATCCAGTACCCTTGCGCGCCACCGATCAACCCGCCGACGATGAGGCAGACGATCGAGACAACGAGCGGATTGCTGAATATGCCGAGCGGCCAGATGACCATCATCATGGCGGCAAGCGCGCCGATGAAGCCGGCGACCGATCCTACGCTGAGATCGATATAGCCGGCGACGATGACCAGCAGCATGCCGAGCGCCATCACGATGATGAACGAGTTCTGCTGCACCAGGTTGCTGAGGTTGACCGGTTTGAACAGCGTTCCCGACGTCGTGTACTGGAAGAACAGCATGATGACGATCAGCGCGATGATCAGGCCGTATTCGCGCAGGTTCGTCGTCAGCGCCGAGACGGCGACGCGAGGACCCTGCTTGACGTCCTCGGCGGTGCCGCTTTGCGGTGCGGGAGCGCTGTCTGTGCTCATGATGCTTTTCCTTCTCCGCGAACAATGGCGCGCATGATTTTTTCCTGGCTGGCGTCGCTTGCCGCCATTTCGCCGACGATGCGCCCTTCGTTCATGACATAGATTCTGTCGGTGATGCCGAGCAATTCCGGCATTTCAGACGAGATGACGATGATCGCTTTGCCCTCGGCGGCGAGGCGGGCGATGATTGTATAGATTTCGTACTTGGCGCCGACGTCGATGCCGCGCGTCGGCTCATCGAGGATCAGGACTTCCGGGTCGGCGAACAGCCATTTCGACAGCACCACCTTCTGCTGGTTGCCGCCAGAGAGGTTGCCGGTCAGCTGATAGACGCTGGAGGCGCGGATATTGGTCTTCTTGCGATAGTCGTTGGCGACGCTCATTTCGCGCATATCGTCGATCACGCCGCCACTGGAAACGCCGCCGAGGTTGGCCAGCGTCACATTGTGCTTGATATGGTCGATGAGGTTCAGCCCATAGGTCTTGCGGTCCTCGGTGACATAGGCGATGCCGTTCTGCACGGCCTTGCCCACTGTGGAAAGGTCCACGGGCTTGCCGTTGAGCAGCACCTCGCCGCTGATGCGCCGGCCATAGGAGCGGCCGAACAGGCTCATGGCGAATTCGGTGCGACCGGCGCCCATCAGTCCCGCTATGCCGACAACTTCGCCCTTGCGCACCTTGAGGTCGATGCTCTTGATCACTTGCCGTTCGGCATGGATCGGGTGGTAGACGGACCAGTCCTTGACCTCGAAAATGACGTCGCCGATGCTAGGTTCGCGCGGCGGGTAGCGATCGTCGAGGGATCGGCCGACCATCGAGGTGATGATGCGGTCCTCGCTGATGTCCTTCCTCGGCAATGTCTCGATCGTGCGCCCGTCGCGGATCACCGTCACCTTGTCGGCGACGCGGTTCACCTCGTTGAGCTTGTGGGAGATCAGGATCGAGGTCATGCCCTGCCGCTTGAACTCGAGCAATAGATCGAGCAGCGCCTGGCTGTCCTTCTCGCTGAGCGATGCTGTCGGCTCGTCGAGGATCAGCAGCTTCACTTCCTTGCTGAGCGCCTTGGCGATCTCGACCAGCTGCTGCTTGCCGACGCCGATATGGGTGATCAGCGTCTTGGGGTCTTCCTTGAGCCCGACTTTTTTCAAAAGCTCGGCCGTGCGCGCCTCGTTGGCGTCCCAGTCGATGACGCCGTATCTGGCGTGCTCGTTGCCGAGGAAAATGTTCTCGGCGATCGACAGCATCGGCACCAGCGCAAGCTCCTGGTGGATGATGACGATGCCCTTGTGTTCGCTGTCATGGATGCCCTTGAACTGGCATTCCTGGCCCTGAAAGATGATCTGGCCATCATAGGTGCCGGAGGGATAGACGCCCGAAAGCACCTTCATCAGTGTCGATTTCCCGGCGCCGTTCTCGCCGACCACGGCATGGATTTCGCCTTCCTCGACGCGGAGGTTGACGTTCGACAGCGCCTTCACGCCGGGGAACGTCTTGGTGATGTCGCGCATCTCCAAAATCGTCGAGGTCATCAGGGCAAGCTCCTCCTAGACTTTCTTTTTTAGGCGATTCCTGACGGAAAACCGCTGCGCAATTTTCCGGGAATGGCTCTAGGCCGGCAGAGACAATACCGGGGCCGCTTGTGAACGAAAAGGGGCCCTGCGTCGCGCAGGACCCCTGCCTTTGTAACCGGGATTACTTCAGGTCTTCGGCCTTGATGTAGCCGGAGTCGACGACCAGGGCCTGGTAGTTCGACTTGTCGACCTCATGCGGCGTCAGCAGGATCGAGGGAACCACCTTGACGTCGTTGTTGTAGGTCTTTTCGTCGAGGCCTTCCGGCTTGCCGCCGGAGAGCACCTTGTCGACCAGCTGCACCGTGGCCTTGGCCAGTTCGCGGGTGTCCTTGAACACGGTCGAGTACTGCTCGCCCGAGATGATCAGCTTGACCGAGGCGGTCTCGGCGTCCTGACCGGTCACGATCGGCCAGGGCTGTGCGTCGGTGCCGTAACCGACAGCGCGCAGCGAGGCGGTGATGCCGCGCGACAGGCCGTCATAGGGCGACAGAACGCCATCGACGCGGCTGCCGTCCGAGTAGTTGGCCGACAGAAGGTTGTCCATGCGCGCCTGGGCGGTAGCGGCGAGCCAGCGCAGCGTGCCGACCTTGTCCATGCCGGTCTGGCCGGACTTGATCTTGATCGAGCCGTCGTCGATCAGCGGCTGCAGGACGGAGATCGCGCCATTGTAGAAGAAGAAGGCGTTGTTGTCGTCGGGCGAGCCGCCGAACAGTTCGACGTTCCACGGCTTGGTATTCGGGAAGCGCTCCTTGAGGCCCTTGACCAGCGAATTCGCCTGGATCACGCCGACGCCGAAATTGTCGAAGGTGGTGTAATAGTCGACATTCTTGGTCTTCTTGATCAGGCGGTCATAAGCGACGACAACGACGCCCGCGTCGTTGGCCTTCTGCAGCGCATCCGACAGCGTGGTGCCGTCGATCGAGGCGATGATCAGCGCCTTCGGACCCTTGGTGATTTCGTTTTCCAGCTGGCTGAGCTGGTTGGGGATGTCGTCCTGCGCGTATTGCAGGTCGACAGTGTAGCCGAGCGCCTCGAGCTGGGATTTGACGGCGTCGCCGTCATTGATCCAGCGTTGCGAGGTCTTGGTCGGCATCAGCACGCCGACAAGACCCTTGTCGGCCGCGTGCGCCTGATAGGTCATGGCAGCGATGCCAAGGGCCGCCACGGCGGCCAGCGTCTTGATAATCTTCACATTACTCTCCCTGGTTGATGGACGCGACACCTCGGGGCTTCGCGGGCCGCGCAGCCAGACAGGAGCGCAAACGCGCCGCTGTCGGCATTATCGATCTCCGGTATCCTCCCAATCGGCTCCGCGACGCAGTTTCAATCGATACGATTTTGATCGCTACCGACCCTTGCGTCCCGGAACGCGCGAAGGGTGGGTCCCTTTGCCATAACTGTCAAATGCGATCTTTGGTGGTTGCTATACCGAAACCGGTATGATCTAGCATCCGGAAAGCAATCGGCGAGAAAGCTGGAGATCATGGCGGCATTGCGCGATCCGGATGCGATTCCAGTAAGTTACGAGAAGCTCCCGGGAGACGGTGAGACACTCCTGCGCAGTGGTTTGAGCTTGCGCCACATGCGCATGATCGCCGCCCTCGACGATCACGGACGGGTGAGCGCCGCGGCCCAGGTCATGAACATCTCCCAGCCGGCCGCTTCGCGCATGATCGCCGAGATGGAGGCGGTGCTCGACGTGAAGCTGTGCGAACGGCTGCCGCGCGGAGTGACCCTCACTCCCTATGGCCAGGCGCTTGCCAGGCGGGCCCGCTCGATCCTGCTCGAGATGCGCGAAGCCGACCGCGAGATTGCCGAGCTCAAGGCTGGCAAGGGCGGTTCGGTGTTCCTCGGCGCCGTGACCGCGCCGGCGATCGAATTGGCGGTGCCGGCGATCCGTGAAATCCGCCGCATCTACCCGCGCATCGAGATCACCATGCAGGTCGAGACGTCGAACGTGCTCGCCCGCGAGCTGATCGGCTCGCGCCACGACTTCATCATCGCCCGCATTCCCGACGACCTCAATCCACGACTGTTCGAATCCCGTGTGATCGGCGTCGAGAAGGCCTGCCTGATCGTGCGCCGCGGCCACCCGCTCGCCGGAGGCAATGTGGTGCGGCTGGAAGACACCGCTGCCTATGACTGGGTGTTCCAGTCGGGCGGTTCGCCCTTGCGTCAAGCGATGGAGAGCAACTTCCTGAACCGCAACATCGCGCTGCCGGACCGGATCTTGAACACCAGTTCGCTGCTGCTCACGCTGGTCATGGTCGCGCAATCCGATGCCATCGCGCCGGTCTCGGTGCAGGTGGCGAAGTTCATCCAGAACCCGGACGGGCTTGCCGGCGCCATCGATGTCGTCCAAACCGAATTCGACATCGAGGTCAGGCCTTACAGCCTGATCACCGTCAGGAATCGCGTACTGTCGCCGGCTGCCAAAATGCTGCATGATTTCATCCTGCGCGAAGTGGGGTGATGGAACGAGAACCGCTGCCGCGCGTTCAAACCGTTCGGCATGCGCGCTGGAGCCCGTTGCGGGCGAGGAAACGAGGTGTCGACGATTAACAACTCGGGAGGTTTTTATGGAACGTCGGTTGTTTCTTACTGGAATGCTTGGCCTCGCGGGGGCAGCGGCGTTTGCGAGCGTGGCCGGACCCGGCCGCGCGGTAGCCGGTGTTCCCCAGGGAAACGGAATTCTCGATGAACTGGACAAGCCGGATCCGGCTGTCTTCGAAGGGGATGAAGCGGTCGAGGTAGAGCAGGTCTCGCATCGCGACTGGCATTTTCGCCGCCATCATGGCCACGATGGCTACTGGCGTCGTCGCCACGGGCGTCGCCGCGGCTGGAGACGAGTTTGCCGCAGCTACTGGCGCCATGGCCGCCGCCGTACCCGCTGCTGGCGCGAGCGCGTCTGGCTCCGCGTATGGCTGTAATCTCTTCTTGCTGACGCTAAGCCGGCCACCGCAGGTGGCCGGCACCTGTGTTCAGTCTCTTCAAGTCCGGCGTTGATTACCCAACTGTAACGTGTTTGGGACTCGCACTTTTGCCTAGCTGCCGCCGAATCGGCGGAACCATATGAGCCTTTGTCCGTTGAAGCCTGTTGAAAGCGGAGCTTTGACCATGCCGAGGGACCACCAAGAAGAACGGCATTCTGCAATCAAGATCATGCGTGCCGCGGAGAAGCGGCACGCATGAAGGGCGTCGCCATACTGACCGAAGCCCGCAGCGGCTCCGAATGGCTTGGCAGTCTCACGAACAGCACGGGATTGTTGGGCAAGTCGGCCGAGTGGCTCGATACGGCCAATCTGGGGTGCAAGCCGAAATCCTTCGATGACCTGATGTCCGCCGTGATCGATCGCGGCGGAACCGCAAACGGCACGTTCGCCGTGAAACTGTTTCCGCGGCATCTTCACTGGTCGCAGGCCAGATATGGAGTTGACTTCCTCGCTGAATGCAGCCGGCGCCATGCCATGGGCTTGGTCCTGTTGGAGCGGCGGGACCGCCTTCGCCAGGCGATTTCCTATTGCCGGGCAAAGGCGTCGGGGCACTGGAAAAGTACGATGGACGGCGCCGATCTGGTTCCGCGATACGACTTCGCCGGCATCTGCCAGGCCTATTTCCTGATCGAGCAGAGCTATGCCTTCTGGGAAGCTTACCTGCGGCTGGCCGACCTGGCATACGATCACTTTTTTTATGAGGATTTGTTGGACGATCCTCGGCCGTACGTTGCGTCGGTGGCCCGGCAGTTGTCGGTTGAAATGCCGGACGGAGAGTTCGAAACGAATTTACGCCTGCAGCGGGACGATCTCACCGAAGATTGGGCGGAGCGGTTCCGCAACGACGTCAAATCGGAAGACTTGCTGGCGCATCTGCCCAGGAAGGTGGCGCCGCGGAACATCAACAATCTCGCCCGGTTCCTCCTCAAGAAGCAGATGCTAACCGGACAGGCCTAGGCGAATCCCGATAGTGCTGCCAATCGGACAGGGGCCGGGCTAGGCAATCGGCTTTTCGCATCAAGCTGGAGCGGGTAGCGGGAATCGAACCCGCGCGTTCAGCTTGGGAAGCTGACAGGCTACCATTACATCATACCCGCGCTGCAGCCTCGTTATCATGACGGCATGGCCTCGGGCAATCGCAAACCGGTCTCACAAGGCGGGCTTCGCCAGCTCACCGGTGACGGTCGGCGTTGGTTCCCTGGCCTTTGCGACTTCGCCGCCGGCGGCGAAGCTCGGCCAGTATTTCGAGATGGCCAGCGTCGCGCCGGCGGAAGAGAAATGGCCATAGTCGAAATAGAGAAACTGCTTGCTGCCGGCATCCGCATAGGAGCAACCGGTTGCGTCGCACAGATAGGTGAGCGGGTCGATGAAGGTCGCGCCGTTGGCGAAGAGTTGCACCTGCTTGTTGATGTCGGGATCCATGGCCATCGGCCAGGATGTATTCGCGGCGCCCTCGTGTTTTGCAAAGAAAGCGATCTTCTGGACGTCGGCGATGAACTCCGGAGACTGGCCGATGACATAGACCTTGACACCCATGTCGCGCAGCCGGTCGATCGTCGTCTGCAGGCCGTCGAAGCCCCTGGCCTGGTAGTCGGTCCATCGACCGCTCAGGATCACCGCCTGGATGTTGGCATCGCGGATGATCGACAGCGCCCGTTCGTTGAAGCGGGTGCAGGCCGGCCGGGCATAGGAAAAATAGCTCAGGTTGGGTGGGCAGCCGGCATAGGTATATTGGACGACGTTGGCCTGGATTTTCTGCGCGTTGGCTTCCAGGCCCGATACGTAGTGAGCCGCGAAGGAATCGCCCCACAGCAGCACATTGGTGGCAAAGCCGTGCGTGCGCGTGCAGTCGGCAAGGTTCCAATCCTCGATCCGGCTCGCACCCTCATTGAAGCAGACACCGTTGCGCCAGTCGCCCACCAGGATCCGTTGCGTCGAGAAATCCGGGAACCGCTGCGGAAAGCCCTTGCCCAGCACACCGGCCAGACCGCCGACACACAGCAGGGCGATCGCCGTCGCCGAAAAGGCGAAGATCGGCAACGGGGCGGTGAAGGCCCGCTTCCGCCGGAAAGGCTGCTCGACATATTTCCACGAGAAGGTCGCCAGGGCGACGCTGGCCACCGTCATCGCGACGATCATCGGCACCGAGATGGCCTTCAGCGAGAGGTAGTGGACGAAGGAGTTGATCGGCCAGTGAACAAGGTAGAGCGAATAGGAGATGAGGCCGATCCAGACCATCGGGGCGAACTGAAGCACACGCGTGGCGAGGGGCACGGGTCGGTTCGCATGGTTCTGGCCCGCATAGATCAGCAGGGCCGTTCCGACGCAGGGAAACAGGGCGTTATAGCCCGGAAACGGGTCGCTCTCCGAGATCGTCAGGAAGCCGAAGCCGAGCAGTGCAAAGCCGGCCAAGCCGATCAGTTCCGTCGCCGGCCGGCTGGCAAGTGGCGGTGGCCTTTTCAGCATCAGCATGGCGCCCAGCGCCAGTTCCCAGATGCGTGTCGGCAGCAGGTAGAAGCCGGCGGTCGGCGCCAGCGTGGTCGCCATCACCGCCAGGGCAAAACTGCCGATGGTGATGGGCAGAAGTATCGTCAGCCAGCGCTTCGAGGCATAGCGATAGATCAGATAAACCAGGATCGGCGCGAAGATGTAGTACTGTTCCTCGACCGAAAGCGACCATGTGTGCAGCAGCGGCCGCAGTTCGGCGTCGATCGAAAAATAGTTCGTCGTCTTCCAGAAATAGATGTTCGACCAGAAGGTCGAGGCAGCGATCACGCTGAGGCTGAACTCGTGCAGGTCCGACGGCAGGAGGATGAACCATGCCGCGATGCTTGCAAGCAGGATGACGAAGGTCAGCGCCGGCAGGATGCGCCGTGCGCGGCGCCAGTAGAAGCGGCCTATCGAAAACTGGCCGCGCTCGAGATCATCCAGCAAGCTGCCGCTGATCAGATAGCCCGATATGACAAAGAAAATATCGACGCCGGTGAATCCCCCTGGGATGGCGGACACGCCAAAATGAAAGAGCACCACGGGCAGCACGGCAACGGCCCGCAGGCCGTCGATGTCGCGCCTGTAGTTCATTCGGACAGTCCGCGGCTCGCGGCCCGCCGATCTCGTGCGAAGCATGCCACGCCGCTCATGCGACGATGCCTTGGTTGTGCGAAAAATCGTGACGCCGTGGGGTTCACAGGCTCTCCTCTGCGAAACGATTTTGCTGCACTGCAACATGAGTGTCAAGCCGGAACGCCATGCTTTGGACGCCGGCGCAGCCGGTTTGGAAGCGCCCGATCAGGTTGCCGGCAGGTAGATCACGGCATAGTCATCGGCATAGACCCGCTTCCAGCCCAACTCGGCGAAGAAGGGGATGCGGGTATCCGCGGCTGTAAGCAGTGCCCAGCCGATGGCGTATTTCTTCAACTGCGCCTCGAGCAGTGGTTTTCCGCCCGTCTGCCCCGTCGCCTCATCCGCTTTCGTGAACCCGCCCAGGAACAGTTGGTCCGTCCTGCCGTCGACATAGGTCTTGATGTCGTGGAAAATCAGTGTGCCGCCGAAATTGTAGGAATTCAGCACATTGCCTGCGAGGTGGTGATCCCTGGCGAACGCAAGGGCGCCGCTGGCTGATGTCTTCGGGCTCGGCGCGACCTGGTAGGCATTGTTGAGCCCAAGCATCGCAACGACCAGCGACACCGCCGTCGCGCCGCCGAGCAGATGGAATCGGCTGGCGAAGAATTTTTCCAGTCCATCGCGCTCTTCTTTCAGCCAGGCGCCTGCGGACAGGGCGGGATATTGGCGCGCGACCTCGACCGCGACCACCAGGGGAACAAGCAGGAAGAACAGATAGACGAACCGCAGATGCGAAAGGTAGACGTGCAAGGTGAAGACGATGAACAACGCCTTCGCCCAGCCGATCCGTAGCCTCGATGTCAGAAGCCCGAAAAAGGCCAGCAGTATCGCGGCTTCCTGGAGGACCTGTTCCTGGGCATTGAACGGCCGCCACTCCAGGATCAGAGGCACCGCCTCATTGCCATAGGCGACGGTGAGCGTGGCCAGGATGGCCTGCACGCCATAAGGGTGTATCAGGCTGACCAACGGACAGAGCAGGCCAAACGCCACCCACTTCGCCAAAAGTGCGGGTTTCGACAGGCCGGTGCGCGCCAGGAGATCGAGGCCGGCGAAGGCGGCGATGATGAAGCTCAGGGTGAACGTGGCATGCAGGTTCGCCCACAATACGACCAGACCGAGCAGCCAGAGCGGCGGCGCCTTCTCGTCCTGCGCGGCACGAAACAGCATCGTCGTCCAGACGACGATGATCGGCAAGGTAAAGACATGCGGGCGCGCCGTATAGATCGGGCTGATCAGGAAGGCCGCGACGAATGCCAGCGCTACGGCCAGGACCGGTTTCAGGTGCGCGCTGAGGAACCATCCCGACAGGAAGACCGCGAGACAGATCGTGCCGATGATCAGCGTGACGACGCCGTTCCAGCCACCCGCGCTGTAGGCAAGGGCCAGCAGAACCTGCCCCAGCCATTCCTTGGCAATCCACGGTTGGCCGGCGAAGGTGTAGGAATACGTGTCGACGGTCGGAAGCGTTCCGTTTGCCAGGAAATCCAGCCCCACCTTGACATGCCACCAGCTGTCGGGGTCCTGCAGGGTTGCGCTGGCAAAGGTTGCCAGAACCGTCGCCATGACACCGGCGCCGATCAGGCAGAATATCAGCCTGGCGCGCTGTGCGTCCTCGAGCGGCGAGAACACTGGAACGATTGCCTCGACCTTGTTCATGTCGCCGCTCCAGGGGATTTCATGTCGATCGCGACCAAGACAGTGTCCTTTGCCGCGCCGACGAAGACGAAACGGGCCGAGCCGAGATAGAAGAGGACCGAGTAGAGGCAGTTTCCCGCCAGGTGGACAAACGGATTTTCGACGATGCCGGCGGACATGGCGGCGACCACTATCGTCAGGTTTGCGGTATAAGCCACAACGAAGGCAAGCGCATACCGCACGGCCGTGCCGGAGCGAAAACCGCCCGCGCGGCCGAAGGTCCAGCGGCGGTTGAGGAAGAAGCCAAGGACAAGGCCGCCGGCATAGCCGGTCATGTTGGCGGCGATGTCGCCAAGGCCCAGCTTCAGCCCGGCCAGGATAAGACAATAGCCCAGCGCCGTGTTGAGCAGCCCGACCGCGCCAAACCGCAGCATCCGCGAAAAGCCGGCCGGAACAGCCGACCATATCCCGCCCATGGCGTGCCCGTTACCCACGGTCGACCCTACCTCAACGACGCGCCGCCCGTTTCACTATTTCCTGGAGGCGGTGGACCGGCAGGTCCTGGTCCTCGGCCGCCGCCTGGCTTCGTGAAACGATTTCGCTGACGAAATAAAGCGGTCGCCGCTTCGTCTCCATGTACATGCGGCCGAGATACTCGCCGAAAATGCCCAGCACCAGAAGCTGGACGCTGCCCAGGATAAGCATGATCGCGGCAAGGCTCGTCCAGCCCGGCAGAACATTGCCGATAGACCATTCGAACAGCGTATAGCCAAGCACGACCAGGCCGAGCAGGCCGAACATCATGCCCAGCAGCGAAGCGAAGCGCAAAGGCACGATCGAAAAGCTGGTCATGGCGTCGACCGCCAGAAGAACCATCTTCTTCAGCGGGTAGTGCGTTGCGCCGGCAAAGCGCCGCTGCCGTTCATAGGGAAAGGCGGCCTGCCTCAGCCCGATCCAGCTCACCATGCCGCGAATAAACCTGTAGCGTTCGGGCATCGCGATCAGATGGTCCAGCGCGCGCCGGCTCATCAGCCGGAAATCTCCGGAGTCCGGCGCGATCTCGACATCGACCATCCGGCCGAGCAGGCGGTAGAACATCGAGGCGGAGGCCAGCTTGAACCAGCTTTCGCCCTCCCGTTTTACCCTTTGGCCGTAGACCACGTCGAAGCCTTCATCCATCTTCGCCATCATCGCGCCAAGCAGTTCGGGCGGATCCTGAAGGTCGGCGTCGAGAATGAGGATGCGTTGGCCGCGGCAGAATTCCAGCCCGGCGCTCAAGGCGATCTGATGGCCGTAGTTGCGGGCAAGGTCGATGGCGACCACATGGTCGTCTTTTTCGGCCAGTTCGAAAACGGCCTCACGGGTTCCGTCGGTCGCTCCATCGATGACGAGCACGACCTCGTAGGAGAGGCTTTGCTCGAGGCATGCCGCGCTGACGCGTCGATGAAGCTCCGCCACGCCGTCGCGCTCATTGTAGCAAGGCACGACGACCGACAATATGGGTGCGCGGTGCGCGCCGATTTTTCCCGTTCCCACCAAAGCCTGGCTCCCGCTTTGGAATGGCAATAGCGGCAATTGGTTAGAAAACAGAAAACAGGTAAGCCGGGGTCGCGCGGCCGCCACGCTTTTGGCGGCGCCGATGGCACGTGTCACGAACGAACCGGCAGTTCCATGCGGATGCGGGCACCGCGCCATGAGCCCGCCAGGATCCGGCTTTCACCAGCTGCGGCAGAGCAGAGCGCCCTCCCGATGGCGCCCAACATCTGCCGCGGCTTATCAATTCCCCCGCACCGGCCCCTGGCGGCTTGATGGATGGCCGCCAAGCACGTATCTCTGCGCCGTGCCCATGAGTCGGGGCATCTCAATCGGGAGACGGCCTTGTCCGCACTGACGCGCTTTCTCGGCGACTCGCCGCTCAGGATTATTCTGAAGCTGCTAGTGGTATCCTTTCTCGTCGGCCTGGTTATGAACGCTTTCGGTTGGTCGCCGATGGACGTGTTCTACGGCATCCAGAAGTTCTTCATTGATCTATGGAATCTCGGCTTCCACGCCATCGACCGTTTCCTCGGCTACATCCTGCTCGGTGCCGCGATCGTCGTGCCAGCCTTCATCCTGCTCAGGATCGCCAACTACCGGAAGTGACCTTCAGGCATAATCCGATGCGACCTCGAACAGGATGGCGTGGCGCGCGGCAAGTGCCGGCACATCGGTGGAATAGCCGCCGCCGATGACACCGCAGACGGGAATGCCGAGCGCCCGGAAATGGCCGATGACCATCTTGTCGCGGGCGCGCAGGCCTTTGTCGGAAAGCGACAGCCTGCCGAGCCGGTCCTCGGCATGGACGTCGACGCCGGCATTGTAGAAGACGATGTCCCAACGCGCCTGGGCCGACAGCTCCAGCAGGATGGTATCGAGCCTTTCGACATAGGCGGCGTCGCCCGTGCCGTCGGGCAGGGCGACGTCGAGGTCGGAGGCGATCTTGCGCGCGGGGTAGTTGCGCTCGCCATGCATGGAGAAGGTAAAGGCGCGCGGCTCGTCGCCCAGAATATCCGCCGTGCCGTCGCCCTGGTGCACGTCGAGATCGACCACCAGGATACTGTGTGCCGCGCCCTCCTCAAGCAGCACCAGCGAGGCGACGGCGACGTCGTTGAAAGTGCAGAAGCCGGCGCCTTGCGCGCGCCGCGCGTGATGGCTGCCGCCGGCGGTGTTGCAGGCGATGCCGTGACGCAGGGCAAGCCGCGCCGCCGCCACCGTGCCACCGGCGGCAAGCTGCGCGCGCAACGAGACGCGCGGGCCGACCGGAAAGCCGATCTCGCGCTCGATTTTTTCCGGGACCGAACAACCGAGAACCTGCTCGACATAATCTGCCGCATGGGCGAGCTTAAGCCACGACGCAGGCGCGGGTTCGGCTGTGTTGAGCGCCCCGGCTCCGGCCAGGCCGCGTGCTCGCAAGGCCTCCATCAGCAGCGGATATTTGCTCATCGGAAAGCGATGGCTGGTCGCGAAGCCGGCGTCGTAGTCGGGATGGTGGACGATCTGCAGGGGCATGAACTGGATCGGACGGTTTCGCGCCAGAGCGGGATTTCGGTTGGCCGCCGCGGAAGGGCGATTGCGCGGCGGCCGGAAAATGGGGCACATCGGTTCCCCGATCAAGCCGCAAATCAGCAAGGCAGCAATCCTTTGGACAAGGGCGCCATCCCAACCGAAGCCAGGGCGTTTTCCGTCACCAACCGGTCGGTGCTTGCCATCGCCGTGCCGATGACGCTCGCCTATCTGACGACGCCGCTGCTTGGCCTCGTCGATACGGCTGTTGTCGGCCAGTTCGGTGACGCCGCCTTGCTTGGCGGCCTGGCCGCCGGCGCGCTGGCTTTCGACGTCGTCTTCACCACCTTCAATTTTCTGCGCTCGGGTACCACCGGCCTCGTCGCCCAGGCTTTCGGGCGTGGAGACGCGCTGGAGGAACAGGCGGTGTTCTGGCGCGCCGTGCTGATCGCGGTCGTTGCCGGTGTCGTGCTGGCAGCGCTTTCACCGCTCATCGCCGTTGGCGGCCGGTGGTTCATGGACGCCGGGCCACGCGTCAGCGACGCGATGGGTGTCTACATCAGGATCAGGCTGCTTGCCGCCCCGTTCTCGCTGATCAACTACGCCATCCTCGGCTACGTGCTGGGGCGCGGCGAGGGCGGGCTCGGCTTAATCCTCCAACTGGTGCTGAACGGCACCAACATCGCGCTGTGCTTCCTGCTCGGCCTTGAGCTCGGCTGGGGTGTTTCCGGCGTCGCCTGGGCAACCGTCACCGGCGAATTCCTCGCCATGCTGCTTGGTCTCGCGATCGTGGTTCGCCGGTTCCGATCCACCCCGCCCCTGCCTCGGCAGCGCCTGCTCGATATGGGCGCCTTCCTGCGCATGCTGTCGCTCAACCGCGACATCATGATCCGCTCGTTCTCGCTGCTCGCCGCCTTCGCGCTGTTCACCCGCCAGGGCGCGCAGTTCGGCACGGTGACGCTGGCCGCCAATGCGGTGCTGATGAACTTCTTTCTCGTCGCCGGCTATTTCCTCGACGGTTTCGCCACCGCCGCCGAACAACTCGCCGGCCGCGCCGTCGGCGCGCGCTCCGAACAGCCCTTCCGGCAGGCGGTGCGGCTGACCCTGTTCTGGGGCCTTGGTCTGGCCGGTGCCGCGACTCTGGTGCTGCTCATGGCCGGCACCAACCTGATTGCCGTCGTAACGACGTCGCAGCAGGTCCGCGCCGTGGCCGACACATACCTGCCTTGGGCCGCGTTCACCGCGCTGAGCGGTGTGCTCGCCTTCCAGATGGATGGTGTTTTCATCGGCGCGACCTGGTCGCGCGACATGCGCAACATGATGCTCTTGTCATTCCTCGCCTTTGCCGCCGCGCTGATCACGCTGGCGCCCGCCTTCGGCAATCACGGCCTGTGGGCGGCGCTGCACGTCTTTCTGCTGGTGCGTGGATTGAGCCTGCTGACAATTCTGCGGCTGCGGATGCAAACCGCGTTCAGCTGAGCGGCTTCGACGCCCATCGGTCGAGATGGCTGTCGCGCAACTCGCGCATCGACCTGAGTTTTTCCGTCTCGGCAAAACGTGCCATTCCGGCGACGATCCGGCCCGGCAGCGCCGGTCCGCCATAGATCATGCCGGTGTAGAGCTGGACGAGATCGGCGCCGGCGCGGATCTTTTCCAGAGCCGTCTCCATTGAGTTGACACCGCCGACACCGATGATGGCCATTTCGGGCCCGAGCAGCTTGCGCATCCTGGCCAGCACGATGGTCGAGCGCTCGAATAGCGGCTTTCCCGAAAGCCCGCCTGTCTCCCGCGCGGCATCCTCGCTGCGCAGCGCCGGGCGGGAAATGGTTGTGTTGGAAACGATGATGCCGTCGATCTGCTTTTCGATGACCTCGGCGGCGATATCCTCCAGCTCGGCCTCGACCAGGTCAGGCGCGATCTTGAGGAAGATCGGCGGCTGCGCGGACGCTGCAGTGCGCGCGGCCCTGACCCGGGACAATAATTCGCCGAGCTGCTCGCGCGCCTGCATGGTGCGCAGGCCTGGTGTATTGGGCGAGGAAATGTTGACGGTGAGATAGCTGGCATAAGGAGCAAAGCGGGAAACGCCGCTCTCATAGTCGCCGACGCGGTCGGTGCTGTCCTTGTTGGCACCAATGTTGACGCCGACGATGCCGCCGCGCCCCAACCGCGCCACAAGCCTTTTTTCGGCGGCCGCATGGCCCTCATTGTTGAAGCCCAGCCGGTTGATGACAGCTTCATCCGATGTCAGCCGGAAGATGCGCGGCTTCGGGTTGCCGGCCTGCGGCAGCGGCGTCACCGTGCCGACTTCGGCAAAGCCAAAGCCGAGGCCAAGCAGCGCGTCGGGTACTTCGGCGTTCTTGTCGTAGCCAGCCGCCATGCCAAGTGGGTTCGGGAAATCGAGACCGCAAAGGCTGACCTTCAGCCTCGTATCGCGTACCGTCCGCGCACCGCCCGGCAGGCCGCAGCGCAGTGCCGCGATCGACAAGCCATGCGCGGTTTCCGGATCGAAGGTGAACAGCAGTTTCTGGCCGATCCGGTCGAGCACGCTCATTGCCCCTCCAGGGTTGGGAACTGGTGGGTACCGTCGGCCCCAAGCGGCAGCGGCTTGACCCAGAGCACCGCTTTCAGGTCAAGCACGCCGTAGAGGTGCGGAAACAGCGCGCCGCCGCGCGATATTTCGTATTTCAGCGCATCACCCAGGCGGTTTCCGTCGACGGCGACCAGCAGAAGGTCGGTCTGGCCCTGGAAATGCTTTGCCGCGGTTTCCCTGGCCTGCGCCGCCGTCGAAAAATGGATGAAGCCGTCGGCGGTGTCGATCGGCGCTCCGGCGAAGCGGCCTTTGGCTTCGGCCTCGCGCCAAGGCGCTTGCGGAGTTATCTTGTAGATAATCTGTGACATGGTTGCGCTATAATCCGAACCAGTCGCGCGGGGAAGGCCACGCCAAGGGTCTTCCCCATTTCCGGCGCAAACATGCGATATTTGAGGCCTTGGCCATGGAGGACAACATGCGTCTGCAGCACATTTTGATCCCCGCCGCGCTCGTTTCGCTGGTCGCGGCTTCAGCTTATTCGGAAGAAACGGACCGCTACCGGCTGGAAAAGTCGGCCACCGGCTATATCCGCATGGATACGCAGACCGGCGCGATGTCGATCTGCGAGGAGCGTTCGGGCCAGCTCGTCTGCAAGATGGCGGCCGACGAACGCGCCGCCTACCAGGACGAGGTCGATCGCTTGCAGGCCTCGATGAAGGCGATGGACGAGCGCGTCACCAAGCTGGAGAATTCGCTCTCCGCCCGTCTCGAATCGAAACTGCCGAGCGAGGAGGATTTCAACACGACGATGAGCTACATGGAGCGCTTCCTGAAGAGCTTCATGGGCATCGTCAAGGATATGGACAAGGACAGCGGCGACGGCGCCCGGCCCAACTCGCAGAAGACCTGAGCGCCATAGACGAGGGAAAACGCGGCGCGCTGGCTTTGCCGCTTGAAAACAGTGCGCAGCCCCTCATAATCGTCCAACTGATCCCGCAAAAAGCAGTAAATCGGGGATTCGGGGAGGGACATTTGCCGTCAGGCTATTCTTTCGTGATCGCCGACGATCATCCGCTGTTTCGCGGCGCGCTGCGCGAGGCGCTTGCCGGCATCGGCAATGTCGCCGCCATCCATGAGGCCGGTGATTTCGAAAGCGCCAAGGCGCTGGTCGTGGCCAATGAAGATGTCGATCTGGTGCTGCTCGACCTGTCGATGCCCGGCGCCAGCGGCCTCTCCGGCCTGATCTCGTTGCGCGGTATCCATCCTGCGGTGCCGCTGGTCGTGGTGTCGGCGCATGACGACCCGGCGACCATACGGCGTGCGCTCGATCTCGGCGCCTCCGGTTTCATCTCCAAGTCGGCCAGCATGGAGGAAATCCGCGGCGCCGTGCAGTCGGTGCTTGCCGGCGATATCGCGGCACCTGTCGGCGTCGATCTCGGCGTCGAACGCGATCCCGAAATATCGGACCTGATCAAACGATTGCAGACGTTGACCCCGCAGCAGACCCGCGTGCTCGGCATGCTGGCCGAGGGCCTGCTCAACAAGCAGATCGCTTATGAACTCGGCGTCTCCGAGGCGACGATCAAGGCGCATGTCTCGGCCATATTGCAAAAGCTCGGCGTCGACAGTCGCACCCAGGCGGTGATCCTGCTGTCCAAGATAGGCAGCGACCCGCTGCAGCCGGCGGGCTGAGCGCCGGCTGCTTGGCTCAGTCGGAACTTTTAACTTCGGCTCGCCGCATCGACCTGTTCCGATGCGCTCGCCGACATGTTCTGCGCCTATCTCGAAACCCTGGAGCACCAGGCCTGATTCAGGCGCTTCGACGTCACTCCGCCGCCCGCACCATCGGCCTGAACCTGGCCATCATGGAACGCAGCACCGCCGGCTTCAACGGCTTGTTGATCATCGGGATGTCGAGGCCTGCCGCGGCTGCTCGTACCTCGTTGGAACGGTCGGCCGTGACCAGCACGGCCGGCAGGTCGTCGCCGTGAGTGGCTCGCAGCCTGATAATGATATCGAGACCGGTTTCGCGGTCGAGATGGTAGTCGGCAAGCACGATGTCCGGATGGTCGATCGCGGCCCTCTCCAGATCCTCCGAGCCGGTCACCGTGGCGACATTGCAGCCCCAGCCCTCGAGCAGCAGCCGCATGCCCTCGAGGATACGGATGTCATTGTCGATGCACAGCACATGCAGGCCGGAGAGCGAAGCCGCCGCGCGGGCCGGCGCCCTGGTCTCGACCTCGCGTCGCGGCACCTGGGCGGCCGCCACGGGCAGGATGACGGAAAAGCGCGTGCCCTTGCCCGGGTTGGAGAAGATACGGATCTCAAGCCGCAACACCCTGGCGATACGGTCGACGATGGACAGGCCAAGACCAAGACCTTCTGCTTCGCGTGCGCCTTCGTCCAGTCGGGTAAACTCATGGAAGACAGTGTTCAGCTTGTCACCGGCGATGCCAATGCCGGTGTCGATGATCTGGATTTCCGCCAGTTCGCCGCGCCGCCGCACGCCGACCAGGATGCGGCCCTGGCGGGTGTACTTGATGGCATTGGAAACCAGGTTCTGGATCAGGCGGCGCAACAGGTTGCGGTCCGTCATCACGGTCAGTGAGGATGCAATGATGGTCAGCTCGAGCTTCTTTGCTGCGGCCATCGGTCGAAAGTCATTGCCGATCTGGCTGAGCAGGCCGTCGAGGTTGAAGGCGGTATCGTCCGGCTTCATGGCGCCGGCATCGAGGCGCGAAATGTCGAGCACGGCGCCGAGAATGGTCTCGACCGATTCCAGCGAAGATTCGATGTTGATGGCCGCCTTGCCGGCCGGACCCTTGCCGGCCTTCTCGATCAGCGAGGAGCAATAGAGCCGGGCGGCGTTCAGGGGCTGCAGGATGTCGTGACCGGCGGCGGCAAGGAAGCGCGTCTTGCCGAGATTGGCCTCCTCGGCGAGCATCTGGGCCTGCGCCAGTTCCTCGTTGACCCGGGTCAATTCCTCGTTGACCCCAGTCAGTTCGATGGTGCGGGTCCTGACGCGCTGCTCCAGGGATTCATTGGCGCTTTTCAGCGCGAGATCCTGTTCGACGCGGCCGGAAATGTCGGCATAGGTGGCGACGATGCCGCCGTCAGGCATCGGGTTGGAGCGCAGTTCGAGGATGCGGCCGCTGGTCTTCAGCTCCATCTGCCAGGGGCTGACGAAGCTGGTCAGCCGGTTGAGCATCGTCACGCGCTGGTCGGCGGGAATGTCGCCGCGTTCGGCCAGATGGCGAAGGATCTGGTCGAGCGAAACGCCGACCTGGCCCATCTCGTCGGGCAGGTCGAACAGCGCCCGGTATTGGCGGTTCCAGCAGATCAGCCGGAAATCGCGGTCGAAGACGGTAATGCCTTGCTCCATCTGGTCCAGCGCGATCTGCAGCAGGTCGCGGTTGTGCTGCAGCGCTTCCGTGGCGTCGTCGAGCAGGCGGAAGGCGTCGCGGGATTCGCGGTCGTGGCGCCGGAACAGCAGCGACAGGATCAACCGTGCCGAGGAGGAGCCGACGGCGCTGGCCAAAAGCTGCTCGGAAAAGCGGATGACGTCCATGCTGGCCTGCTCGTTGCCATGCAGCGAGGTACCATTGCTCTTCTCGAAGGATTGAAACGACCGCTCGGTTCGTTCGACGCCGAGATAGCGTGCGATCGTATCCTTGAGGTCATTGACGGTGATGGCGGTGCGGAAGCGGCGCAGGCTCGGCATCGGTCCGGCTTCGCGCGGCACGAAGATCGATGCCTGGATGCGCTCCAGCGGTACCGACGCGCGCGACAGTGAGCCGAAGACGAAAAACAGCGCGTTGACCGAAAGGCTCCACAGCACGCCGTGGTTCAGCGGCTCGGCGACAGTGCCGAACAGTGCCTGCGGCCGCAGTGCCTCGAAGCCGAACAGTCCGTGGACGATGATGCCTGTATCGGGCGCGACGAGCGACGGCACCAGCAGCGTATAGCCCCAGACCAGGATGCCGGCGACCATGCCGAGTGCCGCACCCCGGCCATTGGCGCCGCGCCAGATCAGCCCACCGATCAGGGCAGGGGCGAACTGCGCGATCGCGGCGAAGGACATCAGGCCGATCGAAGACAGCCGGGCGCTGTTGGTGCTCTCGCGATAATAGAGAAAGGCGATGAACAAAAGGATGAAGATCGACGCCCGCCGCACATTGAGGATGAGCGTCGACCAATCCTCGTTCTCGGAGGTGGTCGTCCGCAACAGCCGGCGCACGAACAGCGGGATGATCAGGTCGTTGGAGATCATGATCGACAGCGCCACGCTCTCCACGATGACCATGGCGGTTGCCGCCGACAAGCCGCCGATGAAGGCGGCCATGGCCAGGAAATCGTGGCCGCTGAACAGCGGCAGCGACAGCACGTAAAGGTCGCTGCTCGTCCTCGCGCCGACCAGCGTCAGGCCGGCAAAGGCGATCGGCAGCACGAACAGGTTGATTGCCACGAGATACAGCGGGAACACCCAGGTCGCGGTGCGCAGTTCGGCCTCGCTGCGGTTCTCGACGATGGTGACGTAGAACTGCCGCGGCAAAAGGATGATGGCGAAGCCGCTCAGGCACGTCAGCACCAGCCAGGTGGCCAGCGATGTCGAATAGCCCATTGCCTGCCGCACCTGGCCATTCTCGGCCAGCCGGTCGAACATGTCGCCGGGGCCGCCGAAGATCAGGAAGGTGACCATCAGGCCGATGGCCAGGAAGGCGGCGAGCTTGACCACGGTCTCCACCGCCACCGCCAGCACCAGCCCATCCTGGTGTTCGGTGGCATCGGCGTGGCGCGTGCCGAACAGGACCGCGAACAGCGCAAGCAGCATGGCGACGACCAGCGAGATGTCGCTGACGAACGGATCGAAGGACGGCGGCGAGCCCGTATAATGCTCGACCATCAGGCTGACCGAGCCGGAGATCGCCTTCAATTGCAGCGCGATATAGGGCACGGCGCCGATCGTGGCGATCAGCGTGGCGATGGCTGCCACGGTGAAGCTCTTGCCGTAGCGGGCGCCGAGGAAGTCGGCGACCGAAGTGATCTTCTCGGTCTTGGCCAGCCGCACGATGCGGTTGAGCAAGGGAAAGCCGAACACGAACACCAGCACCGGGCCGGTATAGATGCCGAGGAACTCGAGGCCGCGTTCGGAGGAAAGGCCGACCGAGCCGAAGAAGGTCCAGGACGTGCAGTAAATGGCAAGGCTGAGCGCATAGATGAAAGGTCGCGCCCTGCTGGGCCCTGACAAGGCCGAGCGGCGGTCGCCCAGGCTGGCGATGGCGAACAGCAGCGTCACATAGGCGATCGCGATGATGACGATGAACAAGCCCTGCACGCCGGCAAGATCCTCCCTGTGCCGATTTTCACCTGGCCGGGTCAGACGCAATCACAGCTTGGGCGCCAAGTCCATCACGGCTTTGGGCACCTGATTTCAAAGAGGTAACGCAGGGTAAGGCGAAACCGGTGGTTTTCTCCTTTTTGCCCATGTTGCAACTTGAGGTTTTTGTTATGGTGTCGCCGGGGCGGTGCTTCCGGGATGGGACGGCTGCGCGGCCCGCCATGATAAGGAGGGTCGAATGCTGAAAGAATTCCAGGAATTCATTTCCAAGGGCAATGTGATGGACTTGGCCGTCGGCGTCATCATCGGCGCTGCCTTCGGCAAGATCGTCGATTCCCTGGTCAACGACATCATCATGCCGATTGTCGGAGCGATCTTCGGCGGCTTGGACTTCAACAACTACTTCTTTGGGCTTTCCTCGGCCGTCAACGCCACCTCGCTGGCGGAAGCCAAAAAGCAAGGTGCTGTTTTTGCCTATGGCAGCTTCATCACCGTGGTGCTGAATTTCATCATCCTAGCCTTCATCATCTTCCTCATGGTCAAGGCCGTGAACAACATGCGCAGGCGCCTGGAAAGGGAAAAGCCGGCTCCAGCGGCCGCGCCACCGCCGGCCGATGTGCAGCTTTTGACCGAAATCCGCGATCTGCTGGCCAGGCGATAGACGGATAGGGTTCTTCTGGACCAAAACCCCGGTCGTTCGCGGCCGGGGTTTTCTGTTTTCGCATCTGGTAAACAGCACCTGCGAACGCCCCGAGACAATGGACCTGCCCATGACCTTGATCCAGACCCTGCGCCCCGAGGCCCTGGCCGCGCCCGAAAGCGGTATCGTCGCCGTCGTCAACTATGGCAGATTGCGCGAAGGCCTGATCCCGCTTTGGGCCGGCGAGGGCGACCTGCCGACGCCGTCCTTCATCACCGATGCGGCGTCGAAGGCGTTGGCCGGCGGTGAGACGTTCTACACCTGGCAGAGGGGCATTCCCGATCTCAGGCAGGCGCTGGCACGCTACTACGAAAGGCACTTCGCCAAGACCTTCGCCGAGGAGCAATTCATCGTCACCGGCTCCGGCATGCATGCCATCCAGCTGGCGCTCGACGCGCTTGCGGGAGCCGGCGACGAGGTGATCTACCTGTCGCCAGCATGGCCGAATTTCGACGCCGCCGCCGCCATCGCGGGTGCCGTGCCGGTGCCGGTCACGCTCGACCATTCCGGAAATGGCTGGTCATGCGACGTCGAGAAAATAGCGGCGGCGGTCACACCGCGCACGAAGGCGTTGTTCATCAACACGCCGTCCAATCCGACCGGCTGGACCGCCGATCACGAGACCTTGCGGGCGATCCTCGATCTCGCCCGCGCCAAGGGCCTGTGGATCATCGCCGACGAGATCTATTCGCTGTTCCACTATGGTCACGGCCGCGCGCCGTCCTTCCTCGACATCGCGGAGGCGGAAGACCGCATCCTGTTCGTCAACAGCTTCTCCAAGAACTGGGCGATGACCGGCTGGCGCGTCGGCTGGATCAAGACGCATCCAAGCCTGCAGCAGGTGTTCGAGAACCTGATCCAGTATTCGAACTCGGGCGTGGCCCAGTTCATGCAGCGCGGCGCGGTCGCGGCGCTCGACGAGGGCGATGCCTTCGTCGCCGAACAGGTGGAGCGGGCGAGGCAAGCGCGCGACCTGGTCTGCGGCATTCTGGGCGAAACCGGCAAGGCGCGCTTCACCGTGCCGCAGGGCGCATTTTACCTGTTCTTCACCGTCGACGGCATCACGGACTCGCGGGCAGCCGCTTTCGAAATCGTCGACAAGGCCAATGTCGGCCTGGCGCCCGGCACCGCCTTCGGGCCCGGTGGCGAAGCGTTCCTGCGGCTGTGCTTCCACCGCCGGCTCGACCAGCTCGAGGATGCGGCAAACCGGCTGGCAAGGTGGATGAAGACTGTCTGAACTCTGACGAAGCCCGAATTGAAAGCCGCGTCAGCTGGCCGTCGGAGTAGAGTTTCAAACGGGCTTCAGCCGCCCGACTTGGGCACCAGCAGTGGAATGATGCGGTCGCTCTTGGTCACTGAGGGCCGTCCCGCCGAACCGAAGGGGATGCCGAGCGCGTCCCAGGTTTCGACCAACGCGTCCTGCAGTTCGGCGATCAGCGCATCGGAATGGAACGGCGTCGGCGTGATGCGCAACCGTTCGGTACCGCGTGGCACCGTCGGGTAGTTGATCGGCTGGATGTAGATGCCGTGGACGCCGAGCAGGCGGTCGCTCGCCATCTTGCAGAGTTCAGGATCGCCAACCAGTACCGGCACGATATGTGTCGGCGATTCCATCACCGGCAGACCGGCCGCCGACAGGATCTGCTTGGTTCGGCTCGCCTGCTGCTGCTGGGCGTCGCGCTCGGCCTGCGAGCGCTTCAGGTGACGGATCGAGGTGGTGGCGGCCGCGGCGATCGCCGGCGGCAGCGCGGTGGTGAAGATGAAGCCCGGCGCGTAGGAGCGCACCGCGTCGATGACGGCGCTGGTGCCGGTAATGTAGCCGCCCAGCGTGCCGAACGCCTTGGCCAGCGTGCCTTCGATGATATCGATGCGGTCGGCCAGGCCTTCGCGCTCGGTGATGCCGCCGCCGCGCCGTCCGTACATGCCGACGGCGTGGACCTCGTCGATATAGGTCATGGCGTTGTAGCGTTCGGCGAGTTCGACGATCTCCTTGATCGGCGCGATGTCGCCATCCATCGAATAGACGCTTTCGAAGACGATCAGCTTGGCGCGTTCGCGCCCCGCGGTCTGCAGCAGGCTTTCCAGATGCGCGACGTCATTGTGGCGGAAGATCTTTTTCTCGGCGCCCGAGCGCCGCACGCCTTCGATCATCGAGGCATGGTTCAGTTCGTCCGAGATGATCAGGCAATTGGGCAAAAGCCGCGCTATGGTCGAGATCGAGGCCTCGTTGGAGACGAAGCCGGAGGTGAATACCAAGGCGGCTTCCTTGCCGTGCAGGTCGGCCAGCTCATGCTCGAGCTCGACCAGCGGGTTGGACGTGCCGGAAATGTTGCGGGTGCCGCCGGCGCCCGATCCCATCTTGCCGGCCGCGTTCTGGAATGCGGCGATCACGTCAGGATGCTGGCCCATGCCGAGATAGTCGTTGGAACACCAGACGGTGATTTCCTCGGCGCGGCCGTTGGAACGCCAGACGGCGCGCGGAAACTTGCCCGCGATACGCTCCAGGTCGGCGAAGACGCGGTAGCGACGCTCGGCATGGAGCTGATCGATCGCTTCCTCGAAAAACCGCTGATAGTTCATGTCGACTTCCCAATTTTGCGCGGCATCATAATCATTGGCCTTTTGGCCGTCCACCGGGCCATTTTGGTCAAAATGCCACGCCCCGCACCTGTTCCTAACGTTGGCGGATCGTGGCCTATTCCGCTTCACGACACGCTCAGTGGATCACTTTTGTTTCCGCATGATGCCACATCAAGTGAACGCCGGTTACCTCTCGTTCTAATGGTCATGCGCCGGGCTTTCCAGTAAGGCGGTTGTTGAGACAGTTTCCGATAAATCTTGGGTAAGCGAGGACTTGGGATGACGGTTTTGGTGACAGGCGGCGCCGGCTATATCGGCAGCCATATGGTCTGGGAATTGCTGGATGCAGGCGAAAGCGTGGTCGTTCTCGACCGCCTTTCCACCGGCTTCGAATGGGCAGTGGCGCCGGAGGCAAAGCTGATTGTCGGCGATGTCTCCGACAAGGAATTGGTCGGCGGGATCATCCGGGACAATCATGTCGACGCCATCATCCATTTCGCCGGCTCCATCGTGGTGCCGGAATCGGTAGCCGATCCGCTCGCCTACTACGAGAACAACACCTCGAAGACCCGCACGCTGATCGAAACAGCGGTCCGCGAAGGCGTGCCGAATTTCATCTTCTCCTCGACAGCCGCCGTCTATGGCGGCGCCGGGCTGGAGCCGGTGCGCGAGGATGCCCGCCTGGCGCCGGAATCGCCCTATGGCCTGTCCAAGCTGATGAGCGAGTGGATGCTGCGCGACGCGGCCCTTGCGCACGACATCCGCTACACGGCGCTGCGCTATTTCAACGTCGCCGGCGCCGACCCGAAGGGCCGCACCGGCCAGTCCACTCCGGGCGCCACCCATCTGATCAAGGTCGCCTGCGAGACCGCGCTCGGCAAGCGACCCTTCATGCAGGTCTTCGGTACCGACTATCCGACGCCGGACGGCACCTGCATGCGCGACTATATCCACGTCAGCGATCTGGCCGCCGCGCATCGCCTGGCTTTGCAGCGGCTGCGCGCCGGGGGCGCCAGCCTCGTCGCCAATTGCGGTTACAGCCATGGCTATTCGGTGCTCGAGGTGATCGAAAGCGTGCGGCGCGCCTTCGGCCATGATTTCGAGGTCAGGATGGGCGACCGGCGTCCCGGGGATGCCGCGGCGGTGGTTGCGAATTCCGATCTCGCCCGGTCCGAACTGGGCTGGACCCCGCAACGCGACGATCTCGACCAGATCGTCAACGACGCGCTGTCCTGGGAACGCATCCTGACCAGCAAGAACTCCGCGCGGGGCTGAGCGCGCTTTCCCCAGGGGCTCACAAGCCCAGGGCTCGCAAGGCGCGCGGCGACGCGCTATGCAAGTGTTCGCGACACAGCGTGGAGGCGCGGTGCCGCAATGAGCTTTGGGGGATGGCATGAAGATAACGGTGCTTGGTGCCGGCGTCGTCGGTACGGCGGCAGCCTACTATCTGGCCGCAGACGGCCACGAGATCACCGTCATCGAGCGTCATGCGGCGCCGGCGCGAGGCACCAGCCAGTCGAATGCCGGGCTGGTGTCTCCAGGTGACGCCACCGCCTGGGCCTCGCCCGCGGCACTCAAGACGTTCCTGCGCGGGCTCTACAATCATGATCTCGGCATCAAGGTGCGGCTGCGCTTCGATCCCTATTTCCTCGCCTGGAGCCTGCGCTTCCTTCGCCAGTGCACGGTGGCCCGCCTGCGGGCCAACAGCCAGGTCAAGCTGCGGCTGGCGCTCTATTCGCGCGACTGCATCAACGCCATATCCGCCGGTACCGGCATCCACTATGACGAGCGCAAGAAGGGCATCCTCTACTTCTTCCGCTCGCAGCACAGTCTCGACACCGGCACCGACAATTACCGCTATCTGGCCGAGCATGGCCTGCCCATCGAGATCGTCGGCCGCGACCGGCTGGTCGAGCTTGAACCAGGTCTTGCCGGGGTGAAGGAAAAGATCGCCGGCGGTGTCTACTCGCCGATCGACCAGACCGGTGATTCCCGGCAGTTCGTGGAAAACCTCGCTGCCTATGCCGCCGAAAAGCTTGGCGTGAGATTCCTTTATGGGACGACGGTCGAGGGCCTCGAAATCGAAGGCGACCGGGTGCGCGCCGTGATGACCTCGTCCGGACCGATCGCCGGCGATGCGGTGGTCATATCGATGGGGCCGGAGAGCGGCCTGCTCGGCCGGCGCTACGGCATCGACCTGCCGGTCTATCCGGTGAAGGGCTATACCGCGACGATTCCGCTGGAGGATGAGAGCAAAGGCCCGACCATGGGCGGCGCCGACGAGGATCAGCTGATGGCCTATTCGCGCCTCGGCAATCGATTGCGGTTGGCTTCGACCGCCGAATTCACCGGCTTCGACCGCACCCACAAACCCAGCGACTTCGCCACCATGTTCAGAACCGGCAAGGACCTGTTCCCCGGTGCTTTCGACGAGAGGAAGGCCGAGCTATGGGCAGGTTTGCGGCCGATGATGCCGAACTCGGTGCCGGTCATCGGCCAGGCGAAATACCGCAACCTTTACCTCGACACCGGCCACGGCCATGTCGGCTGGACCATGGCGTGCGGCTCGGGAAAATTTCTCGCCGACCTCATCGCCGGCCGCAAGCCGGAGATCGACCCGCAAGGCCTGGTCTACAGGGGATAGGATGTCGGGACCGCAAGTCGCCATCGACCTTGGCCGCATCGAGCGCAATGCGCGCACCATCGTGGACCGCTGCGCGCTTTCGGGCATCAAGGTTTTCGGCGTCACCAAGGGCACTTGCGGCATGCCGCAGGTGGCACGCGCCATGCTGCGCGGCGGCGTCTCCGGGATCGCCGAGTCGCGTTTCGAAAACATCCGCCGGCTGCGCGACAGCGGTATCAGCGCGCCGATCATGCTGTTGCGCAGCCCGCCGATGGCGCGCGTCGAGGAGGTGGTGCGCACCGTCGACGTCAGCCTGCAGTCGGAGCTGACGATCATCCGCGAGATCTCGCGCACCGCCGAGCGTATGGGCCGCGTCCACGACATCATGCTGATGATCGATCTCGGCGACCTCCGCGAAGGCATCTGGCCGAACGACCTCATCCCCACCGTCGAGCGGATTCTCGACATGAAGGGCGTGCGCATCGCCGGCATCGGCACCAATCTCGGTTGCTTCGGCGCCATCATGCCGACGGAGGAAAATCTCGGCCAGCTCGTCGCTCATGCCTACAAGACCGAACGCCTGTCCGGGAAAAGCCTGGACTTCATCTCCGGCGGCGCGTCGTCGTCGCTGCCGCTGCTGCTTGAAGGCAAATTGCCGGCCGGCATCAACAATTTGCGCATCGGCGAGGCGATCCTGCAGGGCGGTGTCGAGACCTTCCGCGATGTCCCATGGGCGGAACTCGAACCCGATGCCTGCCGGCTGACCAGCGACGTCATCGAGGTCAAGCTCAAGCCGTCGCGGCCGATCGGCACCTCCGGCTACGACGCCTTCGGCAACCAGCCGGTCTTTCCCGACGAAGGCGACAGGCTGCGCGCCATCGCCAATATCGGCCGCGAGGACGTACTGGTCGAGGGACTGACGCCGATCGCCAAGGGGATAAGGGTGCTCGGCGCCTCCAGTGACCATCTGCTGCTCGATGTGCAGGATGCCGACCCGCCGCTCGCCGTTGGTGACCGCGTCGCCTTCCGCATGAGCTACGGCGCCATGCTTCTGGCGATGACCTCGGAATATGTCGAAAAAGCACCGATGCACGATGTCGCGGATTTCTCCGGCCGCAAGATGGTGTCGATCTCGGCCGAAGCGGAAGCGGCTCGCATCCTCGCGCGCGAAGCAACCGGCGCCCGGCTGGAGGCGATGAATTTCGACGTCGTCGAACTGGCCGATGTCGATCGACCGCCCTCGGGCCTGATCCGGTTCGCCGCCGGCGCCGATCGTCGCATCGCGCACAAGGCGCTGACCGCAACGGCCCGCGCGACCCACTCCTTCGGCCTGATCTGGATCGATTCCATCGCCGCGCTGATGCCGGAGGACGAAGATGGCATCGACCTGCCGGAGGCGTCGGTACTGGCGCGCTCGCTTGGCCTCGACCACAAGGCCGACGCGCTGCAGCCGCAGCTGTCGCCGGAAAACGTCGTCATCATCGGGCTGCGCCATGCCGACCCGGCGGAAGTGCGGGTGCTGAAGGATTCGCGCGTCTCGGCCTTCACGATGACCGATATCGACGCGATGGGCATGCGCGACCTGATGCACGAGGCAATCCGCATCGCCACCTCGGGCACGCAAGGGTTTCATGTCAGCTATTCGCCCACGGCGACCGAATTCGCCGGCTGGGCGGCTGGCTCCGGCGGCCTCACCGTGCGCGAGACGCATCAGGCGATGGAGGCGATCGCGCTTTCCGGCGGGCTGCTGTCGATGGATGTCTCCGGCCTGGGTGCCGATCTGGAGCCCAGGATCGGTAGCGACGCGGTCAACTTCGTCATGTCGGCCTTCGGCAAGCGGATTCTCTGATCAGCCAATAGCCTCGACGGCCGCCCGCCATGCGCTGATATACTCCGCCCAGGCCGGATCGGCCGGCGGCTCCAGTGTTTGACCTTTGCCATGCGCCGCGCGCTGGTCCGATGCAAGCAGGGCGGCCCCGATGCTGGTGCCGGTAGCGGCTTCCGATGCGATGACGGCGCGGCCAGTGCTCGCGGCGAGCATCCGCGTGAACAATTGATTGCGCGCGAAAGGCCCCTCGACGGTCGTCGGGCCATCGCCGCCGACGAGGTCGAGGCAGGTCGCCGTCATCAGCGCCAGGTAGAAGGAGATGGCGGCAAAGCGTTGGCCGGGAGGGATCGCCTCGCCCTTGCGCCATGCGGCGGTGTGATGCGGAAACGGCCCCGAGCCTTGCTGGATCGAAGGCAAAAGCAATGTCTTGCGCGCCAGCACCGCGGTGACATCGCTGTCGCTCCAGCTCTGCGCCGAGCCCTCGGTCAGCAGCGAGAATTCGCGGCCACCCATGAACCGCGCCGAGGGCACGGGGTCGCCGAGCGCATTGACATTGACCAGCGTATCCCTTGCCGGATCGAGCGCCACCGTCTTGCCGCCGACCGCCATCGACACCACCCAGGTGCCGGTCGAGACCACGCAGAAGGGCGGCGCATCTGACAGGAGGTGGGGCAGCAGCGAGGCGTTGGAATCGTGCAGGCCGCAAAAGACCGGGGTTTGTGGATCGAGCCCGGTCCGCTCCGCAAGCGCGGGCAGGATCGAGCCAAGCCGGTCCCTGGCCGGCCGCACCGGCGCCATCAGCTCGCGCCAGCCCAGGCGATCGACCAGCGCCGAAAAATCCCCCGTCCAGGGGTTCCACAAATCGGTGTGGCAGCCGAGCGAGGTGACCTCGTTGGCGGCCACGCCGGTCAGGCGCAGCGCCCAGTATTGCGGGTACATCAGCATCGCGGCGGCCCTGGCGAACTCCGTCGGGAAACTTTGCTGCTGCCAGAAGAATTGCGCGCCGAGATTGAGGCCGAGCGGCAGGCGCGGCGTGCCGGTCTCGGAGAAGGGCGGGCGGATCGCGTCATAGTCGGACGCCAGCTCATCGGGCCCATCGTATTCATAATCGAGGACAGGCAGCACCAGCTCGCCCGTGGCATCGACCAGCACGCCGGTCGCGCCATGCGTGGTGATCGAAACTGCGTCGATGCGCTGTTCGCGATTGAGGTCGGCAAGGCTGTCGAGGATGAACGCCCATAGCGCTCCGACATCATGATGCGGGTAGGGCGCTTGTCGCACCGGCGCGTTCGCCAGCCGGCGCAGCGTCACCTCCCTCAATGTGGCGAGATCGACCAGCGCCACCTTGGCATTGGTCTTGCCGATGTCGATGACGGCGATGTGGCGGACCGCGCTCATTCCATATGGAACATCATTTCCAGCGGCACCGCCACCGGCTCGTTATCCGGTTTCGCCTCCATGATGTCGGCCATTTCAGCCCACCAGCGCTGCATCACCGGATGCTTAGGCAGATCGTCCATGCCGTGATCATCGCGCCGCCACAGCACGCCGAACAGGATGTTCGTCTCTTCGTCGAGATGGATGGAGTAGTCGGAGATGCCGGCCTGCTTCAGCAACGCGACCAGCGACGGCCAGATTTCATCGTGGCGCTTTTTGTACTCGGCCTTCATGCCGGGTTTGAGCATCATCTTGAATGCGTATTTCTCGGGCATCAGGCCAAGCATCCCCCGCGCAGCCGCCGCCAGACGATCGGCAGCGCAATGACGATGATCAACAGCAGGCCGATGAAGATCGACATGACGATGCCGGGCACGTTGAGCAGGCCGAGGCCGAAGGTCACCAGCCCCATGATCAGGGCGGCAAGCACCACGCCGACGATGCTGCCGGCGCCGCCGAGGATGCTGACGCCGCCGAGCACCACCATGGTGATGACCTCCAACTCATAGCCCTGTGCGATCGACGGACGCGTCGAGCCGAGCCGCGACGTGATCAGCACCGAGGCGATGCCCGACATCAGGCCGGTCAGGCAAAACAGGATGAATTTTATGCGGCCGACGCGCACGCCGGAAAACTGCGCCGCGACCGGATTGTTGCCGATCGCGAAGACCCGGCGGCCGAAACTCGTGCGGTGCAGCAGGACCCAGTAGACCACCGCGGCGATGAGGAAGAGCACCAGTTCGAACGACACCACCCACCAGACATAACCCTGGCCGAAGAAGGCGAAGCTTTCGGGATAGCCCTTGTAGGCCTGGTCGCCGAGAGTGATGAAGGCGATGCCGCGAAACAGGCTCATCGTGCCGATGGTGACGACGATGGAAGGCAAGCCGAGGCGCGTGACCAGCAGTCCGTTGAAGGCGCCGCAGCCGAGCCCAACGACGATGCCGATCAGGACAAGCACTGGCGTGCCGGCGCCGGCCTGCACCGCCATGCCCATCATGGTCGAGGCGAGCGCGATGATGGCGGCCACCGACAGGTCGATCTCGCCCGAAATGATCAGCAGCGCCATGGCGAACGCGATCAGGCCCTTCTCGGTGAAATTGAAGGTGAGATCGGACAGCGAATACGGATCGAGGAAATAGGGTGAGGCGAAACTGTTGATGGCAAAGATGGCGATGACCACCACGACCAGCAGCGCTTCCCAGGAAAAGATCGCCGAAGAGAGCGGCTTGTCGAGCCGGTCGGGAATGTGGCGCGGGGCGGGGACGTCGGTCATGTCACCGCTTCCACTTTCTTGAGGATGATGCGGCCCTGCTGGCGTTCGCCGCGCGCGTTGAGCACGACCGCCAGGATGATGGCGCTGCCGGAAATCGCCATCTGCCAGAAGGGCGAGATGTTGATGACCGGCAAAGCGTTGGAGATGATGCCGAGGAACAGCGCGCCGAGCACTGCGCCGCCGACCGAGCCGATGCCGCCGGCGATCGAGATGCCGCCGATGACGCAGGCGGCGATGATGTTCAACTCATAGCCATTGGCGACCTCGACCGAGGCGATCACATAGCGCGAGATCCAGAGATAACCGCAGAGGCCACCGGTCATCCCGGAGATGCAGAAGACGATGAATTTGGTCCGCCCGACATCGATGCCGGTATAGACGGATGCCGTCGGATTGACGCCGATGGCATAGATCGAGCGGCCGAGCGCGGTGCGCGTCATCAGCACGAAGAACAGCGCGATCACCAGGATAGCGATCCAGGACAGAACCGGAATGCCGAGGAAAGCAGCGCGCTGGAAGCCGATGAACTCCGGGCTCATCCTGTCGGCATTGACCCAGGCGCCGCCGGACAGGACGAAAGTGGCGCCGCGATAGATGGTGAGCGTGCCCAGCGTCACCACGATCGAGGGGATGTTCAGACGCCACACCAAAAGGCCGTTGATGGCGCCGAGCACCAGCCCGACTGCGAGCGCGATGACGATCAGCAGCGGGATCGGGATCGCCGGGTGCGCGGCGTTCAGCATCGCCACCGCCATGCCGGTGAAACAGAGGTTCGACGCCATCGACAGGTCGATCGAGCGCGTCAGGATGACGACCATCTGGCCGAGCGCCAGGATCATCAGGATCGAGGTGTCGTTGAACACCTGGCGCAGATTGCCGGGGTCGGCAAAGGCGGGGAAGCGCGTCGAGATCAGCCCGATCAAGACGACGATGGCCGCGAGCAGCCAGATTTCGCGGTATTTGAGGAAAGCTTTCATGCCGCGATCCCTGCTGCTGTCCTGACCAGCGTCTCGGCATCCAGTCCCTTGTTGTCGTAGACCGCCGCGACAAGGCCCTCGCGCATGACGACGACGCGATCGGACATGCCGAGAATTTCAGGCAGTTCGGACGACACCATGATCACCGACAGGCCCTGCGCCACCAGTTCGGCCATGAAGCTGTGCACGGCGGCCTTGGAGCCGATGTCGATGCCCTTGGTCGGCTCGTCCAGGATGATCACCTTGGGCGACGTCGCCAGCCATTTGGCGATGACCACCTTCTGCTGGTTGCCGCCCGATAGCGTGCCGACATCCTGGCTGAGCGAGGAGGCCCTGAGGTCGAGCCGTTCCGTGTAGGAACGGGCCAGCGAAAACTCCTCCGCCAGCCGCAGCATGCCTGATTTGGAGGTGCGGGCGAGCGATGGCAGCGAAACATTCTGGAAGATCGGCAGGCCGATAACCACGCCCTGCTTGCCGCGTTCTTCCGGCACGTAGACGATGCCGGCCTCGATCGAATCCGCGGCCGATTTCGGCGCGATCGCCTTGCCATCCAGCGTGATCGTGCCGGCGCTTATGCGGGTAATGCCTGAAATCGCCTGCATTACCTCGCTGCGCCCGGCGCCGACCAGGCCATAGAAGCCGAGAATCTCGCCCTTGTGCAGTTCGAACCCGATATCCCTGAACTCGGTCGGATGCGACAGGCCGGAAACGGAAAGCACCGGCGCGCCGATCTCGGCCTTGCGCTGCGGAAAGATGTGGTCGACCGAACGGCCGACCATCATGCGCACGATCTGGCTCTGGCCGGCATCCCTGATCAGGCCTTCGCCGACCATCTCGCCGTCGCGGAACACCGTGTAGCGGTCGGCAATGCGATAGATCTCGTCGAACTTGTGGCTGATGAACAGGATCGCCTTGCCCTGCTCCTTGAGGAATTCGATCAAAAGGAAAAGCTCCTCGATCTCCTTCATCGAAAGGGCTGCGGTCGGCTCGTCCATGATGACGATCCGGGAGTCGATCGACATGGCGCGCGCGACGGCGACGAGATGCTTGTTGGCGATGCCGAGATCCCTGAGCCGCGCATCGGCATCGATATGACCGGCATGCATGGTGTCGAGCACTTCGCGCGCATTCTTGCGCATCGTGCGCCAGTCGATGGTGCCGAAGCGCGTGCGCGGCGCATGGCCGAGGAAGATGTTTTCGGCGACGCTGAGATCATCGAACAGCACGGTTTCCTGATGGATGGCGGTGACGCCATGGCCGAAGGCGGCGTGCGCGCTGGGCAGCGCGACGGCCTGGCCGTCGATGCTGATCGTGCCGGCATCGGGCTGGTAGATGCCGGTCATGATCTTGACCAGCGTCGACTTGCCGGCGCCGTTCTCGCCGATCAGCGCGGTCACCTGGCCGGGATAGAGCGACAGGCTGACATTGTGCAGGGCACGGACACCGGGGAAGCTCTTGGAGATGCCGGACAGCGCCAGGCGGGGAGCGGAGGCGGGAAGCCGCTCGTCGGTCTCGCTATGTCGGGCCGTCGTGTCCATATCCGTATCAAGCCCTGAAACTAGGTCCGTTTGAAGTCGCGGCGGGATGTGAGTCCCGCCGCGGCCACTTAAAAGCTAC
>NZ_JAIUHE010000035.1:0-32750 GCF_020164995.1 Mesorhizobium sp. CO1-1-11
AGTCAAAGCGGATCCCGCCCTTCGCACCCGCCCCTCTAAGGGAAAACCTTCGCGACGGCAGATGTCCGTTGCCTCTCGGCTATTCGCAGCCCTGGGCTTCAGCAAGCGATTGCTGATCGTCGTTCATCTGATGGATGGTGAGAAATCCGTGTCGGACCTAGTTTCTCTGGTGGGCGGGACCCAGACCGCCCTTTCACAGCATTTGAGCGGCATGGCCAAATTCGGAATCGTCCGATCGCGTACCGAAGGTAAACGGCGCTTCTATTCCTGTACGTCCGAACAGGCGAAGATGGTGATTGGCTTTCTTAGCGACATCGCCGAAAGCGACAAGCTTCCGCTGCGAAAGAGATCGGGAAAGGGGTCATCTTCTTGGCGCCCCGGCTAATCGGTGGGCACCAAGCCGCGCCGCCTTGTATGTCAGGTCTAGGTGCTTGCCCGCGCAGCCGTCAATCTCTCCGGGGCGACGGCCTCCAGGGCCGTTTCTGAACGCGCCAGTCCTGAGAGCCTCAACCTCCCAATACGGAATGATGCCACGCCGCTTCGATCTGAACATGAAATGGCGCCATCTCATCGAAAAGGCGGGTTTGCACGAACCGATTGGGATCGACACCGGTGTTGAAAAGAGGTGACGGCACGGCCGAGAACGCTTCGGATGGGTCTCACGGCTTGCAGGAAGGTAGGCTCGCTCAGGTCGTAGAGTGAGGTCCGCATTGCCTTCCTCGCTCGAGCAAACTGAATCGCAGTGAGTATGTGGCCGCGACGCTCACAACGGCAAGGCAGGCTCAGTCACAGGCTGGCGGTCTTGCCCGGGCTGGAAGCCTGGTTCAGCATCGCCGTGAGCTGATAGGATTCCATCGACTTCGAGTGGCGCGTTATCGCGACGCTGCTACCCGGAGGAAATGAGCACTACTTCAATCGCGGGCGGAGCCAGGACCGGGCAAAGGTCGCGGCAGGATCATGAAGTGAGACAGGAGTCGGGTAAGACCGGCGCGCTTTGCCGTGCTGACGGTCTCGCGTGCGATAATCTGGCTGAAATTATCTCGCCTGGCTGCCACCTCGAGACTAATTTAACGGAGTGCCGAAGGAGCCGCGCAATAGCGGGCGTTCCCGCGCTCGGCGGTAGATTGCTGCCACCGTGCCTTAAGGGCGTGCTGAGCTTAACGGGTCGCCGATGTTATCTGGTTTTGATTGACCAAGATGAGAATGCTGCCCGTATCGCTCCGCCGAACCTGAACAGTCGACCTCCCTCTTGGACCGCCGTGAGTTGCCGGCGTATTACCTGGAGCACTAATCGAGATTACTCGACGAAGGAACATTCCATAGACGTTCGCGGAACCAAAGCGGCCAGCTTAGACCTTAGGAACCTAGGACATGAGACTTAAGTCCTACTGCGTAACCCGCGAAAGGAAAACCGCGAATGCCTTTGACTTTACTTCGCGAACTGCACCTTCGTTATCGAGGCAATGGCCCACGTTCGGAAGGGCTATCCTTAAGGTTTAGTTGTGTTGTTGCTGATAGTCGGCGAAGATAAGCACGCCAGTGATGGCCCCGGCCCGGCTGCCAAATAAGTCCAAAAATCATCCCCGGCAGTCGGGCCACAGCCCATCCCAACGGAGCCTCCTACAATGTCGGTGCACCGCTTCAGTCATCCAGTTCACGTGTTCGTGGGGCTTGGCTTTCCCCATCCTGTGACGTCCGTTCAAGAAGCCGTTCAGGTCCTCGATGAGTGGACCGGCAGACGCAGCCCCATCTATGAGGCGGCAGCCGCCCTTTGCCGGTCCGCGCTTGCCGACAAAAGAGACATTGAGGCGGCGTGCGCGACCTTTGAGGCCTATGCTCAAGCCCACGGAATTCAAGCGCCGGATCCAACTGAACTTGCGGTCGCACGCGCGGCGGATGATTGGATGACAGCTTACGACGGGCGTTCTGAATCTTTTGCTAATAATTAGATCGACCGCGAGGGGACAATCCCGGCAGGCTCCCGGAGGAGCCTGAAAGGGTTAGGCTCCTTCCGCCAGGCCCTGGGTGTTTTAGCTGAGGACGACCCCACTTTCGCTCCGCTCGCTCGCCCGCTGATCTGGAACTGAATGAAAGGCGGCATATCCGCCCTCCCCTGCTGCGGCCCGCCAGTCCGAATGAGGCTGGCATCCTTCGACTGGGTGGACTGAATACGTGTCCACTCGCTGCCCTTGCAATGGCCTGACGATGACGCTCTTGCACCAATTATCGATGACTGGCTGCAGAACTCGCGGCGGGCATGGCAGAGGTGGTAGAGCGCCGGCTGCCCTGACCCGCAGTCGACCTGCGCCATGCCAGTCGGCCGACATAGCGAGCGCAAGGAGGCGCGAAATCTGCAGGTGGATGGTCAATCTCAGTGGCGCAACTATCAGCCAATAAGGTTAGACCGAACCTGCTCTTTTAGAGGAGCCTCCTCCCCAGTGATTTTGTTGACAAAAACCTGCCCCCCGATACGCTTTTGACAATCAACTGAAACTTGCGACGATTTTTCCGATGCTGCGCATCGGATCAAAGCCGCCGACGGTTCGACATTAGGTGAACGGTTGTTGGAAATTGAGAAGCGGCAAGCTCCACGGAGGGCGGAGGGAAGATTTGCATCGGCTTGTGCAGAGTCCGTGGCTGCAGCTGTCGGCCGTCCACTTTTTGAAAACTCGCTATCGATATTGAACCGGACTGGCGCTTGGCACATCGCCAAGGACCTTTGTCAGGAGTTCGTTCCCGAACACGCGCAGGTTCGGTATTGGCGGCTTGGTGCGCTCGCTCCCGAAGGCCTGGCCCGCAAGATCGCGGCGCGGCTGATGATGCTGGAAATCAACTGGCTCAAGGACAGCCCACGCTGCTTGATCGGCAGCAAAGCCGCCGACCGGAACACGCGCGTCTTTCTCGATCCGCTCTTTGTGCTGAGATCGGAGCTGGCCGAAAAAGATATCGTGCTCTGCCATGACATCGGCCCTTTGAGCCATAGTTTTCTCTATGACGCTGTAACCGTCGAGAACTACCGTGTCGCTTATGAAAAAATCCGCAGGTGCAGACCCGGGGTCGTTTTCGTCAGCGATTGGTCGAAGGATAAATTCGTTTCGATCTTCGGGCTGCACTTCCGCTTCCTCACCACGATTCCGCTGTACGTGCGTACGGGTCTATTTACCGGAGCCCTGGAAGCCCTTCCTGGTATCGACAGCCCCTTCTTCCTGACGGTTGGCGCCTTTGAGATACGCAAGAACCAGAAGGCCGCGCTTGAGGCATATCGGGACGCCGGGTTCTATGAGCAAGGTATCAAATACGTGCTTTGCGGTCCGCGAGGCGAGGGCCGCGATAAGATCATTGATCTTGCGAACTCGATACCGGGGGTTGTGATGCCGGGATATGTGCCGGACAGCCAGTTGCGCTGGCTCTACGCGCACGCTGAGGCATTCGTCCTGCCGAGCCTCCTGGAAGGGTTCGGCATGCCAGCCTTGGAGGCTGCCCATATGGGCCTTCTCCCCATCGTCTCCGAAGACAGCGCCTTGGTGGAAGCCGTGGAAGGCGTCTGCGCACAAGTGTCGCCGAAAGACACGGCAGCAATCGGACAGGCGATGCGGCGCGCGTTTTTACGGAGTTCTCACGAAAAGGCGCAGACCAGCCTCGAGCTGCGCGACGTTGCTTCCCGCGCCTCGAAACGAAGCTTCCTGCAGGGCTGGAGAAGTCTCCTGCTGGGAGCATAGAATGGGTCCAGGGCGTTGGATTGCCGCCTCGCCCATAGGCGGCGGTCAAAAAGGGGCTGGGCCGCGCGAGATCAAAATGGCATTGCCCGCTGCCAGCGCACGCCTTCATTTTCAGCCCGTCTCGGCGCCAAAAGGGGTAGCGGCATCGACAGCAGGCGTGGGCTGTGCCGCCCGATAGGGATTGCGCCTTTCAAAATCTGCCGCCATGCGCAAGGCGCTGACCCTGGTGGCAGAGACGACGGCGATTGCGATGAAGAACACGGCGCCGGGGTCGGCGCTGCCACCAGACACCGAGTTAGCGATTATGCCCGCGAAGGCGGCGTTCCTGATGCTCATTGCAACTGCAGCCGTTTCAGGCGCCACCCACTGTTGGACCCCGCCCAAGCCCCTGATCAGGACACCGAGCAGCATTGCCAGCATCAGAGACCCAAACAAACCAAGCTGGGAGAGAACCGCGATCGGCCAGCTCGATGCCCTGGAGCTGCCGAAGCCGACGCCAAGGCCACTGGTGTCGACGAAGGACTGCAGGCTCTTGAGGTTCCAATAGGTGCGCTCATGCCCCGAGGCGGAATCGGCTTTGTTGACGATGGTGCTGTTGATGAGCCTGACGAAGGGGTCCAGCGCGTCGGCCCGGTAGAGGCTGACGCCCATAACAACGGCCACGCCGAGCACCATCAGCACCGTGATCAATATCTCCTCCCGTTCGACTCTTCCCCGGAGAACTGATGCCAGCATTGAGAGGGCGACCGGAATACACAGTAAAGTCAGGCCAACGTAGGCGGTCGAGGACGTCGAAAGGATGGTCAGGAAAATCAGGATGGCCGACAGCCACTGGGCAAGGCGCGATCCGGTCATTCTCCAATATGTGTAAGAGAAAGCCAGGCAGACCAGTGAAGCGCCGGCAAACGAAGAAGCCTCGGAAAAAGGTCCCGTGATGCGCGCGAAACCGGCCTCGTACGCGTCGCTGATGATCGCATAGTTGGCGGTTCTGACCGGGGCGAGCACGTCGCCCACACCGGCATTCTTGCTGACGAAATCAATCAGCCCCATGCCAGCGTGCAGGGCGCACCACAAGAAGAAGCCACGGCGTAGCTGGTCTATCCTGTCGGCGTGCAGCAACAGGGTGCAAAGCGCAATGGTCGTGAGCCCACCGAGAATGAAATAGCCCGTCTGAGAGATGTTGCCTGAAACCGGAGCCAGCGACGCTTCCACGACGGTGCCGCGGATTTTCGACTGGACAAAGACGGCCGTTTGGCCGGCGAAGAACCTTGGAAACAGCCACGCCCCAATGATTGCGTACACCATGAGGCTCGCAAGGATCCAGACCGGGCGGATGCTCCCAAACACGCTTCCCAAGTCAAGCCATATACGTCGTCTGGCAGCGACGGCAGCGACGAGTAGAGCCTCGAACACGGTGTAGATGAGCGGAGATGACCCACCCAAAACAGTCAGGGTCATGAGGGCCGTGGCGCCGAATGCCTGGGAAGCAATCAGCCCAACGATCAGCAGTCCCCGGGAATAGTATGCAATGATCAGAATAGCCGCGCACACCAGCAGACCCGGTAAAGAAACCTGCATTGCTGATCGAGCCCCGCTCTCAGTTGGTCATGGTAACGTTGACGAAAGACGCTATCCGGTGATGCATCTTTCGACAGGCACATAGCTTGGGCAAGAGAGCCAAACGGCGTAGTCCCGTGTCCCGCGGGAGGCCCTAGCACCGAGCAGCGGCAGACCCCACCGCGGCGTTATGCTTGTCGGTGAGCCTGGTAAAACGGGCTGCCAGAAATGGATGGCGAGCATGGAGCGATTTGCTTGAGCAAGAGAAGCACGTGCGGCGTAGGGCCGACACCTCCGGAATTTTCGAGACGCCGCCCTTGCGGATTCCCGCCTACCCCTTCCTGCAAACGGCTAATTGGCAAACGCACACTAAAGAACGCCTCGACGGCGGCGAATGTCACACTTATACACAGAACTGCGGGCACGTCTCTGCTTACAATCGAGAGACGTCGTGTTAATGGGACACTATCGGGAGCTCTTGGCAAACGGGGTGGGTTCTCCAGAGGTCCATGTTGAGGAGGATAAGCGGTATGACCACCCAGGTTGTCCATGGCGCATTTGGCCCTAAGCAGATGATGCAATTGAGGGAAATTTACGAACGGGCGCGCGCTGTGAGCGCCCATTATCCTGAATCCCACCTTGCCAACAAGGCCGCCAAGAAGTTGATCGATGCCTTCGAAACCGTGACCCGCAGCGATGAAAAGGGTAGGCGGTGGCTGAGTGAGACGGATCCCCAGGGAAACGCCTGAGGTCCAGCGTCAATTCCAGGAGCATTATCAGCCTGTCAGCCAATGCCGGCAGGCGGATTTCTACTACGCCGTCCTGGCGCTGCTCCCGCAAAGCGATAGAGGAGCCATCGGGGCGGGCGGGCGGCTCCCCTATCTTGTCTCGCGTGTCCGCAGACAGACCGCGAAGGCCCGGGCAGACGCTGGCAAATCGATGTTCGTCCTGGGCAACGCATTTCGTCAACGAAGCCTTTTGTGGCAAGACGCCACAGAGTACTGCCTGCCCAGCTTCCGCCTATTGAATGAGCATGACGGCTTAGTCAATCTCGGACTATTTGCATGCTTGGTTCATGAGCTGAGCTTATCGGCCAGCCCTGTTGCCCGCGCAACTGGCGACATTCGCTCGGCTTGAATAAAAAAATTATCGGAAAATTAACTTAGATTAGCACCCACTTGTAAAGCATAAACTATTCAATCCTAGGTGGCGTTTGGGAAACGAGGAGCGCTCTAAGCTGAAGAAGTCCAGCTAGGCCTTCACGGGACGGGCAGAAAACTTCAAGAAAATCCGGGAATTTGAGGGGGTTATGTCGGCCGCCAGAAGGTCGTCGTGTTTGATCAAGGGTTGGGGTACTAGTATGATTTCTGCAAACGGACTGCATAATTTCGACTCCGCAAGTCAACCAGAAACTCCGTCGAGCAGCATTAGAAGGGGCAGCGAACAAGCAGATAGAGAATGCCTCCTTATTCTGGACGGAAGGGCGTTGGACCGCGAATGTCTCGCATCGGCCCTCGAGGATCATGACCTGGGAATGGCCGTTGCCGCCATGGGATTGATCGAAGAATGGCGTATAAAGAAGGGGGCTTATCCTCCTCTAGCTGCCATTCTATTTAATCTTGGCGGACGCAAATTTACTGACCGTGGGATTGCAGATGAGATCAGAGCCATCTCTTCTGAGTTCAGCTCTGTTCCAGTTATAATCTTATCTGATACAGAAGATCTCGGGCAAATACTAACAGCACTTGAATGCGGCGCACGCGGATACATCCCGACTTCTGTTGGTATTGACGTCTGCGTCGAAGCCGTCAACCTTGCGGCGGCGGGTGGCATCTTCGTGCCGGCCAGCAGCGTGCTGTCGATGCGGCATCTGATCGATTCAGGCAGCCGCGAGACGCGTCCGTTGACGGCTATGTTCACGCACCGGCAAGCTGAAGTGGCTCAGGCGCTTCGGCGAGGTAAGGCGAACAAGATCATAGCCTACGAACTGAACTTGCGCGAAAGCACTGTGAAGGTGCACATCCGAAACATCATGAAAAAACTGAAGGCAACCAACAGGACAGAGGTCGCCTACAAGGTGAACGATCTTTTCGGCGAAGGCGCTCTCGCGCAAGAATGATAGTGGTTTCAGGCGGCCCGTCGGGGATTAGCCCCGGGGGGCCGTATTTTTGTTAAAGTCGCTCCGCCATTGTTCGAATGGCGTCTCGTCTGAGCCAAAACGCAATATCGGCTTAAGCACCGCGGTTGTTTTCGCAAATCTATTCCGTTTGCAGGATCATGCACCAACTGCAGGTGCTCTCACACCGACGCGGGCAAAGGACAGTGTCGGTTCTCGCGCCAGGTTTCATCAATCGTGGTCTCTCCGGCCGTCTTAAGAGCAGGTGGGGGGCAGCGCTGCAACGGCGGTTCCAACGTCGCGAATGCGCGTGCTGCGACCCTGGCAAAAAGGAACGGCGTTCATCTCGGCAACTCCGATGGGGCGCGGCCACTGTCGCGAAAGGAATTGGCAAATTCGCGCCCCGGCCGGCTGGTGATGCATCTGCCTGATGATCTCGTCCTTCAGGGCCCATGGTATGGCGCGAAACAACCATGCTTGTACAGATTCCGGTCAACCGTGAAATCAGACGGACCTGCCGGCGGCGGCCTCAAGTCTTGTGCCGCGGCCGGAGCAATGGACTTGCAATGCCACCGCCATACCCGGCGTCTTTGCCCTGCTTAGTCGGGCGCGGGCACATCCGAGGCGTCGCGCATGGCAGAATGTCGGGATTTGAATTCGCTCGAGCTGACGATGCCAAAGGCAATGGCATCGCGCGTCATTGATCCTAAGCGCAACTGGCGGGTATAGGTTTCCATACCGTAGCTGTCCGCGGGGCGTTCCAACAAGAGCAGGTAAAGAAACGCGACATAGGCGCGGTCGGTAAGCCCAATCGTGGCATACTTAGCCTCGAATTCTTCGGAGCGAATCATTTCCATGATCACGTTGGTGAGCCGGGCGCCTCCGCTCTCGAGCGTTGCCGACCAGCGATCCAACTCCGCAGCGTCGCCGTTATGGCCAAGTACGAGGCAATAGGCAAAATTTACCTGACGCACATAGGTGAACCCGTCGGCAAACTTGGCACCCGCATCGCAATCCCGGCGCGGTTTGGGCAGGGGCTGCGGGCCACGGGTGATGTCGCGAACAGCCATATAGGCAGGTTTGGGTTCACCTGCTATCCATTTGCCTTTGTTTGCGGCAAGTCTGACCAGCCCCATATTGGCTTCGAAGCTTGGAGCCCAGTAGGTCTCATCCAGCAGCTCGTAGATGTGCGCTGCTTCGACTTTGTACTTGTCCTGGAGTTCGCGAAGCCGTGTCATTGTTTGCTTGACGCCGTCAGCCTGCTGGCGCTCGCTGCGCTGACTTCCGTAGGGGTTGTTGAATTCGGTGACCCAGATCGGTTTGCCGTAGGAGGAAATCTCGCGGAAAGCCCATTCGGGATCTTCCCCGTACATGTGCCAGACGGAGATGTCCCAGGCGATTCCATCCTGCTTCATCCGCGCGAAGGCGCCAGTATGGCCCCATCCAGCTGTACCCATTGCCTTTTTTATGCTCGGGTCGACTGCCGTCATGCCCTCGGACAGGCCTTTGAGGACGGCGCTCACCTTCACCCAGCGCGGACCGTAGTAGTCGAGCACTCCGTTTCCACCCGCGGGACCCCACCCGCATGGATATTGCGACCCGTCATCGCGTTTCTCGCAGGGCTTTATGATGGCGTATATCTCCATCTCGTTGCCGAGTTCCCAAACGCGGATATCGTTCTTGAACCTGGCGCCAAGGGCGAACGCCAATTGCCGAGCCTCGCCATAAAGCTCTTCCGGCTTGTCCTTGTCCAGGTCTAGTCCCGGCGTGATCACGGGCAGTATTTCGATCCCTCTTTCTTTGCCGGCCTTTACGAGTCGCGCAAGGGTATCTCCTTGATCTGCCGCCGTGATGTTGACCCGATATGATTTGACGCCGAGATCTCTGACGAAATCGAGTTGTCTTTCGATCGGAACATCCGGGTAGGAAACCACCGGATGGCCGTTCACGCCCCAGAGCAAATCGGCGGATGCGGGCGCGGATGCTGTCAGCAACAAAGCAGCCGCGGCTGCAAAACGAAACGACATAGCGATCATGCCTCCCTGTACGACATTCAATATCGGGATTGTCGGAACTACCGGATGTTGAAGCAATTTGCCTATACGGGGGTGGGAAGCTTCGCATTACCTCCTTTGGAGGCCATGACCTAGCCATCAGGCGGCATGACTATTTGACTGCCACTTCCCTGACAGGACACCCGGATGGGCGTTGATGCGTGCCGTGATGAAACGAATTGATATGTGCTTTGTGCGGCAATCAGTTGGGGGTAACTGCACTTGCGTTCGACTACCCGTAGACTTCCCCGAAATCCGCGTCGACCTGGATCATAAGCTCGAGATACTTCCATGCGATCCATCGCCAAGAATAGCTGCTCGCCCGGGTATGGCCCTTGCCAACCATTCGCTTACGCAAATCCGGGTCAACCGCTAGCTGGCGAACGTTTTCGGCCCATGACTGTACGTCGTCCGGGTCCGCATAGAGCGCGGAATCTCCACAGATTTCAGGCAAACAGGGCGAAGTCGAGGCTATGACCGGGCAACCCGAGGCCATCGCCTCGATTGCGGGCAGCCCAAAGCCTTCGATCCGTGATGGAAACAGGAAGCAGAGGGCGCCTTCGAGCGCCTTTTTGAAGTCGTGATCGTTTACGCGCCCAAGGAGGATTAGGTTCGACGGCATTTCCGGGACGTGCCGCAAGACCGTGGTCTCGTCGATATCCCCAGGCATCCAGAGGTCGAGACCCATCCCATCTAGAAACGATGCGAGCTTGGCTAGAAGCCCCATGTTCTTGTATTCTTGATCCCCCCGGCCTAGGCAAACGACATATGGCCTGCCCCGATTGACGGTCAGGGATGATCTTGTTGCGTCCCACTTCTTGGCATGATCGCTGCCGTTGTAGGTAACGACGATATTTTCCTCGCGTGCGATCCCGAACTCGACCAAATGACTGCGGGAGAGTTGCGAAACCGTCGTGATCCGTGCGGCCCGCCTGCCCAGCATTGGAAGGATCAGGCGGTGTGCCCAACGGAACCCTCTCGCGTAGCTCGACGGCATCATTCTCGTATGCATGTCGTGGATGCATGCAATTTGGCGTCTCAGCACGACGGGCGCGAGGTTGCAGAAGCTGAGCAGCCCTCCCGGCACGTGCCAGGGCAACTGCGCCTGCACCCACAACTGCGGAAGTCGAGGCCTGTTGAACTCAGGGACGATCCGCATCGAGATGGCTTTGAGATGAAGAGCCTCGGCAGGCGGGCGCGGCACCACGAGATCGATCTCAAGGTCGCGACCCAAGGGATGCCCTTCGGAAATAAGGGCATCGAGAGCCATCGTCACCTCGTGGGCGTAACGCGCTATCCCATTGCGTCGAAGCGTCGTGAAATCGCCGTTTATCGTCCACCGCCGCTTGGGCGGCTCGAAGTCCGCCGGTGTCCGGCCAGGATGGCCAATCAGGTACGGCGAGCCGTCGGGAAGCGATCTTGCCACCATCGCGGCGGCGCTCTGCCGGCGCGAGTTCCTGGACTGCAACGCCGGCGCCGCATTGAACTCAGATTTGCCCACCATCTCCTCCACCTTGCCGGACCAACAGCCAGACTAACACCGTCGCCAACGCAGCGGCCCTCAAACGTTTGAGGTAGTTCCAACGCTCGCCCTCGCCTGGCTGGATGACCCTCAGCGCGTCTGGATGACCCAACGGCCGTAGTGACCGCACGCGCTAGCGGTTTAAAACTAGAAACATCGAGAGGGTGACATGGCACGGCACTGGACAATAAACGGACGTTTCCTTTCCCAACCGACAACGGGCGTCCAGCGCTATGCGGGAGAGATCGTCCGTTCGCTGGACGCGCTGATCACCGAACAGGCGCCGCTCACCTGTGGGCTTGAGCTCAGGCTTCACTGCCCACCGGGGAGCTCGGACATACCGCTCAATTCTATCGAACGTTGCGTGCTAGGCAGCAGCGGTGGGCATCTATGGGAGCAGACCCGGCTAGCCGCCTCTGTGCGCGGCGGCGGGCTACTCAGCCTGTGCAATACCGGGCCGGTTCTGTCGCGCAAGCATATCGTGTGCATTCACGATGCAAATGTCTGGAATGCCCCACACAGCTATTCACTTGGCTTCAGGACCTCCTACAAAGCGCTGTTACCATGCCTCGGCAAGATGGCATGCCGCATTTCGACAGTTTCCAATTTTTCGCTAGGCGAACTGGTCCGGCGGGACATCGTCCCAGAGCGGAGGGTCTTCGTTGCGCCGAACGGCCATGAACATGCCTTGCTGTGGAAGGCTGAACACTCGGCAGCGACACGATTGGCCGCCTCGCGCGAAACCATCGTCATGATCGGCAGCGCCGCACCCCACAAGAATGTGAATCTCATTCTCGATATGGCCGACCGCCTTGGCAAAGCTGGACTGAAGATCGCGGTTGTCGGCATGGCGGGTTCGGCCATTTTCAAAACAGGATCGGCCAGAGCTGAAGCCCGAAACATCCATTGGCTCGGACGCATTTGCGACAACGAGTTGGCTGCGCTGTTGACGGACTCGCTTTGCCTGGCCTTTCCTTCACTAACAGAGGGCTTTGGTCTCCCGGTTGTCGAAGCAATGGCGCTCGGCTGTCCGGTTGTCGTGTCCGAACGCGCCAGCCTGCCAGAGGTCTGTGGGAACGCAGCCCTCTATGCTGCCGCTGACAATCCGCAGGCATGGTTCGACCGTTTCATGGAACTCCGCAATTCCAGGACCCTGCGCCTGCAGTTGATAGGGAAGGGACAGGCTAGAGCCTCGGCATATAGCTGGAGAGCAAGCGCCTTGCGCTACCTGCAGGCGATGGCTGTTGCTGACGGTATCGATACAGAAACCAACATAGTCAGGCTGCGTGAACTCACATGATCGCGTGAAGTGCCTGGACCGCTCCTATGGACTCCAGCATGGCGCGGTCGAAATTCTCTTCCGAGAAGCGCTGCGCGTTCTTGGCGCAGGCCTGGGGCGTGATGAGGTGGCTGTGTTCCTCAAACCGTTTGACCGCGTCTATGAGGTGCTCGATGGTCTGAGCCTTGAACAGTACCCCCGTCGGCTCGGACTTTGCTCCCAGGCCTCGCGCGATATCGACCGCGCCGCCTCTGCCGAAAGCGATCAGCGGCGTCCCACAGGCCTGCGCCTCGGCGAGCGCGATGCCGAAGTCCTCGCAACCCGCAAACACCATCGCCTTCGCCCGGGCAAGCGTATCGATATATTCCTTGCGAGGGAGGAACCCCGAAAATGTGACGTTCGGACCCGCCAGCGATCGTAAACTGGCTGATTGCTGCCCTTCGCCGACTATGACCAGCCGTCGCGACGGCATCTCGTTGAAAGCCCTGATCACCAGGTCGGTGCGCTTGTAGGGGGCCAGGAAGGACGCCGAGACGTAGTAGTCGTCCTTGTCCTCTACGCAGGGCAATTCCTTCAGCGAGACCGGCGGGAAAACAACCCGTGCGTCACGTCCGTAAATGTGCTGGATTCGGGAACGGACATAGTTTGAATTCGCCAGCATCAGGTCTGGACCGTGCGCGGTTCTCGTATCCCAGGTCCTCAGACGGTGCAGCATATAGCGGTAGAGCAGTCCTTTCGGACCGAAGCCGAGCTTGCCCTGTTGAAGGTAGGAGAATTGCTCATCCCAGGCATAGCGGACGGGGCTGTGCACATAGCACAGATGCGGCTGATCAGGTCTTGTGATCACACCTCGGGAAAATGCCGCCGAGGACGAGATCACAGCATCATAGCCGGTCACGTCGAACTGCTCGATCAGAAATGGGCAAAAGAAGAAGAGGGACCGGTAGAATTTCCGTACCATCGGTATCCGATTGGCCGCGGAGGCATGAAATTCCACGTCGCGAAAGTATTGCTCCTTCACCTCAGCCGGGAGGAAATCAAAAAGTGTGAACACCTCTGCATTGGGAAATTGCTTGCATATCTGCGCCAGAACTCGTTCGCCACCCCGGAAATTTGGGCACCAGTCGTGAACGACCGCTATCCTGGCATATCTGTCGAAGTCGGACACCGGAGCAGCCGGAAACTCCTCAATCGGCATTTCGACCTTGGCCGCGATGGCCAGGTCGGAAGAGCGTTCATGGAGCATGGTTCTCCCCTTCCCCTTTGAGGCCTCAGTTTCTGTTTTGTCGAAGGAGGATCGCAAGTTGTCCGATCGGTCACGGACTGCTGCCGGCTGGCATTTGCCCTACCGCTTATGATTGTGAGCCGCTTGCGGGAAATACTTCGAAAGCGGGTACCCGGGGGTAGGCCCCGTTGGTCGAGCCCACTTTTATGCAGGCTGCTTGAGCCCTCGCGTCATCATAGGGTCAGGGAAGCGATGCCTGGAAGAAACATGAAACTTGCAGTAATTATCCCGACCCTCGGACGCAGCGAGCAAGTTGCTCGCCTGCTTGGATATTTAGGCGGCCAGACAAGACCTCCCGATGAAGTCATATTGTCGGCACCCGACGCCACACACATCGAACTGCCGGACGGCTGCCGGTTCCCGGTATCGAGTGTTTTCGGTCCGAAAGGATTGGCTGCCCAACGCAACACCGCTCTTGTGCCCGCATTGGGGCGTTTCGACATCATAACATTCTTCGACGACGATTTCGTTCCCTCCATTCGATACCTGGGGCAGGTCGAGGAGGCATTTGCTGGAAATGAGGGATGGGCGGTTGTGATGGGCAGGGTCGTCAGAGACGGCGCCACCAATGCCGGTCTTACCTGGGAGGATGCAGAAGCTGCGCTAAGGGAATCGGAAGGCCACACAGCAAATGGACCCTGCGTGGTCGACCATGTCGGTGCCTACGGATGCAACATGTCGTTCCGTTCCTCGCTGGTTGGCGATTTGCGCTTCGACGAGCGCCTCGTCCTCTATGGCTGGCAGGAAGACATCGACTTCACAAGTCAAATGAGAACCAGAGGTCGCGTCGTATGCGTGACGTCGATCACGGGTGTTCATCTTGGAATAAAAACGGGACGCGTCAGCGGAAAGCGGTTCGGCTACTCCCAGGTCGCCAATGCGGTCTACCTGGTAAGGAAAGGGACAGTTCCAGCCTCTTTCGCGCTTCCCCTTATGTTCAGGAATATTGCAGCCAACCTCGCAAAGAGCCTTTGGCCCGAGCCATATGTCGACCGAAGGGGTCGTCTCAGCGGGAACGCGCTCGCGATCCTGCATATCGCCATGGGGCGAATCGAACCCGAATACATCCTGAAGATCTGACGACGGGGGAAGACAATGCGCAAATTGCTTTCAACAGTGGCAGGGATTTCATTGGCGGCAGCTGCTGCCTGTCCGCTGCCGGCGTCAGCCGCGGAGTACCTGCTTGGGCCGCAGGACAAGGTCAGGCTCAAGGTTTACGAATGGCGCGCATCGCGTGACGTCATCTTCGAGTGGACGGCTCTCAATGACAGTTTCACTGTCGGTGCCGATGGGACGCTCTTCCTGCCATTTGTTGGGCAGATGCGCGCCGAGGGCTCCGCTCCCGGGGATCTCGCTCACGCCATAGGCGATCGGCTGATGCAGCACATGGGTCTCGGCCGCCAGCCGGATGTGGCCGTGGAGATTGCCCAATATAGGCCATTCTATATCATCGGCAACGTCAAGCAATCCGGAGAATTTCCCTACAGGCCCGGCCTGACGGTACTGCAGGCGCTCGGGGTCGCCGGCGGGTTGCCTATACGCGAGGACGATGTGTCTCGGCTTGGACGAGAGTTCATTGCGGGCCAAGGCGATGTCGGGCTGCTGGCTTTGAACAATGTCAGCCTGCTCGCGCGCAAAGCGCGGTTGCTGTCAGAGCTGGCCGGCAGTGAAGACATCGCTTTCCCGAGCGAACTGAGGGACAGGGCTTCGAACGCAACCGTTGCGCTGGCAATGGACCAGGAACGCAAGATTTTCGTTATCCGCAAGGATGCACTGGCGACCCAACTGCGCTCACTGCGAGAACTCAAGGACTTCCTGCAACAGGAGCTGGCCTCGCTCGAGCAACAGCTGACTTTCCATGACAAACAGATCGAACTCATCCAAAAGGAGCTCGCGGGTGTCTCGAATCTCGTGCAGAAGGGCCTCGCGGTCGCACCGCGGGAACTCTCGCTGGAGGGGACCGTCGCCCAGATGCAGAGCGACAGATTGGCGGCCGAGACCTCGATGCTGCGTGTCAGGCAGGAGATGAGCAAGACGGACATCGAAATCCTCAACCTCAGCAATCAGCATTCCAGCGAGGTTGCCGAGGGCTTGCGCGAGACACAACAGCAGCTCAATGAGGTCACCAGCAAGTCCGACACCGCGGTGCAGTTGCTGCGCGAGACCCAGGTTGCAGTGCCGGCTCTGCTGGCGCTAAGGCAAAATGCCGCGAGGGCCAAGCCGATCTTCACGATTGTGAGGCCGAAAGACAGCGGCACGGAAGAGTTTGCTGCCCAGGAGACAACCCTCGTCGAGCCGGGCGATACCGTGAAGGTCGAAATCCCGCTGCCGCAGTCGGGCTTAGATAGCTTGCCCGCAGCGGATACAAGCATCCAGGCGGAAACAACTGCTGTTGGAAGTACGAACTGACCGGATCCGGGTTGGGGCCAACCAGGGCCGTATCCTGGCTCGGCCGCTGATCGACCGGGCTGCCCTCTTGCTACAGGTGGCGTTGGACGGGCACAGCGGGTCGTGCATGGTCATGCTCGTGGCCATGACCCGAAAAATATGTCGCCCTACAAGTACCCGTTCGCGATATTTCGAACAGCATTCCGACACACCGTCTCTAGCACTTGCCTTGCACTGCGAGGCCGCATATCAGTTGGCGCACGCGGGCTCTTGGCCCCTGACGGAACTCCCTGCCGCGGCAAGCCGACTGGTTCTGCTGGTGCCACTGGAGATATCGGTGCTCACAAGCATACTGGCCGTGTCGGTGGCAGGGATACTACTGGGTTTACGATTCAAGGCTGCGGCGCTGCTGGCAGCGACCGCACTGCTGGTGATCGGGGCGGTCACCTGGAATAGCATGGGGCTGCCTGGCAATGTGACCGTTGGCAAATCTCTAATTCTGGTATTTGTTCTGGCTTGCGCCTACCTCGCAGGCTTGTCTCTAGCGCACTGCTGGACTCGAAACGAAAAGTGATCGTCGCTCGACGCTTCAGGAGGCCCTGTCGACCCGCATGACCGCGACAATGGTCCTGAGCAGGATCACGACGTCGAGCCAGACCGACCAGTTCCGCACATATTGGCTGTCCAACGCAACGCGGTTATCATAGTCCATGCTGCTTCTTCCACTCACCTGCCAAAGACCGGTGAGTCCCGGCCTGGTTGCGAGGTACTCCGCCTGATGCTCGCCATAACGCCTGAGTTCGTCCTTGACGATAGGTCTTGGGCCCACGCAACTCATGTCACCGCGCAGTATGTTGATGAGTTGGGGAAGCTCATCCAGGCTGGACTTGCGCAGCAGTCGCCCCAAGAGCGTAACGCGCGGATCGTTCCTGATCTTGTGGGTCTCTTCCCACTCCCTGCGTGCGTCGGGGTTGGCATCAAGATATGCACTCAGAACTTCGTCCGAATTGCGCACCATCGAGCGAAACTTATAGCAATCGAATGACCTTCCGCCGAAGCCTACGCGGCTATGCGAGAATATTGGCGGACCGCCGGCCGTAATCTTGATCAACAGACCTACGAGGATCATGACGGGCGCGGCGAAAACGAGCGCTGCGCCGGCGATGACCAGATCCATGATCCGTTTGAGGACGCCTCCGATCGGAGGGTTCGTCGCTCCAGTGATGACATCCGACAGGTCATTCAACACAGTCCCGGCGCCGGCGTAGTCACGCGCAGAAACAACATGCAGGACCGCCCTGCTCTCGACCGCCGCCGGCACAGCGGGCTGGCCCCAAAGCGCCCCCCCCTGGTGCGACTGCTTCTCGAAGGCGTTTGTCATGTGACGGTCGCTGTTTCTCGTTGTTCAACTTCCACAGTCTTCCAAGGACGGAACTTGCCGGCAAGAAATGCAAAGGAGGTAGCGCGATACTCCAACGGCTACCCCCTAATCCTCACGTATGATTGCCCTACACGCTTTGCCGACTTCCGAAAGCGCTGCGCTTGGCCGCAATCCGACGGTGCTTGGACGTCATTGCCCGCGCCTTCGTGAGAAGCACGCCAAGTATCGGCGTCCTGGAGGCCTGCAGCGTCCTCACAAGCTCCCGCAACGTGTCGACGTGCGTCTTTCCCCACTCCGCAACGACCACGACACCATCGAGCACGGATCCAACGATCAGGTCATCCGCCCCGGATTCGAGCGTTGGCAGGTCAACGATGACCATATCATAAGCGGCCAGTTCGTCGGCTGTCGGATCCTCAGCACTGACTTGAGACAGGAAAGCCTGCATGTTTCTTGGCACGAGCAGGCTTTTTGCATCCACCACGGAACTTGAAAGAACGTCGAACCGCCGCCCCACGGCGCGAATGACATTGTGTTGAAAACCATCCTGGCACTCTTTGCCCTGGACGTTCGAGCGCCCAAGCAGTTGAGTGGTGATCGTCGATCTCCGGACATCGGCGTCGATCACCAATGTCTTTAGGCCGGACATAGAATACAGGGTCGCGAGATTGCTGACGACGGAACTCTTCTGACTGTTGTTCGACACTGCAGTCAGGCCAAGGAATTTCACCGGATGGTTCGTCTCCGCCAAGCTGATTTCGGTTCGCACTTTCCTCAGACTCTGGCTGTATCGCGACCACGGATGCCTAGTCACCTCGTCGACGTTTCCGAATTCCCTGCGCTTGCTGGTGGGCGCCAATTCTCCTACGCACTCTATTTCCAGGTTATCGCGGATTTGACGTGGCGAGCGTATGGTCCAGTCGAATGAATGCCGCGCGAAGGAAAGGCCAATGCCGAGAATGAGCCCTGCGACGCCGGCGAAGGCCAACACCAGCTTCGGTTTTGGAGCGCTTGGAAGAAGCGGTGGTGTCGCGGCCGTGATTACTCTTGCATCGGCGACGGGATAGGATTGCTGGCTTACTGAATTGGTGTAAGCCTGCAGAAAGCTCTCATACATTTTTCGGTAGGTGTCGGCGGTCACCTCGAGTTCTTCGAGAGTAGGTTCAGAATTGACGCCGTCACCGGCACTTGAATCAGCGCCTACGCTATAATCGTGTCGAGAGCGGAATGCCTGTGCCCTGGCCATTGCCTCGTTCATCTGGGTGCGCAGTTGCTGAAGGCGTTTTTCCAACCATGCCCCACCTTCTCTTGCCGACTCGGCCTTGGTGTCGATCTGCTCATGCACGAAGGCGTCGGCCGTTGCATTCGCAATCTTGGCGGCGCCCTCGGGATCGGCGGAGGTGAAGGATATGTCTATCGCGTAGGAGACACCCACCCTTCGCACATCGAGGCCATTGAGGAAAATCAGCATGCTGAGACGTGACTTCTGGTAGTCGGTCAGCTTCGCGACCGACTCCGGAGCGCCTAAACCGATATGCCCCCAGAGCGCGTTCAGCCAGATGCTTTTCTCAAGCCCCACAGCCTGGACCATTATATCTTTGATTTTCCTAAATCTCTCCTGCAATATCGGTGTCTCGGGGCGATTGAAACTTGCATCCTCAATCAGTTTCAACCGACCGATGACCATGGAAGCAATCTTCTCGGATTGCAGTACAGCGATTTGACTTTCTATTTGTGCGGTGTCCAACGAGAGATTTATTTCGCCACCCTCCTGCAGATGTTGGGGCAGCTTCGGTTCAATCAATATCTTCGCGCTGGCTGTAAAAACCGGATCGGTGGTCGAATTGTAAAACCATGCGACCAGGAGTGCCGCGGCAAGGCAGGCCGACATTGTTCCGACATAATATCTCAGAAACTCGGTTATGTCCGAGAGGCCGATGAATTCTTGTCCGGCATTGGCCTGATGATTGGTTGCCAAGGGCCATTGGCTGGCGAACAAACGGTTCATTCAAAGTCTCCGGCGGGCATGAAGGAGAATCCTTCGTGCACGCCGCCCGACACAAGAGCTTCATGGCGTCCGCCCGATGTTCTCATAAGAGCCGAGGCCCCGCGATCCCAAGCTTTGCAAGAAAGACTACGCCGACGCGGGGGAAGGTAAACGCCACCAATTGGCGTAGACCTACGCCCTGTGGGAGTGAAGAATGCGCGGCAGACCGGCCCTTATCGTGGCTAGAAATGACTTCTGCCGTTCCAGCAGCAACTGTCGTGCTCGGTTGGCTGCAAGGTCCCGGGCGAGAATATCCAGCTTAGCTGACAGGCGTTCGCTCTTATCCCCGTTTTCCGTTGCCTCCAGGGAAAACGCCGCACAATCTGTCATGTGTTTCCAGGCCCCGCGAAGTCGCTCCGATTCTCTTTCGATTTCTGGCTGAATGCCGTCGAGCGCACGTGCCAAGGCTCGGAAACGCCTATGATCGACGTTCTTCCGAAAAAGGAAACTGAATGGTGTCAGCGGCACTACACAGCCACATTGAGGTTAGCGCCCGACGCGGACCTACTTCCCACGATACTCAACCGCCATGCCCAGACGAGACATCCTTTCGGTCATCGATGGGCTCCACCTATTGGATGAGGCGGCACGAAGCGTGGGGTAGCGCTACCCGAATTCATGAAGCGGCCGTGGCTCGCCGAGATGCTAGGAATGTTGGCGCAATTTCGGAGCGAAAGTCGTGACCCTAAACATAGTCGGCCAAGCCAAGCCAAACACATTCGCGTTCGAGAACAATGCTCTCATCAAAGCCACTGGCTTCCGCGAGTATGATGCGCGCTGGTGGTTTGGGCATCCGGGCTCTGAGAAAGAGCCCGAACTCAATTTGATGGGCGCCCAAGCGCTGGGCATGGGTCTGGGTACTCTGATCCGCCGGATGGGCGCGGGCCCTGAGATCATTACCGGCCATGACTTTCGCAGCTATTCGATGTCCATAAAGATGGCGTTGGTGTCAGGGCTGATGGCGGCTGGCGCACGTGTCAAGGACATCGGCCTTGCGCTTTCCCCGACCGCCTATTTCGCGCAGTTCGCACTCAACGCTCCGTCTGTTGCCATGGTAACGGCCTCCCACAATGAGAACGGCTGGACCGGAGTGAAGATGGGCGCGCAGAGGCCTCTTACATTCGGGCCTGACCAGATGACAGCGCTCAAGGCGCTCGTGCTGAACGGCGACTTCGATCTGGTGGGTGGCGGCGGCTACGAATTCGTTTCCGACTTTCGCGAGAGATACATCGAAGACTTGACTGCCGGAAGGAACGTTCGACGCAGGCCGCGTGTCGTCGTTGCCTGCGGTAATGGGACGGCGGGCGCATTTGCCCCCCAGGTGCTGGAGACCATCGGCTGTGAGGTGATCCCCCTTGACGTGGAGCTCGATCACACCTTTCCGCGCTACAATCCTAACCCCGAAGATATGCAAATGCTGCATGCGATCCGGGACAAGGTTTTGGAAACCGGTGCCGATTTGGGTGTCGGCTTCGACGGCGACGGCGACCGCTGCGGCGTGGTGGATAATGAAGGCTCCGAGATCTTCGCGGACAAGGTCGGCGTCATGCTGGCGCGAGATATTTCCAGCCTCTATTCGCAATCCACCTTTGTCGTAGACGTGAAATCAACCGGACTTTTCATGACCGATCCCGTTCTCGCGCAAAACGGTGCACGGACGGACTATTGGAAAACGGGGCATTCCTACATCAAGCGACGGGTTGCCGAGCTTAACGCAATCGCCGGCTTCGAGAAGTCGGGGCACTTCTTCTTCAACCCGCCGATCGGGCGTGGCTATGACGACGGCCTCATCACGGCGATCACCGTCTGCGAGATGCTCGACCGCAATCCGGGAAGGACGCTGGCCGACCTCTATCGCGCCCTGCCCGTAACCTTTGGCACGCCAACAATGTCGCCTCACTGTCCCGACGAAGTCAAATACGGCGTTGTCGACAAGGTCGTCGGCGACTTCATGAAGATGAAGGGGGACGGGACGGTGTTCGCGGGTCAGCCGCTGGCTGATCTGGTTACCGTCAATGGGGTGCGGGTCGTGGCTCAAGACGGCACCTGGGGTCTGGTCAGAGCTTCGTCGAACAAGCCCGAAATTGTCGTCGTCGTCGAAAGCCCCGTCTCGTCGGAGCGCCGTCGCCAGATGTTCGAGGCGATCGACGCCGTCCTGCGCCGCAATCCAGAGGTCGGGGCCTACAACCAGACATTCTGAGAGGAGCTGAAGCATGGCACACCGCATCGTAAGTTTTGTGATGAGCGGAGGAGTCGGGTCCCGGCTATGGCCGCTCTCGCGCGAAGACAATCCCAAGCAGTTCCACGATCTCTCGGGGGACGGTTCCATGCTGGCGAAGACGGTTCGGCGCCTGAAAGCGTGGCCGCACAGCGAAACGCCGATCTATCTGATAGCATCCGAACGTCATGCCGAACGGGTCATCTCGGACATAACTCCGCTTGGGCTGAACGGCGGAAAGCCGATTTTCGAACCCCTGGGCCGCAATACCGCGGCAGCTGTCGCTATTGCGACACTGCAGACGATTTCGAAGCACGGCAAGGACGCACTTGTGCTCGTGGTCCCCTCCGACCACGAGATATCGACCGAGACGCAGTTCTGGGAGACCGTTGAAGCGGGCATGCCTGCCGCCGACTCGGGAAGCATCGTCGTGTTCGGCATCAAGCCCACTCATCCAGAGACGGGATATGGATACATTGAGGTTGCGGCCAATGGTGACGGCGCGGCCGCGGTTTCACGGTTTGTCGAAAAGCCGAACATCGAGACGGCGCAAAAGTATTTATCGTCGGGAAGGTTCTACTGGAATGCGGGCATCTTCCTGTTTCGTGCCGACACAATGCAGAGAGCTTTAATCGAATTTCAGCCGGAGATATGGGAAACGGCGGAACGCGCCTTCAAGACGGCCAAGGTGGATGTCTCGGGTCTTTACCTGCCACAAGGCTTCTACTCGGCGGTCCCCTCCACATCGATCGACTATGCGGTCATGGAACATGGGCAGGGCATCGCGATGGTGACGGCGTCCTTCCGCTGGAACGACCTTGGATCGTGGCAATCATTGCTGGAGGCGAGCCCCGTGGACGGCAATGGCAACGTGGTAATCGGCGATGTTGTCGCCATGGACTGCGACAGTTCCTACCTCAGAAGCCAAGGTCGGCTGCTCACCGTTATAGGGATGAAGGATGTGGCGGTGGTCGCAACGCCGGACGCTATATTCGTCGCCCCGGTCAGCCATAGCCAGAATGTGAAGAAGGTCGTCGAGCAACTCGAGAAGAGTGGGCGTCTCGAGACGAAATTCACGGCGTCGGAAGACCGGGTCATTGTCAGCGGGTCATGGCGCAAGCGCGTCGAGCACTGGCTCTTCAACGAGACCCTTCCGCTTTGGTCAAACGCAGGGGTCGACAATGTGCATGGCGGCTTCCACGAAGCGCTTCGTTTCGATGCGACGCCATTAAGCAAACCCAAGCGGATGCGGACGATGGCTCGCCAGATCTATGCTTTTGCGGTGGCCAAGGAACGTGGCTGGACCGGGGACGCCGACAAGCTCATCGATCACGGAATCGACTTCATCTCAAAATACGGCCGCACCGATCGCGGAGGGTGGGTACGCACCCTCAATCCGAATGGAAGCGTGGCGGACCCCGTGGAGGACGCCTATGATCACTCCTGCGTGCTCCTCGCACTTGCCCATGCCTATCGATGCGGCCACAAGGCTGGCCTTCAGCTTGCACAGGAGACATTTCAGTTCATCGACTCTCACCTCGAGGATGGCAGCCTGAATGGCTTCCTTGAGACACCTGGCTGGAATGGGGTTCGGTCCTCGAACCCACACATGCACATGCTTGAAGCTTTCCTTGCTTGGTATGCCGTAACCGGCGATCGCGTATATCTGCGTCGAGCGGCTCGCGTCATCGATCTCTTCCGCAGCCATTTCTTCGATCAGGAAAGTTGGACGCTCGGCGAGTATTTCGATGCGGACTGGCTGCCGTTGCCCGGAGACCAGGGGCAGTGGACCGAACCGGGGCACCATTTCGAATGGGCCTCTCTGCTCGTCGACTTCGCGCGGGCAAGCGGGCAGAAAGATCTGGCTGCTTATGCGAGGAAACTCTATTCGTCGGCGGTCGCCAGCGGGCTGAATCGAGCCACAGGGTTGGCGTATGCGGCCGTTTCGCGACAAGGGCTGCCTCTCGACAGGCTCTCGCGTAGCTGGCCTCAATGCGAAGCGATCAAGGCGGCGATCGCGTTGGATGGCATCGGCGGGCCCGATCTGAAACCAGAGATCGAAGCTCGTGTCGCGCGCCTTTTCAGATGGCATATCGATCCCGCACCGCTTGGCCTGTGGATGGACAGGATCGACGAGCGCGGCCGATCGCTGGCGACGGAGGTTCCTGCCAGCATCTTCTACCATTTGGTGACAGCGTTAATGCAATATCTCGACAAGACCGAGGGGCAGGTGGAGGCGTTCCCCGTACCGTCTCTCAAAGACGACAGCGCTGTCGCGAAGCAGAGTTATGGCTAAAGAAAGCGATCGCTCATCGCAAAGGGACGGATCTTCTCCAAACAGAATGTTTTCTCGCCATTCGTCCCTGTGACGCCTTGGACGCCAGCTACCGCTAATTCGGTATCTTCTTGTCTCTGTGTCACCACAGCAAAGTGCGATATCGTGGAAGTCACGCCAAAACGAGAGGATCGACCTGCCTCTCGATCTGAGGCTGCGTAAAGTTGTCAAGACGTGGGAATTAGAAACCGTTGTCCGTACAGTTGAAGGCGACGATGGCAAAAAAGAAATCGCGGCACAGGCGCAGTGGTGATCTTCTGAAGCTGCTTGCAACAAGGCCTCGGGCCGTTGCGCTTGCCGCGCTGCATGTGAGTGAATCGGTCCTCCTGGAACTCGAAGCATCGGAGTTGTTGTCTCCGTCTGAGATCAGGGGACTGCTGAGGGACGCGTCGCTGACGTTGCGCAACGCCGCCGACCAGGCAGATAATCGGAGCTGTCTCGTTGCCAGCGAAATAGTTGAGTCAATGAGGGAGAATTTTAAGAGAAGTAAGTCATAGATGACGCCAGCTCTAAGCGGCGTCAATCGAGCCCTAGCGTGTTGCGAGCCAGATTTCGATACGACATTGACGTCGCGACCTTTCTTTGCCGGGATCCAAAGAGGCGCCCATCACATGAATTTTTATATACATGGTGAAGTTCAGGAAGGTACACATGGAGTTGGCGTAGGGGGTAGGGATGGCGAATGCTTCACGTTCTTTTTCGAGAGGAGATGAGCACCGTTCGACATACGTTGGACTTAGCGATGACGACGCCGCTCTGATCAAGACTCTCGGGTTCACCGCAAAGCGATATCCAGCCGACGCGGTGATCTTCAGCCAAAGTGACAACAAGGATCGTATTTACGTCGTCGAGTCGGGTTGGGGATGCATTTCCCATGAGCTTCCGGATGGCCAGCGACAAATTCTCGATTTTGCCCTGATAGGCGATGTCGTTCTGCCTCAATCACATGGGAGCGGCTCTATTGAGACGTTCGTAGCTCGAACTGAACTTTCGTTGCTTGTGGCACCCACCAAGACTTTGACGCTTGCTGCTATGAAATCGCCTCAACTCTTCTCGTTCATTGTTGGGGCTTTCGTACGCAACGGCGCGGTGATGGCCCAGCACCTCGCCAACATAGGACGACGCAACGCATTGGAGCGAACAGCACATTTGCTGCTCGAACTGACAGCGCGCCTGCAACGAGTAGGCGCGGTTGACCGCAACGGCTTCGACTGCCCGCTCACCCAATACGATCTCGCGGACGCCCTTGGTCTTACTCCGATCCATGTCAATCGAATGCTGCGGGAACTTCGCGAGCGGAAGTTTCTCGAATTCCGCCAGGGCCATGTCCGCGTGCTCGATTCTCCGGGCCTGACGAAGTTCGCCGGATTCGACGGCGAATACATCAGGAGCTGAGCACCAGGCGCCTCAGCCCCTTGGGATCCTTGCATTTGAGGGACCTGAAGCTTCGCGTCTGTCTCGAAGAACAGCAAGCTCATCGGCCGCTTCATCAATGCCCTGAGAGGCGGCTCGCTCGAGCCAGATCCGGCCGGCAACTGGCTCGTACTCACCTGCAACACCTTGGGAAAGGTAGCGGCCCAGCATGAGTTGGGCGTGTCCATGCCCTCGCTCAGCGGCGGCTGCGAACCATTTCTGCGCCGCCTTCCGATCCGGAGTAAGCCCCTGCCCGCTCTCGTATAGAGCCCCGATTGCAAACATCGCGCCAACATGGCCGGTGGCGGCAGCCTGCTTGAATAGATGCGCCGCGGCGCGCGCCGAGCGCTCTCCTCCACGCCCATTGTAGAGCATTTCGGCCAAAGCCACCTGCGCGTCCACCATGCCAGCATTGGCCGCTCGGTCAAACCAAAGCCTGGCCTGCATCTGGTCAGCTGGCACACCGCGTCCATTCTGAAGCATGCGCGCATACATATACTGCGCCTGCGCCATGCCTTCGGCTGCGCGCCTCATCCACTTCGCCGCCAGTTCCTGGTTCTTGCTCACTCCGACCCCTTCGGCAAAACAAAGCCCGAGATTGAAGGCCGCGACTGCGTCTCCTGACGAAGCAGTCGCTTCGAACCACTCCGCGACATCGACACCATCAGTAGGGTCGCCGGCGCCTTCCAGGATAAGGTTCGCAAGGTCGACCTGGGATTCTCGATTGCCACCATTAGCGGCGCCGCGCAGCCAGCGCGTTCCTTCCTCGGCGTCCTGAGCTACACCGTTCCCGGAAAGATACAGCGATGCCAAGGCACGAGCGGCTACTGGATGACCTGCCTCCGCAGCGCGCCGGTACCACGTCGCGGCTTCCGCATAATCCGGTTGAGGGCGCTTCACATACCGTTCGCCTATACGATAGGCGGCGTCGAGGTTTCCGGCCACTGCGGCGCGACGCATCCACGCCTCGCCTGCTGCGGGGTCCTGACGTGACAAGCTGCCCTCGATGAGAGAAAGCCCCAGCCTGAATTGGGCCGAAGCGAGGCCCTTTTCCGCAGCCAGCTGATAAAGCTCAGCAGCCGCCTCGCGATCGACGGGCACCCCCATTCCGTGCTCGGTGAGGACCGCAAGAAGGTAGATCGCTGTCGGCAGACCTGCATCGGCCGCACGCCGCATCGCTTCGGCAATCCTAGTCCTGTGCTCCGGTTGCTTGCGACGGGCAAGTGACAGGGCGAGGCCAAGGCATCCTTCCGGACAACCGGCCGCCGCGGACTTCTCGTACAAGCCATGAGCGGCATTGAGGTTGCGCATCGGCATTGGGCCCTTGCTTAGAATATAGCCGAGTATGGCCTGCCCTGTTGCGGAGCCAGCCTCGGCAGCTTTTTGGGCGAACGGAAGCGCTGCCTCGAAATCCGGCTTTCGTGAAGACGGCGACTTGAACAGGCTTTCTGAACTGCTGGTTCCTGTGTTGTCCTCGTGTTCGGCCAGCCCAGTGCTGTAAAGCGCGGCAAGGAGTGCCTGCGCATCGGGGTTACCATGGTCAGCAGCCCGCCGTAGCCAGCGCGTCCCTTCCAATCGGCTTGGCGGTACGCCCGACCCCTCAAGATAGCAGCGCGCGACGCGGCATTCCGCTTCTGGAACCCCGGCACGAGCAGCGGTGGCTATAAGCGGAAACGCTTCGGCAGCTTTGCCTTGTTCAGTAAGCTGAGCTGCCCTGCGCAGCGCCAGCGCCGGGTGGATACGTCCGGCCAACCGATCCATCAACGCCATTTATGGCTCCCGCATTGCTTCCTGACCGATCGGCAGCATCGTGCCGAGGATGTATCTGAGCACCGTGCGGCGGCCTACCTTCACATCAGCTGTGACCGGCATGCCGGGGCTGACCGCGAAGCCGGCGGGCACGCCATGAAGGGCGACGTCGTCGATGGAAATTCTCGTGCGGTAGAACTGGTCGGCATCCGAGGGCAGCATGGCCAACGAGCTATTCGGGTCACGCACCTGATCCCTGGCAGAGAAGGAATCCGGGCTGACTGAGCGTACCGTGCCGTGAGCCAGGCCGTATTGCGAATAGGGGAACGTATCGAATTTGATTGCTACGGGATCGCCGACGTGAACAAAGCCGCTGCTGCGGCCGATGATATTCGTCTCCACCTCAAGCACCGCGTCAGCCGGGACCAGGGTGATCAACCGCTCTCCGGACTGCAGAACCGAACCCACGGAAACTTTAGCCACAGATTGAACGGTAGCGTCGGCCTCGCTCCTGAGCTCGACCAACTGTTTGCGCAGCTTGGCCTTGTTGAGAAGCTCGCGGGCGTCGGATGTGCGCGAATTGGCCTCCGACAGGCTCTGCGAAACGTCTGCGCGCCAACTCTGGACAAAGCCGTCACGCTCGGCCGCAACCCCAGCCTGCTGGCGCTTAGCAGCCTCGGATGTCTGCTCGGCGTTGGTGAGAGCTCGCGACATTTCAGCTGTGTTGTCCTCGGCAAGGAGCGTATTGAGACGGCTTCCGACCTGTCTCACTTCGAGTTTTTTGCGCATTTGCTCGATCGACCCCGCGACGGCCAATCGCTGCCGATAGCCATCCGCATCGGACTGGGAGCGGGAGATGACCGAACTGAGTTGGTCACCCTGTCGATCGAAGCTCTCCAGCTTGGCGTCATAGACCGCCTTGCGACGATCGAAGATTGAGGCCTGCAGTGTCCAACTCGGATCCAGGCCGTCATAGGTGAATGAGTTTCCGTCGGCCTCGGCCTTCAGGCGAGCCACCTCGGCTTCGAGGGTCGTGACTTGGGCGGCCAATGCGGTGAGATCGGCCGAGGCAAAAGTGGCGTCGAGTCGGGCAAGCACCTGGCCGGCCTTGACCTGCTGTCCTTCGCGTACCTCGATAGAGCGGACGATGGCTGTCTCGAGCGGCTGGACGACGATGTTTGGCGACTGTGCCACCACCAGGCCCCTCGTCGTGACCACCTGGTCAACCGGTATCAGAGCTGCGAGCATTATCAGCGCGACGACCAGGCTAAATACGACCCAGACGATGCTACGAGCCACTCGCGGAACCGGCGCGTTTGCGACGGCTGTCGATGGCCATTGGAATTCGAGAATGACCGGCGCCGTCGGATCGCTGGCCTTTGCCCGACGACGGCGAGCAGCAATTGGCGCATAGGGGGTGACGCTCATGGCCGGCTCACATCAACGGAGGGCACAGCCGCCAATCGGCCACGCCGGCCTTCCAGGTGCCGGTTCTGCTGAAGCCAAAGCTGGCGGTAAACGCCACACCGCTCCAGTAGGACGGAATGCGGCGCGACATCGAGAACCTTGCCCTGATCCACCACGAGGATCTGATCGCACTCCGTCAGCGATGCCAGCCGGTGCGAGACGATGATCATCGTTCGGCCGCTGGCGATACGCAGGAGGTTGTCGCTCACCACCGCTTCACTCTCGGGATCGAGCGCGCTTGTCGCTTCGTCCAGTATCAGGATGGTCGGGTTGTGAATGAGCGCGCGGGCTATTGCCAACCGCTGCCGTTGCCCGCCCGACAGATTGGGTGAGCCTTCCTCAATGTAGGTATCATAGCCATTCGGCATGCGTTCGATGAACTCAGCCGCGCCGGCGAGGTGAGCAGCACGCATGGCATCCGAAAGCGTCAAGCCCTGACGTCCCGCGATGATGTTGTCCCTTATCGAACCGCGGAAAAGGAAATTATCCTGAAGGACAACACCTAGGCCCTGGCGGAGGTGGCGCAGGTGAATTTCCTTGAGGTCGATCCCGTCGAGCTTGAGGAACCCGCTGTAGTCGCGGTTGATGCCTTGCAGAAGACGCGCGATGGTCGATTTTCCGGACCCGCTGCGCCCGACGATGCCGAACATCGAGCCAGACGGAATGTCGAAGCTGACCCGGTCGAGCGCCGGCGTCTTGGTACCCATGTAAGTGAAGGTCAGGTCGCTAAACTTGATTTCGCCGACAAGTTTTGGCCTCAGGCCCGCGGAATTTGAACTGCTTTCTAATGGACGGTTGAGAACTGACGCCGCCTCACCGATGGCCGCGCCGACTTCTTCGTAGTCCTCTACCAGACGTGCCAGGCCGACAAGGGGCTGCGCGACGCGTTGGGCGATCATCATGAATGCAAACAGGCTGCCGACCATGTAGCCAGTGCTGTCGCTCATGGCCAGATACGCCCCCATCAGCATGGTGCCCAACACCATCGCGCGCTCAACTGGCGTTACGAGGGTTTGCGGCCAATTGGCGAGTTGCCCAAAAGCCAGGCGCGCCTTACCCGCGTCCGCCACCCGTTCGTCCCAAAGCGCCTTGCGTTGCGGCTCGAGACCAAGCGCCTTGACCGTCTTGATGCCGGCGACGGTCTCGCCGAGCGCCGCCGACTTCCAGGTCTCGGCATTCACCACGCGTTGGTAGCTGGCCCGCAGCGGCGCAAGGAAAGCAAGGATGATCAGCATGATCAAGACGGCGCAGCCGAGCACCATCCAGGCGAGTGTTGCGTTGATATAGAACATGACTGGGATGAGCACGCACAGCGTCATCAGATCCAGGAAGGTGCTGAGCAATTTGCCTGTGAGGAATTCGCGGATGCGGTAGACCTGTGCCAGATGGTACATTGTCTCGCCCGCTGGATGGCGCTCGAAATAGTCAAGCGGCAGGCGCAACAGCCGACCGAAGACGTGCAAGTTCAGCTTGGTGTCCAAGCGAGCGCCGACCACGTTGATGATCAGGCGGCGCGCGTGGCCGAGCAGGGTCTCGTAGGCGAAAACGACGACTATCACTGCACTCAGCAATGCCAGAGTCGAGATGCTGTTGAACTGCAGCACCTTGTTGACCACAGTCATGACGATAAGGGGCGGCAGAATTGTCAGGATGCTGAGTGTGAACGAAGCGATGCCGATGTCGCGCAGCGGCACAGCCTCGAGCCGCACAAGATCTACGAGCCAGCGGAAGGTGAACGGCGCGTCGGCGGCGACGAAGGATCGTTGAGGACGCAGCAGCACCGCCTCACCCGACCAGACCCGCGACAACCTCAGCTCGTCGATCGCGATCGCTTGGGCATCATCCGGCGCATCTACGCTCTTCAAGAAAATGAGATTGCGTTCGGCGCTAGCACCAGTAAGCAGGCCAGCGCGGCCATCGCTGAACAGCAGAACCACCGGTCCGGTTTGTTCGAAGCGCAGAAGATGCGACCAGCGGACGCGAACCGCGCGCGACCACATCCCGCCGTTCTGCGCCCATTGAGAGAGATCCGCAGCGGTCGGAGTGGTGCCTACGCTTGCGGCCCTGAATTCGTTGGGGTCCAGCTCGACACCGTGGTAACGTGCGACCTTGATCATAGCCCTTAGGCGCGGTGCGACCTGACCGAATTCGGCAGGCCCGCCTGGACTCCGTTGCGCTTTGCCCTCGCCCGGATGCTTGCCGGCCGCATTCGCTTGCGCGTCATGATGGTTCGGGCTCGGTTTGGGGCCTTGACTGAGTTGTACGCTCACAGTGCACTGCTCCCGCGAACCAGCCTCAAGAGTTCGAAGAGGCTCGCTACGTCTTGTCGCAATGGAAGTTGGCGAGACCGTTCGCATCTCCAACAGGCATACGAGATGAGACGATTGCCGGCGCTGGAAGCGCGCAGGCGCAGACCCCGCCTTCCAGCAGGGTCCGCGTCCACTGTTTTCAACCGCTTAGTCATGCGGCTTCAGAATATTGCTCAGTGTCTTTTTCAGTGTGTCGTCGGTTTGAGCATACCCCGAGCTCTGCTTGTCCGATGTCAGGTCCAAGGTCGAACCGAACGGCTTGTTCTGGGTCTGACCAAAGCCTGCGACAGAAGTGAGCAGGTTTAGGAGGTCCACAGCCACCGAAACAATGGCGAGGCTGATGAGCTGCCTGAACAAGTCCTGGCTGTCAGCGGAACTACTGGACTGTATGAACTGCTTGATATCCTTCAGCCCAAGCGTGTCGGTCGAGATATAGCCACCTTGACTGTTGGCCGACGAACCATGATCCCCGTTGCCATGCCCTCCATGACCATTGTCACGGCTGCCACGGCCATTGTCACCACGGTCATTGTCGTGACGGTCACCATTGCCATTGTGGCGATCGTGGTCGTGATTGCCATTGTGACCATGGTGATGGTGGTTGCCGTTGTGGTCATGATCATTGTCGCCATGACCGGTGGCACCAGTGGACCCGGTATGGCCCGTTGCTCCAGTGGAACCCGTTGCTCCGGTGTGCCCAGTTGCCCCGGTCGCACCAGTATGGCCGGTCGCACCTGTTGCCCCGGTGGCACCCGTTGCACCAGGATTCCCTGTCGCACCTGTTGCTCCAGTGTCACCCGTCGCGCCGGTATCACCCGTTGCTCCGGTGGCTCCGGTGTCGCCAGTTGCTCCAGTGTCGCCGGTGGCTCCGGTCGCTCCGGTGTCACCAGTTGCTCCGGTGTCGCCTGTAGCGCCAGTCGCTCCCGTTGCACCAGGGTCGCCAGCCGCACCCGTTGCTCCGGTAGCCCCGGTCGCACCTGTTGCCCCCGTGTCACCCGTCGCGCCAGTTGCTCCGGTGTCACCGGTCGCCCCAGTCGCTCCGGTGTCACCAGTTGCTCCGGTGTCGCCTGTAGCGCCCGTGGCTCCCGTTGCACCAGGGTCGCCAGTGGCACCCGTTGCTCCGGTCGCACCTGTTGCCCCCGTGTCACCCGTCGCGCCAGTCGCCCCGCTATCACCCGTCGCGCCAGTCCCCCCGGTATCACCCGTTGCTCCGGTGGCTCCGGTGTCGCCAGTTGCTCCAGTGTCACCCGTCGCGCCAGTTGCTCCGGTGTCGCCCGTCGCGCCAGTCGCTCCGGTGTCACCCGTCGCGCCAATATCGCCGGTCGCTCCGGTGTCACCCGTCGCTCCGGTAGCCCCGGTCGCACCAGTATCACCCATTGCGCCAGTTGCTCCGGTCGCACCAGTATCACCGGTTGCGCCCGTTGCTCCGGTGTCGCCCGTTGCGCCGGTGGTCCCAGTTGTGCCTGTGCTTCCGGTAGCACCGGTCGCTCCTGTCGAACCCGTGGCCCCTGTCGCACCCGAATGACCGGTTGCCCCAGTTGAACCCGTGGCTCCGGTCGCGCCAGTCGCCCCGGTAGAGCCAGTCGCGCCTGCAGCTCCAGTCGAACCCGTAGCGCCAGAATCCCCGGTTGCACCCGTGGCTCCGGTATCACCCGTTGCGCCAGTCGCACCGATGTCGCCTGTACCGCCGGTGGCACCCGTTGCACCCGAATCGCCGGTCGCACCCGTGGCTCCGGTATCGCCGGTCGCACCCGTGGCTCCGGTATCACCCGTTGTGCCAGTCGCACCGGTGTCCCCCGTAGCGCCGGTGGCACCTGTTGAGCCAGGATCCCCAGTCGCACCCGTGGCTCCGGTATCGCCGGTTGCACCCGTGGCTCCGGTATCGCCCGTTGCGCCAGTTGCTCCGTTGTC
>NZ_JAIUHE010000036.1:0-27620 GCF_020164995.1 Mesorhizobium sp. CO1-1-11
TGCTGCTGCTGGTCGCGCTTCTTCCTGCGCGGCTGCTGCTCGTCGGTTGCGGGCGCGGCCTCGCCGGCGGGCGCCTGTTCGGTCTGCTGCTGCTGGTCGCGCTTCTTCCTGCGCGGCTGCTGCTCGTCGGTTGCGGGCGCGGCCTCGCCGGCGGGCGCCTGCTCGGCCTGCTGCTGCTGGTCGCGCTTCTTCCTGCGCGGCTGCTGCTCTTCAGCCGCGGGGGCGGGCTGCTGCGCGGCCGGAGCGGTCTCGGTCTGCTGTTGCTGCTCGCGCTTCTTCTTGCGCGGCTGTTCCTCGTCGCCCTGTCCCTGGTCGGTGGGGGTGTCCTGCGCCAGGATGATCAGCGGTGTCCCCCCGCGTTGCATGGGGCCGAACGCGGCTGTCCCCTGAAGCGGGGACGCGCCTAACGGCGCGGATGCCATCAACAGGCCAAGGGCTGTGCCTGCCAGAATCCGTGGTTGGCGTTTCATCGAAATTCTCCTTGTGGGGTCCCATCCTTGCCGAAACCGCTTTTAACGAAATTGGTTCCAGTTGCCCATCGTTAGGGGCTGTACAGGGCTATTGGCCGACCTTTTGAAGGCAACTTCATGTCATTCGGCCCCCTTTGCAGCCTCATTCCGGCTGTCGCCGCGCTTGACCTTGGCGGCGGCTGGGGCCACATGCCGGAAATGGAAACCCCGTTCTGGAAGACCAAGACGCTGGAAGAGATGAGCCCCACCGAGTGGGAATCGCTCTGCGACGGCTGCGGCAAGTGCTGCCTGTCCAAGCTCGAGGACGAGGACACCGGTGAAATCTACTGGACCAGCGTCGGCTGCCGGCTGTTCGACGCCGAGAGCTGCCGCTGTGCGGACTATGCCAACCGGCTGGCGCGCGTTCCCGACTGCGTCGGCCTGACGCCGCAGAATGTGCGCACCATCAGCTGGCTGCCCAGCACCTGCGCCTACCGGCTGGTGGCGGAAGGCCGCGACCTCTACTGGTGGCATCGGTTGGTTTCCGGCAGTGCCGAGACCGTGCACGAGGCAGGCATTTCCATGCGGGGCCGGGTCAAGGCGAGCGAGACCGACCTGGCCGAGCCGGAAGACTATTTTGACTTTATGCTCGACGACGAGCCCTGACGCGCGCGGTAGATCGTCAGGAGTTGCCTGTCGGGAACCGTGCGAGGGCGAGGCGCCTGGCGCGATATTGTTGAATGCCGGCGAGGGATTTTGCCGGCGCGAGATTTGCAAGGTCGGCGCTTTGCCCGTGTGGCGCTACATGAACCGCGGATGAACGGGCAGTTCGTAAATAGTTCAGACAGGCCGGTGCATTCTCCCGCCATCGGTTTCGCGAGGAGGGCGCAAGCCCGCAACAAGGAGAGAGAACCATGTACACCAGCATCAAGACGGCAGCGCTTTCGGCTCTGGTCGGCCTCGGCACGCTGGCGGCCATCCCCGCCCATGCCGACAGCCTCTATCTTGGCTTCGGCAACAACCAGGACCCGCGCTTCGGCGTCTATGCCGGCGACGACGGCTATCGCCACCGCCGGGACGAGCGCCGCGACGATTGGCGCCGTGGCTGCTCGCCGGATCGCGCCCTCGACAAGGCGGAGCGCATGGGGCTGCACCGTGCCCGCATCGTCGATGTCAACCGCCGCGTGGTCAAGGTGATGGGCCGTCAGTACGGCGACCGCGTCGTCATCGTGTTCGCCAACGAGCGCGGTTGCCCGGTCATCAACCGCTGAGAATCTCAGGCGTGGACCTTCTGTGAAGGTCTGGAGCCCCTTTCCCTAGGGAAAGAAGTGGCCCGAAACCCCGCGGGAGCGATTCCGCGGGGTTTTTAATGCCCGCGGCGGTCTCTCTTGAGCAGGTCCGTGGCCAAGCAATGCTCAGCCACGGCGTCCAGCGCCGCCTACTTCAGTTCGAAGGTAACGGTGACCTGGACATTGTAGGCGTTCTCGCCGGCCTGTACCGGCGCCGCGCCGGCCGCGGCGTCGAATGCCTTGGCGTTGATCGGCATCGGCGCCGGCCTGCTGTTCTGATCGGTGATCTCGAGCACACGGCCCAGGCTGACCCCGGCCGCCTCGGCCAGCGTCCTGGCCTTGGCCATGGCGTCGGCGACAGCTTTCTTGCGCGCCTCGGTGACGGTGGCCGCCGGATTGTCATTGGTGAAGGCGATGCCGCCGCCCTGGTTGACGCCGAGCGACACCGCCCTGTCGAGGATCTCGCCTGTCTTGTCGACGTCGCGCACGCGCACCGAGAGCGTGTTGGTCACCTGATAGGCGACGAGTTCGGCCTCCTGGCTGCCGTCCGGCTTGTTGGTGTAGTTGTAGCGGGGGTTGATCTGGATGCCCGCAGTCTGCAGGTCGCGATCCTTGATGCCGGCGGCCTTCATCGCGGCGATCACCGCGGCCATGGCATCATTGTTGGCGTCGAGCGCGGCGCGCGCCGTCTTGGCTTCGCGCATGACGCTGAGCGTCAGCACCGCCAGATCGGGGGCCACGGTTGCTTCGCCCTCGCCGGACACGATGATGCGGGGCGGGGTCGGCAGATCGGTGGCTCCAGCCATCGCCGGAAAAGCGATTGCAGCGGCGAGCGCGAGGGGCAAAAGATGTCTGGTCATGAAAATCTCCTTGGTCTGCGATCAAGTCGCAGGGGGGCGCGTAGAGCGCGATTATGGGTTGATTTGGGCGATCTGCGAAAGCCCGCCGGGAAAGCCTTGTGCCGCGATGCGAAAAACATTAATCCAGCCCGCGTGGGGCCTGTAGCTCAATGGTTAGAGCCGGCGGCTCATAACCGCTTGGTTGGGGGTTCGAGTCCCTCCGGGCCCACCATTATCGTTGTTTTTCAATGGCTTACGAGTAGGTTCGCCAACGGGTTCGCCAGAAGGTTCGCCAAGCATCGGCCTGCGGGTCACCAGCCGCACGACGCGATCCATGCCCTGAACCGCCAGACGAACCTGCGATGCCTCGCGTGAATAGAGCTCGGCATGATCGATGTCGTCGTGGCCCAGCACATCCATGAGCTGCCTGGTCGAGGCCTCGGCCTCGGCGAGATAGACGCCGAGCGACTTTCGCAGCCCATGCAGCGTCAGCCCTTTCGCAAGCCCTGCAAGCTTGCACCAGTGCGCCATGCTCCCGGTCAGGGACTTGGAGGAGAAGGGCTGGCCATAAGCGGTCACCAGGACGGTTTCGCCGCGCTTGTCGGCGGCCCCAAGAATGTCGGCCAGCATGGGCGTGATCGGTACGAAAAGCCGCTTGCCACCGGTCCGGTTCTTGTTCTTTGCCTGGACGATGTCGAAGCCGTCGAAATGACGCTCCTGGCCATCGATCATGACCTTGCGCGTTACCCTCTGGTCCCACCTTAGATCGGCGACATCGCCGCGACGATTGCCCAGCCAGAGCGCCAGCCCGTAACAGGTGCGCGCAGCCGTCCCCAGCGGCCAGCGCTGCTCAAACTTCTGCATCGCTTCGTGAGGCCAAGCCTTCCAGCCCGTGTAGGCAGGACGCCACTCGACCGCCGCGGTAGGATCGATTGCAATCCAGTCCAGTCGCATCGCGACATAGACGAGCTTGCGTATCGCGACGAGCAGATGCTTGGCCTTGTGTGGTGTCGCGATAAAGTGCCCCAGAAGCTCTTCGACGTGGACCCGCCGCAGGTTTTTAACGGGCACGTCGCGCCATGTCAGCGGATGGTCCGGGACCACCCGCAGACCCAGAAATTCCTCGATCAGGCGGCTGTTCTTGAATTTCGTGCTGTCATCATGGGCGAGCCACTTGACCGACGCCTTCAATCTCTTTTCGGCTGCTCCGAACGTTCCTGGCAAGGCAGCACCCGGCATTGTGACAACCGGCGCTTTCCGAATCTTACGACCCTCGACAGCGGCCTGATAGGCTTCCTTGAAACCTCTCTCGTTGGGGGCAGGCAGCGGCACCAGGCGGCCATTGGCGCGGTAGCGCCAGCGCGTCTTCCCATGACGATCCTTATAGGAGGACACACCTGGGTGTTTGTCTTTAAGACGCTGTTCCATTGCAGAACCAGACTATTACCCTCGATGATTCCCTTGCAAGAGAAAGTCGACGACATTGTCGTCATCGTCGCCGGGCAGATCCGCGAACGCAGCCTCCAGTTTAAGGCGATCCCAGATCACACGACTGTCGATTTTCTTTGGCTTTGGCATGCGCTTGTCTAAGACCATCTGGTCGAACTTTGTTACCCCGACGCCGACGTAGCGGGCAGCTTCATCCCGCGACAGGCCACGTGGAGGGTAGGAGAGGGTGTCGCTTTTCATCACCTTGATCCGCTAATCAGCTATCCGAACGCGTGGCACTTTCTGTGAATATCGCGTTCGAAATAGCAGGGGCCCCATAAAGGGGAAGCCCGATGTCCGGCTTTGATTGCGGAAGGGCTACCCTGGCGTGCAAATAGGACGCTCGAGCCGCCTGTGAGCGGTGATCGCAGCCCTGGTCCATCGAGAACAATGTCTTGCCCGTAACGTAAATTGAAAGCAGGCCGGTGGCGTATGGCCCTGCGTCAGTTTAATATATTAGTCTTGTCTAAGATTAGCCGGAGACCCTGAAGATGCAGCAGGCGAAACAAATCTTGGTGACAGGCGGCGCAGGTTTCCTGGGATCATTTTTGTGCGAGCGGCTCCTTGCTGAGGGCCATCAGGTAGTTTGCGCAGATAACTTCTTCACAGGAAGCCGCAGAAACGTCTCTCATCTCCTCGATGACCGATCGTTCGAGATTATTCGTCATGACGTGACGTTTCCACTCTACGTAGAGGTTGACGAAATATACAATCTCGCCTGTCCGGCGAGCCCCGTCCACTATCAGTCCGACCCCGTCCAGACGACCAAAACCAGCGTTCATGGCGCGATCAATATGCTCGGACTGGCCAAGCGGGTTCGCGCACACATTCTGCAGGCGTCCACCTCCGAAGTCTATGGCGACCCGGAGGTTCATCCGCAGTTGGAAGACTATTGGGGCAGAGTGAACCCGATTGGCCCTCGTTCCTGCTATGACGAAGGCAAGCGATGTGCCGAGACCCTGTTTTTCGACTATTGGCGACAGCACAAGTTGAAGATCAAGGTAGCCCGTATTTTCAATACCTACGGTCCAAGGATGCGTCCCGACGACGGTCGTGTCGTTTCCAATTTCATCGTGCAGGCGCTGCAAAACAAACCGATTACGGTCTACGGCACTGGCCAGCAGACGCGTTCATTCTGCTACGTCGAGGACCTCATCGACGGTCTGGTACGTCTTATGCAGACGGCCGACGATATCACCGGTCCTGTCAATCTCGGCAACCCGGCGGAATTCACGATGCTCGAACTCGCAAATCTGGTGATCGAACTTACCGGAAGCCGATCGAAGATCAGATTTTCGCCGCTACCCGTCGACGATCCAAAGCAGCGGCAGCCCGATATCCGATATGCTTCCCGCGAACTCAAATGGAAGCCAAGAACTGCATTGCGTGCTGGCCTTGCCAAGACAATTGCGTATTTCGAGGACGTGGTTTCATCTGGGCACATTCGGCCCGCCGCAGCCGAATGAAGACGGTCCTGGTAACTGGCGGGGCCGGCTACATCGGGTCGCACTGCTGCAAGGCATTCGCGGAATCCGGATGGTCGGTTGTTGCCTTTGACAACCTTTCGCGCGGCTGGCGCGACGCGGTGAAATGGGGACCGTTGATCGAAGGCGATATTTCCGACGCGGCGGCTGTGGCGGACGCTCTGGACCAGTATCGGCCGGACGCCGTGGCGCATTTCGCTGCCTACGCTTACGTTGGCGAGTCAGTCGAGCGGCCCGAACTTTACTACCGAAACAATAGTTTCGGCACCCTGGTCCTGCTCGAGGAAATGCTGAAAGCCGGTCTGGACAAGCTGATCTTTTCGAGCACCTGTGCAATTTACGGGATCCCGACGCGGTCGCCGATAGACGAGACGCATCGACAGTCGCCCATCAATCCCTATGGCTGGTCCAAATTCATCATAGAAAGGATGATCGAGGATATCTCACTTGCTCATGGTCTCAACGCGGTCGTGCTTCGGTATTTCAATGCAGCCGGATGCGACCCCGACGGCGAAATCGGAGAAAAGCATGAACCGGAAACACATGTCATTCCGCTCGCCATAGAGGCGGCAGTGAGGCCGGGCCGCATTTTTAGAATCAACGGCACCGATTTTGACACCCGCGACGGAACCGCCGTGAGGGACTACATCCACGTTGTCGATCTCGCGCGCGCCCACGTCCTGGCAGGGGAGAAGCTTCTCCGCGACAAGGGCGTCCACGTCTACAACCTCGGAACCGGAGCGGGTACAACGGTGAACGAACTGGTCGATGCCGTCAGCCGGGCTTCGGGAATGCGGGTTCCGCTGGTTTACGGGCCGCGCAGACCAGGGGACCCGCCGGGGCTTGTTGCTGAGGCCGGCAAGGCCAAGCGGGAACTCGGTTGGGCGGCCGAGCAATCCGCCATCGACAGGATCGTCGAGACGGCACTGGCTTGGTATCGCAGTCGATTGTAACAGATATTGCGCAAGTGACGCTACCGCGCGGTCAGCAAGCGATCGAGAGCGCCAGCCACCGCGCCGAGCGAGAAACTTCCCTCTATCCGCTTTCGCGCCGCCTGTCCGAGGCGGTCTCGCATGGTTGGATCGTCCTTAAGTTTCTTCAGCGCGTGTGCAATTTCCGCCGACTCGTCCCTTCGAACAATGAGGCCGCCGGATGCCTCGCCGTCTGCCAAGATGTCGGGTACGCCCTGTGCGTCGGTAGCAACGATCGGAAGGCCGCAGGCCATCGCCTCCAACGGTGCGACGGGCATACCTTCGGTGCGGGACGCAGTGACATAGGCATCCGCCGCCGAAAGCCAACGCCGTATCAAGGACCGGTCCGTGGTATAGTCGCAAAGCCATCTCACATTCGGCAGTGCGGCCTCTCTCAGCAGCCTGGCAAAAACGTCTCGGTCCTGCCCCGAGCCTATGATGACCAGTTCGGACGAAGCATCACCGGAAAAGAAGGACCATGCTTTCAGGAGCACATCCAGCCCCTTACGGCGAACGTCGATGCGTCCGTGGTTGACGACGACGAAATTCCCGCGCGCCAGACAGAGGTCTTGCCGCGCCTGCTGACGTTCGATCGCTGTCCACTCGCTGGAATCGATGGGGTTGGCAATATTCGCTACCTTGAGGGCTATACGCGGGTAAGCTTTGGCGAGGCGTTCACGCTCCGCAGCCGATGCGACGATTAGGCCGCTGCAGGCACGGAGAGATGCCTGCCTGGCAATTGCCTCTATCCAGGAGAGCGTCCGGTCGCCGCCCTGGAACGTTGCATAGAGCGGAATGCGGTTACGGACTGCCAGCCAGGCAAGCGCATCAAACCGGGTATATTCGTATTCCTGAACGAGAATTGCATCACACTGGGATCGGGCGAGCACCTCCCGGAACGCCGGGAGCGGCGTCGCGGACCAGCGCCGCAGACTGTGACCCGCTGCGGAGTGACCTTGACGCGCGCGCGCGCCGGGAACGACCCAGATCGGCGCGCCCGTGCCGGCATGGTAGTGGCATTCTATCTGCGAGGCATGCTCGGAAGCGCACACAATGACCGGCCTGTGGCCGGCCAGTTGCAGGGCGGAGACGTAACCGAACAGCCAGCCGCCGGTCATCTGTTCGACGAAATCCTTAAGCCGCAATCCTATCGGATCGAGGAATTCCTCCACGACGTCGCCCCATGGAAAGAGGGCGATGACGAGGGAAGCGCGGCGGCCCATCAAATGCCCCAAAATTCATTTACGCCAGGAAAAAGCCGTCTCCGTGCCGCGTGTCGAGCGGTGGTGCAGCACGTAGCCGACAGCCGTGATCGGCGCCGCAAGAGCGTAAAGTATCTTGCGGCGACGGCGTCCCAGACGAGAAAATGCGACGTCGTGAAAGAGTGCCGTCACTGGGTTGATAAATGTGGCGCGGCGTTCCGGCGCACGGTCGAAGAGCGCTGCGAGTTCGGGATCCCAATAGCCGCGACGAACGTGACCCCATTCCTGCATCAGTTCGCTTTCATGCGGGCAATAGGGCTTCATGACGCGAAAATACGGGTAATGCCACTCCGCATGCGGCGTCGAGACAAGAACATACCCGCCTGGGCGCACGACCCTCAAGGCCTCTTGTGCGGCACTACGGTCATCCTCAATGTGTTCAAGCACGTCGAAGAGCGTCGCCACGTCGAAACTGTCGTTCGCGAAGGGGAGGTCACAGGCATCGCCGCAGACGAAGGTCGACTTCGCCCAATCTGGCTGGTGGTTGCCCAACTCGGGATCGAGATCGAGGTTAACGACTTCAGCGTTCGGATAGAGGATACTTGCCATCCCGCTGCGCCCGCCTCCAATTTCGAGTATCCGGCCGGGCCCGTCGATCGCCGCGGGCGCGACGCGATGAATTGCGCGCATCTTCTCACGGTAGAAAAGGCCGTCCGTCAGAGCGTTTGGAAAGGGATTTCGAGACAGGAATTGTCCGAGCGGCGCCTTGCGGATCATCGATTTTCTTCCTCAACCAATTTGATGTTCGCCGTTTTCGCCAGCCGAAACGGACGAGGAATTGAAGACCAGCCAGCCAGCCTTCGACTTCTGCCGCGAGGATACTGGTCCTGCCGGGGGGGCCTTCGAAAAGCGCCTTGACGAATGTTCTCAAGAAATATGCGGGCAGCTGCTTCCAGATGCGATCGATGTTTCCGCGATTGCCAAAATTGTCATATTGCGTGACAAGAGCTGCGACGTGGCCCTTCATGTAGGCTCTTATTTGCCGTCGGAAGCCCGGCCAATCGCGGCGATGATGATGGAAGACAACGGCGCGAGGTTCATACAGGCAAGTCCCTCCTGCGGCCAGCAGCCGGTACCATAGCTCCGAATCTTCGGAACATCCGGCAGCACCGGCGCCGAGGCGCTCGTCGAACGAGCCTACCCGATCGAAGGCCGATCGCCGGAAGGCCATGTTGGCCCCGGCGCCGATTTTCCAAACATGCGCTCCGCTTGGCCGGGTCTCTTCGAAGAAGCGGTGGTCGAAGAGAAGCGGCACGAAGGTGGACCCAAAACCGCCCATGTCGAACTGGAAACGGCGTTGGGCGATCGTATCGAGCCGGGCTGGCAGCACCAAGCCGGTCAGTGCCTCGATGTCCCGTTCTTCGAAGGCGCGCGCGATTTCGGCAGTCCAGCCAGGATGAACCTCGACGTCGTCATCCGTGAACGCGATGATGTCTTGACGGCTTTCCCGGATGCCGGCGGATCGGGCAACACTCAATCCGGGCCGCGGCTCATGAACGAAACGGACCTCAGGAAAGCCGACACATACCGGCCGAGCGTTGCCGTCGCGGGAGTTATCAACGACGATGACTTCGCCCGGGGCGCTGCGTTGCCTTGCAACGCTTTGAAGGCACTCCGCCAGGGCGGGGCCGCGGTCGCGCGTGCAAATTACGACTGAGATGTGCTGGGCCGACGCTGAAGACGCAGTTGCAAGTTCATCAAGGCGGTCGACAAGGTCGTCGGCCCCGAGCGCCGCCGTCAAACAGAGCGCGGACTTTGGCGATCCTTCATAGGTCGCCCGCAAGGGGGCGCCCAGCGGGATGTTGCGGGCAGCCAATTGTGCTGCCGAAAACTCCGCCGCGAACTGCCGCAGACTTGCCTCGCTGTAGGGCAATTCGTCAGGCAAGGACGCTCGCATTCCCAGCGGCAAGTCCTTCCACCAGAAGATCGATAGCGAAGGGGTATCTCCCACATCGGCGTCCGCACAGGCGGAGCCGAGATCGATTTGCCTGACACGGAAGGCCTCGCCATTCACCGGTTTTGCTCCCGGATTCTCTGCACGCGGATACGTGAGCGATCATATTCGCCTGCCAGGCCGCAGATTCCACCCCACAACTCTGCAATGCCGAAACGAAAATCACGACCTTGAAGCTTGCGCGCGGCCCGTGCCAGCGCTTTCAGTCGATCGAAAAACCACCAGCAAACCATGGCACGGTGACGTGCCCTCAGCTCTCCGTCGGTCCGACGGCTTTTGACAAGAAAGGCCATCATACCAAGTCCCCATGTCCAATATTGCCGTCTCAATTGGTCGATCGTCTCGCGATGCTCGTGGTAAACGGCATACTCCGGTTCATAGATCATGGGCCGGCCTGAACGCAGCACGCGATAGAAAATGTCGAGATCGCCACCGCCAGGCAGCGGTGCTCCGGTATCGAGCGCTTCGTCGAAGCCGCCCAGCGATACCAGCAGCGTGCGGTCGAAAGCCATGTTGCAGCCGGCGCCGAGAATACCAGACCCTACCGGGTGCAGCGCATTATCGAATCGGGTGTTGTGGAATTCGTTGCGCCTGAAGCCGCGGCCAAATCCGCCCCTTCGTTCGAAAAAGATCTGCGCCTCGGTGTCCAGGCGAAGCGGCAGCACCAAACCCGTAAAGCCACCGGCACCCGGATTATCCCGGCAGGCTTTGGCAAGCCCGTCAAGCCAGTTGCGGTCGACGACCACGTCATCGTCCAGATAGGCAATCAAGCTGCCCGTGACCGAGCGAAGAGCGGCGTTTCGTGCAAAATCAAGCCCGGGCCTCGGTTCGAACACGTAACGAACGTCCTCGAAGCGCTCGACTGCTTCGCGTGTGGCTGAATCCACAGACGCATTGTCCACCACGACGACTTCGACGCTCGGAAAAGCGGTTGTGCGTCGGACGCTGTCGAGCGAACCCAGCAACCTCGAAAGACGTTCGGCGCGGTCTTTCGTACATATCGCGACGGAGAGGCTCGGCAGGGGCGATTGCCCAACCGGTCTTAGCCGCAGCAATTCCTTATCCATCTTCGCAACCAGGATGCGATCGGCAAAACGTTCATCGGCAACGGATTTCTGTCGCTCCGCCGACAGGATCGCTGCGGAGGCGAGCGCGATCATCTCAAAGCCGACAAGCCGGCCCTGCCAGCGGGCAATGAGACCAACGCCATCGTGCTCTGGCGCAAGCTCAATCGGGGCCAGCGGAATTGACAGTTCGACGTCGACGATCTTGTAGCCCATCGCCTTAGTTCGCACCCATGGCAACACGACCGAGCTGAGACTCGTGAAGTCTTGAAAAATGGCCCGCCCGCTTCAGGAGTTGATCCGGCGGACCAATCTCGATCACCCGTCCTTTCGACATCACGATGATCTGGTCAGCGGCCTGGACGGTGGACAGGCGATGCGCAATGACAACCACGGTGCGATTGTGCGAGTATTGCTCGAGGGCGATCTGGAACGCCTGTTCCGTCTCACCGTCGAGCGCATTCGTGGCTTCGTCCAAAAGGAGAATGTCGGGATTGCGAAGTATGGTCCGGGCCAACGCGATCCGCTGCCTCTGGCCCCCCGACACGCGCATTCCCTGGTCGCCGATCTGCGTCTCGTAGCCCTCCGGAAGCGAACGGATGAAATCGTCCGCCTTCGCAATGCGGGCCGCTTGGCGCAGTTCGTGCTCACCGGCGTCGAAATCGCCGTAAGCGATGTTGGCCGCGATGGTATCGTTGAACAGGTATACCTCCTGAGACATCAGCGACAGCCGCTTGCGCCAACTGCGCAACTCGAAACCTAAGAGCGGGATACCGTCGGCGAGGACTTCCCCCGACGTCGGGTCCATGAAGCGAAAGAGCAGGGCCATGAGGGTGGATTTGCCGGCACCCGACTCGCCAACGATTGCTGTGGTCTTGCCGGCGGGGATACTGAAGGAGACATCCTGTAGCGCCAAAGGCTGATCGGGCGCATACCGAAAGCAGACATCGCGAAATTCGACGGCCGTCTTGAGGGCGGGCGCCGGCAGATAGCCTTGGCTGAGAAACGGCGTTTGCGTTGTGCGCAGGAACTCGTCCACATCCTCAATCGCGCCCGCAAGCCCGTCCAGCGCAATCTTCGACTGCAGCAATTCCCGTGTGGGAGCCTGGAGACGATAAAGCAGCGACAGGAAAGCGGCGAGAGCCGCGATTCCTATGCTTGCTGATTCCGCAATGAGAACCAGTGCACCGATCAGGATCGTGATCGAGATCTCCGAGACAGGCCCGGGGGTCGCCCAAAGCATGTCGAGCCTCAACAGACGACGCCTTACCCTGTCCGATGTCTGAACGAACCGGTCATGCTCGTAGGATTCCTGTGCGAAGGCACGGATCAATTGCAATGAATTGATGCTTTCCCACATCCTGAGGCCGAACTGCTTGTTTTCCTCGACGACGGCCTTGCCGGTCTCGTCAGCGCGTCGCGTTGCCAGACGAATGGCCATTGCTCCGAAAAGCAGGAAAATCATCGAAAAAAAGGTCAATCGGACTGAGATCAATAGCATCAAGAGAACGAAGACGACGAAGGTACAAAGGCAGATCATCAACCGGTAGGCCAGGCTCAGCCCTTGGCTGACCTTCCAGGTATTGTTGGCAATTGTCGTGATGATGTCCGTTCGCCTGTTCTCGACACGGTAGTCGATGCACGAACTTATCGTCTGATCGAAAACCCTGGATCGCAACCGGTGCGCGACGAGGCCGTCAATGTATCTGGTTACCCAGGTGTTGATGAGATGGACCGCGTTTTTGAGGACGATGCTGACGCAAAGCGCTCCGACCAGGAAGGCGGTCAGGTGTTGATGCGGGATGGGTGACAAGATCCTGTCAAACACCGGCTGCCATCTGCCGGGCTGAGGCGGCGAGGCTCCGAGGCTCTGCAGCAGGGGAATGAACAGGACGAGACCCGTACCTTCCAGAACCGCTGCGATCAGTCCAAGTCCCACCACGGTCGGCCCAGCCCAGGCTGGCGCCGCCGCCAGGCGAAAGAGCCGCCGCAATCGCGCGACCAGACTCACCAGATGCCCTCTGCGTAGGGGGGCTGGAACTCGGCGTTTTTGTTTCGGCTCCTTTTCACTCGGATTTTGACCCACCGAGGCACCAGTCGGGCTCGGCAGTAGATGTCCACCATTCTTGGCAGGCGAGAAATCGCCGTCCCTGGCTCCATCAGGAAGAGTTTCTTCATCAGGCCATACGCTGCCGAAAGCCGCCCGCAGATCAAGGCCCTTACGGCGAGCCAATGCAGCATGTCGATCAGATGATCGTCGAGATCGTCCCCGAACTGCGGGTACTTCTGGCGAAACTCGGCAAGGACAATTTCACAAGAACGAAGCATCTGCATGACATCGCTCGACATGTTGGCGTTCGTCATCCGGTAACCCACGAGGTACTGAGGGACGACGCGAAACTCGTAACTTTCGGCTATTCTGAGGCACATCAGCAGGTCCTCGCAGCCTTGTGCGTTCCTGGCCCTCAAGGAAGGGTCGAAGCCTCCCGCTCGCTCGAACGCGGCGCGTCGGACCAGCATTGAACTTCCGTTGCCAACAAAGTTCGTCCTGCACATGCGTTGGAGCACGCGACCCTCGGCATCGGGCCGGTTATGCAATGAGAATACCCGGCCGTCGCCGTCTATATCGGCGAACCAGCAATATGCCAGGCCTGCGGAAGAGCCGCCTTGCTGTAAGGTGCACATCTGAAGCGCGATTTTGGATGGGGCCCAAAGATCGTCGGCGTCCACAAACGCCAGGAACTCCGCATCGGTGGAAGCAACTCCACGATTGCGCGCATTCGCAACGCCGCCGTTCGACTGCCTTATCAGGCGGATACGGCTATCCTGTTCAGCATAGGAGGCCACAATCGAGGCAGAAGGGTCCGTCGACCCGTCGTCGACGACGACAATATCCAGCGCCTGGTAGTGTTGCCCGCAGATGCTGTTCAGGGTCGCGCGAATCGTTCGTTCCGCATTGAACATTGGCACCACGACGCCCACCGTGGCATTGTCTTTGATCATGGGCCTCTGTTGTCTCCGCAAAAAGTTGGCTAGACAGGCAACCGGCGCCCGGCGAGCCTCTCCGCGACACGCACCCCCCGGCCTCGATGGCTCTGCCGACTACGCCGTCGTGCGGGAACCTGGAAGTGTGAGTCACGGCGGCATGCTGCACTGCAACACAAAATTACACCGCAATGCGCAATATTGCTAATTTAATCATCTCTAAAGTCTGGTTTGCAGGATCAGATTTTCTTACGGCCCGAAACAGCGCTTGAACCGCCAGCGCGCGCCGTTACCGTTAACGCCGCCGTCCGGCGCGGCGTCCCGCCCACCGCTAAGCTGAGATTGGCTGTTCAAGAGGCGGGCGTCTTACTACGCAGCCTTTAATCTGACCGGGATCCTGATGAGTGCGCCAGGGGGCAGCGAGGTGCGGGGCCTGCACCTAGGAGAGAGAAGGCTCGAGCCGGCCAAGCTGTCCGCGTGGCTAGAAGCGCGGAGACATCTGAGAGCGCTGCATTCGCCCGAACGAGCCGAACCATCGGATGGCGACCATCCACCCCCGGATGACGGTGATCCTGGCGTCGCCCTGCGTGACCCTATGAAGGACCGGCGTTGGTTCACATCGAGTTCCTGAGATCGTTCCGCGGACCTATGTCACGCAATGTCATTCACGATTCCTATCCGGCGATAGATGAAACCTTCGTCCCCTGCGGCATTGGCGACGTTGCGCCGGGTTTCATCGACCAGCGCAGCCATGCGCGCGTGTGCCTCCGACTTGATGCAGACCGGATCTGTCGCAGCGGCATCGCCGACAATCGCCAACGCCTGACATCTGCAGCCGCCCCAATCGATCTCACGCCGCTCGCAGCTTCGGCATGGCTCCTGCATCCATTCGGTGCCGCGAAAGGCATTGAATGCGGGTGAAGCGGCCCAGATGTCGGCCAGCGGTTTCGCTCCAAAACGTTCGAAGCCAAGCGAAGGAATCGTCTGCGCGGCGTGGCACGGCAATACAGTACCGTCCGGGGTAACCACTAACGCGTCGCGCGCCCAACCGCCCATGCATGGCTTGGGATATGTGGCGAAATAATCCGGCGTGACAAAATCGATGTTCATAATGCCGGCGAGCCTTTCGCGCGCGGCTGCGACGATGTCCGCCTGCCGGTCTATCGCGCCACATTCGGGCATCAGCATATCGCGATTGGCCAGCGCCCAGCCGGCATACTGCACGTTGGCGATCTCGAGCCGGTCGGCGCCCAAGGAAAGAGCCAGATCGATGAATTCGGGTACCTCCTCGATGTTGTGACGATGGATCGGTGCGTTGATGGTGAGTGGCAGCCCGGCCGCGCGGGCGCGGTGTGCCGTCTTCAGCTTCTTTTCGTGGCTGCCGCTGTGGTTGGCGACACGGTCGGTGGTCGGCTGACGGGCACCCTGAAAGCTCAGTTGCAGGTGGTCGAGACCGGCTTCGGCAAAGGCTTCGATACGGCCTTCGGCAATGCCAACACCAGCGGTGATGAGGTTGGTGTAGATACCGCGCGACGAAAGCGCGGCGATCAGTTGCTCAAGGTCGCGGCGAAGCGTCGGCTCGCCGCCAGACAGGTGCACCTGGAGAACGCCCAGATCGGCGGCCTGCGAGAACAGATCGAGCCAGGTCCGCGTGTCGAGCTCCCGATTGGCCTTCAGCAATTCGAGCGGATTGGAGCAGTAAGGGCATTGCAGCGGACAGCGATGCGTCAGTTCCGCCAACATGCCGATCGGAGGCAGGAGAGGCTCGGTCATAGTTTCACCAGAAGGTTGTCCGACCATTCCTGCAGGAAGGCGATGACGTCGGCCGCTACCGCATCCTGACCGGCGTCATAGTCGGCCGCAAGGTCGGCGATGATGTGGCCGACCGTGGATCTCCCGTCGCAGCGGCGCAAGATGTCGAGGCTGACCTCGTCCGGCCAGAAGACTTTCTCCGGCGAAAGCACGGCGAAGGCGCGCCGCACAGGGTCGTACTGGATTCGGACATGCTTCGGCAGTGACGGCGCCGATCGCAACGACACGATGGCTCTTTCGCGCAGTCCGGTCATGAGGCCGCCTTCGGGCGGAAGGCGCCGGGCGGTATGTTTCCAGGCGCGCCATAGGCATGTTGAAGTGCGTCGAGCATCGCCCACAATATGTCGCATTTGAACACCAGCGCATCGATCGCCTGCTGCTGACGTTCGGCCGTGTCGGCATGTTCTAGCACGTAGGCGAGCGCGAAGTCCGCGTCGCGTGATGCCTGTTCGGGCCGCCAGCTGAAATAGGCCAGCGTGTCTTGCGTAATGTAGTCGTATCTGGCCAGCATCGCCGGCACTCGTTCGCCGATGATGCGGGGTGAGAACATCTCCGTGAGTGACGATGCGACCGCCTCGAGCAGCGTACGGTTGGTGCAGAAGGAAAGGTAGGCGCCCACCGCGAAACGGGTCGCCGGCAGCGCCAGACGCTCGCTCCTGACCGCTTCGGCGTCGAGCCCCAGTGCGGTGGCCAGATGCAGCCAGCGCGCGATGCCGCCGCTCCAGCCGTCGTCGCCGTCATGATCCTCGATGCGTTTGCGCCACGCGGCGCGAAACGCCGGATCTTCGGCACGCGCCAGGATCATGGCGTCCTTGCGCGGAATGACGGCCTGGTAGCAATAACGGTTGAGCGCCCAGGCCTGCATTTCGGCTTTCGACAGAGCGCCACTGGTCATACTGTGATGGAAAGGATGTCGGTTGTGATAACGTTCTTCACCGACCTGCCGCAGCACGGCTTCGAACTCGCTCCTGGACAGGCCATCTTTCGCAGTCTCGTGGAAATCGCTCAAAATTCCATCTCCATCCCATCGCTGGCGACTTCCCAACCAGCCACTCTGACCGCCGCGTGTTCGGCGGAATTCTCGTCGAGAATAGGATTGGTGTTGTTGATATGGACGAAGATACGACGGCCGATTTTTACATCGGCTAAGCCGGCAATCGAGCCCTCCTCTCCAGAGATTGCGATGTGCCCCATGCGCGCGCCGGTTTTCTGGCCGACGCGGGCAATAATCATCTCGTCGTCCGTGTAGATGGTGCCGTCGAACAGCAGGCAGGCGGCATCAGCAACACGAGTGCGCAGGGCGGCATCGATGCGCGCGCAGCCCGGAATGTAGAAGATGGCGCCGCACCTGCCGGTCGCAGTGATGCGGACTCCGATTGTGTCACCCCTGTCGGAACTGAAATCGGCGCTGGGATCGGCCTTTTGCTCGAGGTAGAGCGCGATCTTCCCAGGTACGGGAAAGCTGTCGACCACCACGCCAGTTTCGCGGCCATACGCGTCGCGGATCGCCAGTTCGCCCGTTGGCCCCAGCAGGCGCCGAGATACGATCGACGGATCGAGAACGTTGAAAATCGAATTCGCCTCCAGCGTCTCCAGCACCTGTGCTGTTCCATAGATTGCGAACGGCTGTCGTTCACGCAGGCTGAGCAGGCCGGCGACATGGTCCACGTCGGCGTTGGTCAGCACCACGGCGCGGATTGGCGTCGAGCGCGGCGGCGCATCGGCTGGCGGCTGCAGTTCAGGCGTTTGCGCAATCTGCTGGCGAATGTCGGGCGACGCATTGAAGAGAACCCAGCCTGCCCCGTCACCCGACACGGCAATGGATGATTGTGTTCGTGGACGAACGCCGGGCATCCCGCTGCGAGCCGCGCGGCTCAAACGATAATTGCAATTCCACTGCGGAAAGCCACCTCCCGCCGCCGATCCGATGATCTTCACGAGCATACCATCGCTCCGAAGCCCTATGGAACTAGCAGGACGTTCTCAAAAGCAACCGCGTCCAATTTTCCTACGGACAAGGAATTGCATGCCGCCGTTGAAGGGCACATGCAATTGCAGCCTACTTCTTGGGCGGATTTTCTGCGGGCAGGTATCGCGAAATCTCTAAACCGGCGGCGACCTGACACATGATCGGTTTCTTCCAGATCTTCTTCATCGCGTTCTCCTCTTGCGCCAGCCGAACGGGCCGGTCACGCTATCGATGCCATTACCTGAAAATGGGCACTCTTGGAGGATACAACGTGTTGCAGCTTCAGTTGTTCCTTCATCACCAGCCCGGTTTTCCAAATGAACCAGCCTTAACTTTCCTCGAACAGGCGTGAAATGTCGAGCCGCAACCGGTAATCCGATCGTCAAATATGAATGCGGTCACGCCTCGTGCGTTCATAGTGATGCATGCCAAAGGCCCGAGCTAGTCGGGCGGCTGGCGCATCGGTCCCCGCCAAAGAATCGCGCAATGCGCGTGTCAAAGCTTCAGGCCGGGTGGCCAGATTTCAAGCGCGCCGTAATCGCGCGTTGCCACCGTGTCGTAGCGATCGGTCAAAAGCACCGTCGACCGACCGGTGCCGAGAAGGAGCATCGCCACGCTTCATGATCGTTCCTGATAGAGTTGAAACGCTTGCAAAGCTAGACCAGCTGGGCGCTGGCCCGCCGGTAGCCGCAAGCGAGAAGCGGTGAGAGCAGGCGTGCCGCTCAGGGGGCCGGCTGCGACTTGGGAAAGAGCGCGGCCAAGAAACGATCGGAATTTCCAGCAGTTGGGGTCGGGGTCGGTCCTCCCTCTACCGGTCCAAGGCATGGAGCCCGCCCCAAATGCGGAAATGGGGCGGGCTCACTTTGTTGGAATCCAGGAACATTCCTTTGTCCAAAATATTAGGGTCGCTTCCATCCTGGAGCGCACATGCCGATTTTTGACGTCCCACTTGGCTTGCCCGCCTTGGGCCGAATGAGGCTGGCGCTGACGTTTCTCGTGCTGCTCGCTTTGGTCGCGCCCGGGCTTGGCGAGCCCAAGACGATGGTGATCGGCTATCTCGGCGAACAGCGCAAACCGCCTCTACCGCTCGGGCCACTGGACGAGGTCGTCACCGACGACGGCCTGCAAGGTGCCCGGCTCGGCATCGCCGACAATGCCAGCACCGGCCGCTTTCTCGGTCAGCAATTCCGGTTGCAGGAAATCACCCTCAAGCCCGGCGAGATGCCAGCCGAAGCGGTCAAGGAATTCGCGGCCGCCGGCATCAACTTCCTCATCGCCGATCTCGATGCCGCCCGTTTGCTGCAGGCGAGCGACGCTCCAGGCGCCGAGAGGATGACGCTGTTCAACAGTCGCGCTCCTGACGAGCGGCTCCGCCAGGAGGATTGCCGCAAGAACGTGCTACACACCATTCCGAGCCGCGCGATGCTCGCTGACGGGCTGGCGCAATATCTCGTCTGGAAGCGCTGGCAGCACTGGTTCCTGCTGGTCGGGGCGCATCCCGAGGACCGGGCGATGGCGGTCGCCTTTCGACGCGCGGCGACGCGTTTCGGAGCAGAGATCACCATCGACCAGCCCTGGACGTTCAGGCCGGCCAACGGGCGCGCCGACACAGGACATGTCACGCTGCAGACCGAGATTCCCGCTGCCACGCAGGTCAGCGACTATGATGTGCTCGTCGTTGCCGACGAGGCGGACGAGTTTGGCGCCTATCTCGAAGGCCGAACCGCATTTCCGCGGCCGGTCGCCGGGACGCAGGGTCTCGTCGCGACCGGCTGGAGCGCGGTCAACGAAGAGTGGGGTGCCACGCAACTCCAGGATCGCTTCCACAAGCAGGCCGGGCGCTGGATGCTGCCCAGCGACTACGCCGCCTGGCTCGCCGTGCGAAGCATCGGCGAGGCGGCAACGCGCCTGCACAGCCTCGATCCGATTGCGATCGGAAAGTATCTCCGCAGCAACGATTTCCTGCTCGCCGGATTCAAAGGACAGGGGCTGAGTTTCCGTCCGTGGAACGGCCAGATGCGCCAGCCTGTCCTGATCGCGGGCCCTCGGCTGCTCGTCTCCAACTCGCCACAGCCCGGTTTCCTGCACCAGCGAACGCCACTCGATACTCTGGGGATCGATCTGGAGGAGAGCACATGCAAGTTCTGATTGATCTTGTCCTTGCAATGTTGATTCTCGTTCCTCCCGCCTCGGCTGAGACGATCTACGTCTCCAATGAACAGGACAACACCGTCGCGGTCGTCGACGGGGCGGCCATGACCCTGCAGACAACCATCGATGTCGGGCGGCGTCCGCGCGGGATGGCGCTTTCGATCGACAAGAAGACGCTATTCGTTGCCGAAGGCGACGACAACCGCATCGATGTGATCGATCTCGCCAAACGGCAGGTGGTTGGTCGGTTGCCTTCGGGCGCCGATCCGGAATTCTTCGTTGTCCATCCGGACGGCAAGCGGCTCTTCGTGGCCAATGAAAATGACAATCTGGTTTCGGTCGTCGATATCGCGGCAGGTAAGGTCACAGGCACCATCGACGTCGGCGTGGAACCAGAAGGCATGGCATTCAGCGCCGATGGCCGCACGGTCGCCTGCACTTCGGAGACGACGAGCATGGTTCATCTCATCGATGCCGGCACACTCGAGCTCATCGACAATCTGCTGGTCGACACGCGGCCGCGCGCGGCGGCGTTTTCGCCGGACGACAAGCAATTGTGGGTGTCGTCCGAAATCCGGGGCACCGTCGCCGTCTTCGATACCGCTACACGCGCTGAAACTGGCAAGATCGAATTCGAGGTGCCGGGTATCCGGCGCGAGGGGGTGCAAGCGGTTGGCATTGAGATGTCGCGCGACGGCACGACCGCCTATGTGGCGCTCGGCCCGGCCAACAGGGTTGCAGAGGTCGACACCAAGACGCTGGCGGTGCGGCGCCTCTATCTCGTCGGCCAGCGTCCGTGGCATGTAGCGCTATCGGACGACCAGAAGCGTCTGATCAGCGCCAACGGCAACTCGGGCGACATCTCCTTCATCAACCTTCACGATCAGGAGGTGGTGAGATCACTGCCGGTGGGGCGCGGTCCGTGGGGCGTCGTGATTGGCCCATGAACGCCCTGTCAGTCGAGGATCTAGGTCACAGTTTCGGAAGCCGGCGGGTTCTCCAGGGCGTCTCGTTCGCGGTGGCTGAAGGCAGGATGTGTATCCTGCTTGGACGCAACGGCGCCGGCAAGACGACCTTGTTCTCGCTGATCACCGGTCTCTACCACGCGCGCGTAGGATCAGTGCAGGTCTTCGGCCAAGCCATGAATGCCAATCCTTCCGCCGCGCTCGCGCAAATGGGCGTCGTCTTTCAATTGCCGACTCTCGACCTCGATCTGACGGCCGGCGAGAACCTGCGATACCATGCGGCTCTGCATGGGCTTCCCACGGAGCTGAGCAAGGAGCGCTCCAGGGAGGAACTCAGCCGCCTGGAGGTGCTGGACAGGATCGACGATCCCGCCCGCGCGCTGTCCGGCGGCCAGCGCCGGCGCGTGGAGATCGCACGGGCGCTGATGCATGGTCCGCGCCTGCTGCTGCTCGACGAGCCTACCACCGGGCTCGACGTGCCAGGACGGCGCGCGCTTGAACAGCATATGAGAAAGCTTTGCCGAGAGCGTCGCATTGCCGTTCTGTGGGCAACGCATTTCCTCGAAGAGGTGGCGGCCGACGATGATGTCGTGGTGCTGGATCAGGGCAGGGTATGCTGGGCCGGCGGCGCGGATCGCATCGCGCCCGAGCTTAATGTCGAAACCATCGCGGGGGCATTCGCCGTGCTGACGGGCTCGCCATGAAAGTCCACCACGCATTGCGCGCGCTCGACGGCATCTTGCGGCGGGAGATGTTGCGAACGCTTCGGCAGCGCGGCCGGCTGCTCTCGGCGATCATACGGCCTTTGGTCTGGCTCGCCATCTTCGCCGCCGGCTTCCGCTCGGTGCTTGGCCTGTCAATCACGCCGCCCTATCAGACCTACGTGCTCTACGAGGTCTATGTCGTCCCCGGGCTGGCGGCCATGATGCTACTCTTCCATGCCATGGCAAGCTCGCTGGCGATGGTCTACGACCGTGAGATGGGCAGCATGCGCCTGTTGCTGACGGCGCCGCTTCCACGCTGGTATCTGCTTGCCGCGCGGCTGCTGGCGAGCGTCATCGTCGGTCTGCCGCTGGTCTATCTGTTCTTGCTGATCGCGCGTTATTGGGACGTGCGCCCGCCGTTTCTAGGCTACCTCGCCGTGTTTCCGGCACTGGTCCTGTCAGGCCTGATGCTGGGCGCGTTCGGGTTGCTGGTATCGTCCGTTTCGACGCAGATGGAGAACTTCGCCGGCGTGATGAACTTCGTCATCTTCCCGACGTTCTTCGCCTCGACGGCGCTTTATCCTATATGGCGGCTCGCCGAGGCGGGGCCGGTGCTGGCTACGATCGCCGCATGGAACCCGTTCAGTTCGGCGGTCGAACTGATACGCTTCACGCTCTATCTGCGCTTCGATCCCGTTTCCGCCCTTGTCGTTCTCGCCTGCCTCGTCGTGTTTTTCCTGGCGGCAGTGGTCGGCTACGACCCCGGCCGCGGCCTGTGGTCCCGGCGCGGCGGCGAGGGCTGATCATTTCAGGGCGTAGAGGTAGGCAGCGATATCACGCGCCTGCTGCTCTGTGATCCCCGTCGATGGCATGGCCGTGTGCGGATTGATCTCCCTGGCTGCTCGTATCCAGCGGATCAGGTTCTCCGGATTGTTCAGCACGCCGGCGATAAAGACCCGGTCGGCAAGGCTGGAATCGAGGCGCGGACCAACCTGGCCTTGTGCCCCCGGCACGCCGGGGATCGTATGGCATCCAGAGCAGGCGTTCGCGATCATGATCGGAATGGCGCGCGCTTCCAAGCCGCCGGTCGCCATGTCCGATTCGTGGCGAACACGATCGCGCCGGTCGGACCACAAGGTCGGACCCGTATGCAGTGACGTGAAGAAGAGATGCATGACCGCGCTGCCATAGGCCTGCTGGCGGCCGGAACGCGGCAGAATCCCCCACCAGAACAGCAGGGCTGTGCCGAGACGGGCACGTGCCAGATCCAGATCGCGATACCGTGGATGACGGTTGCGTTGAGGGGGCGGCTGGCCACGGTCCAGATCGCCTGGAGAATCCTGCCGTGCGTGAGCCTTCCCGTCCCTCGGCGAAGTGCGGCCGGCAATGCCCATATCAGGGCTGCGCCGGGGCAGGCGGCGACAAGGAGCGGCGCCGCTACCGCCATCAGCAGTTCATGCTCGATCATGTGGGCCGATGATGCCGACTTCGCTTTGCCGCCCTCCGGTCATGGCGGCGACAACCGACGCGATGCCCGTCTCGGGAAAATAGACATGCTCGATCGGCTGATACGCGATCTCCCAGCCGGGCTTTGAGGGCCATTTCGACGTGATGCATCGATGGCCATAAAAGCCCAAAATCCTCAGGAGTCGGGGTCTTCAAGACATGGTTGCGAAGCGTGGATTGCCGCCCTAACGGGCAAGAGCACGTACTTTTATCGTCGGCTGCACCCGCATAAACGGCGGCCGATGGCAGAGCCTGCCCGCCATTGACGCGCTTAGCAAACGGTGACGCATAAAGTTCCCAACGGCTCGTTAAGGAAGGAGAGACCACGACATACAGGCTAACGGATCGTGAATGAACGAACCGGATTGGCGTCGGTTAACAGGTGCTTCCATGAGGGACCACATTTTGTTCGCGACCGCCTTCGCTTTGCTGATCTCGTTCTCGGTCAGCGTTGCCCTCGTTTCGTGGGCGGCGCCGATCACCGCGCAAGCCATTTCGCTCGACGTGCAGAAGTACATCGACGGGTGGCAATTGTGATCGCTATGATCGCTGGACCGGAATGACCGTCCTGGCCATGCTGGAAAACCCGCCCGGCGTCAGCCGAGACGAGCTCTCTCCGTTCCAGTGCTTAGATTGGGCAATCGACAGATGTCGAACTCCACAGCGCGGGGAATGTTCCTGCGGTTGCACAGGCCGGCGTGGCGACCCAGCATCGCCAGCAAAGCGATCCATTAAAAGGCAACGGCACAGCCCGAAAGGGACCTGAGGCCAACAGGAGCGCTTAGGGCCAATTGCAATTTCTGTGCGAATCGCCTCTATTTCTTCAAGGACCAATCGCAACGCAGTTTGCTGAATTCATGGTCCCTATCCTTGATGGCGACCGGCGTGTACCCCGCCCCCCAACCCGGCGTCGGTCGCCTACTCTCAGGGCAGCTCCAAATGTTAGCTAAGTTTCGAACGCGCTGCTCCTGGTCACGGGCAGAAGTTACGGAGTGGCCATTAACGCAGGTTAATGCGCCAAGTTGGTGACGCGCTAGGGTTTGTAGTTGGTGCTTCCGATCCACTCTTCGGCAGCTTCGTCGGACACGCGGAGAGAAGCATATGAGACACAAGCGTCCCCTGATCTCAGCCTTTGATTTCGACGTCATAAAAAACGCTCTGAAAGTCATAATCGCAGCGGGCGACATCCCCGAATGCGAATGGGACAAGCAAGCTCGCAACCTCGCGAAAACTTTTTCGGGCACCAAAGCAGATGAGACAATGATCAGATTTCTGCTTGAGACCTGTCGGACGACCAACGCGTCCGAAGAGGAGCGTCTTGCCACGCTTGCGCGTGGTGCTCACGTCGAAGGCGGGCGGCGCAATATTCAGCGTTCACGCGAACTGCTTGCCCGTAGCGGTCATCCTTTGTGCAAAGGAGAAGCCGAGCGTACGGGCCCAGATGGCTCGAAACGCGAAGTTCTTTCCGATTAGATCATCAGGCGTGTTGGAACGCCCACGACCTATGACTCTCTTCGTCGGTGGCGATGTCCACAACCATGTACTTTGCTCGGAGAACCATGCCAACAGCCGAGAATGAACACGCGTGGGCTGACATCGGCACGTAAATGCGGCGTCTGGCCAGCAGCCGACCGGTGCGGCTCTTCAGAGACTTGGCAGGAGGTAGACTCGCACACTTGGCGGCGCGGCTTGGCGCCCACCGATTAGCCGGGACAACAAGATGGCGCCTTTCCCGATCTTTTTCGCAGAGGAAGTCTTTCGCTTTCGGCGATGTCGCTTAGAAAGCCAACCACTATCTTCGCCTGCTCCGACGTACAGGCATAGAAGCGCTGTTTACTTTCGGTGCGGGATCGGACGATTCCGAGTTTGGCCATGCCGCTCAATGCTGTGAAAGGGCGGTCTGTGTCCCGCCCACCAGAGAAAGTAGGTCCGACACGGATTTCTTACCATTCATCAGGTGAACGACGATCAACAATCGCTGCACGTTCGCGGCCGTACGAGCCGCAACGGATTTATGCAAATCCATCATAAATCGCATGCTCATATCTCGTTTGCGGCGATCGTGGTCGCATGGTTACGCTTGGGCATCAAAACAAAAAACGAGGCGATTGAGCCTCGGGGAACCTTCATCATGCGCGAAATTGGGAGCGCTGAACCGGCACATTTCGTGATCGTGCCGCGACGCAAGACTGGGACGAAAATCCTGGGTCTCCTTGTCATTGTCCTGCTTGCAATGCTCGTCAGGGCTTTCTGGGTCGGCGACATTGCCTGGAGTTATGTCAGCACCAACCTGTTTTCGCCAAGCGTGCTCAAGGGCGTCGTCAACTCCATTATCATGACATTCTGCGCCATGGCGCTGGGCATCGTGCTAGGCGTGGTGGCCGCCGTTATGCGCATGTCGGACAATCCGGTGCTGAGGAATGTCTCGATAGGCTACGTCTGGCTCTTCCGCGGCACGCCGGCGCTTCTGCAACTGCTGCTGTGGTTCAACCTCGCGCTGATTTTTCCCACGATCGGAATTCCGGGACTGTTCTCGTTTCGAACCGTCGACATCATGACCCCCTTCGTCGCCGCGTTCCTTGGGCTGGGCATCCAGCAAGGCGCCTATACCGCCGAGGTGGTCCGCGCCGGCATTCTGGCCGTGGACAAGGGCCAGACCGAGGCCGGCCTTTCAATTGGTATGACGCCTCTACGAGCTATGCTGAGGATCGTCCTGCCGCAGGCCATGCGCGTTATCGTTCCGCCTATCGGCAACGAAACCATCGGCATGGTCAAGCTCACGTCGCTCGCCAGCGTCATCCAATATTCCGAGTTGCTGAGAAGCGTCGAGGACGTCTACTACGTCAACTCTCGCGTCATCGAACTGCTGATTGTCGCCGCCATCTGGTACATGGTCGTCGTCACTGTACTGTCCATTGGCCAGATCTTCGTAGAGCGCTACTTTTCGAAAGGCTGGGGCGGCCACGGTCAGCCCGCCGGCCAACCTCTCACCGAGGAGGCGGCGTGATGGACGCGCTGATCACGGCTGTCGGTCTGCAGAAATATTTCGGTTCTTTCCATGTCCTGCAAGACATCGACTTTGCAATTGCCAAGGGCGAGGTCGTCTGCATCATCGGCCCATCCGGCTCTGGCAAGAGCACCTTTCTGCGCTGCATCAACCAGCTTGAAAAGATCGATGCTGGATATGTCGCCATCGAGGGCGAAATCGTGGGCTACCGCCGTGATGGGAACAAACTCCATCCGTTGAGCCAAAGCGAGATCGCCCGCCAGCGGCAGTCCGTGGGCATGGTGTTCCAGCGTTTCCATCTTTTCCCGCACAAGACGGTGCTGCAAAACATCGTCGAAGGGCCGGTGGGAGTGCAGAAACGCCCCAAGAGGGATTGCATCGATGAAGCCAAGACCCTGCTCAACCGCGTCGGGCTTTCCCTCAAGGCCGATGCTTACCCGGGCGAATTGTCGGGAGGCCAGCAGCAGCGTGTGGCGATCGCTCGCTCACTCGCGATGAAGCCGAAAGCGATGCTGTTCGACGAGCCCACCTCGGCGCTCGATCCGGAGCTGGTCGGCGAGGTGCTGAGCGTGATGAAGGAGCTTGCGGCGTCCGGCACCACTATGATCGTCGTCACGCATGAACTGGGCTTCTGCCGCGAGGTGGCCGACCGTGTGCTGTTCATGGACGCCGGTCGCATCGTCGACTGCGGGACACCCGCCGAGATTCTCGAAAATCCACGAAATCCCAGAGTGAAGAATTTCATCTCTGCGGTGCTTTGAAAAACAACCTTCAGGAGGAAAAAGCCATGAAATTCATACGCATTGCCGTTTCGGCGATGGCCTTGGTCGCGGCCGGTGCTGCGCACGCCGACACCAAGCTTAACCTTGTCAACCAGGGTGAACTGCGCGTCCTGACGAACCCGATCTACCCGCCCATGGAATTCGTCAATCCCGATCAGGGCACGCTGGATGGCTTCGACGTAGACCTGATCAACGCCATTGGCAAAAAGCTCAACCTTAACGTGCTTTTCGTCACCTCCGCATTCCAGGAGCTGCAGAGCGGGCTCCAGACCGGGCGCGGCGATATGATCATCTCCGGCATGAGCGACAACGTGAAGCGCCAAGCCAGCATGGACTTCGTCGACTACATAACGAGTGGCCCAATCCTCTTCACGATGAAGGCCAACGCCGCCCAATATAAGGAAACGACGGATTTCTGCGGCAAGACCGTCGCCGGCAGCCGTTCGACCTCCTTCGGCGAAAACGTCACCGGCTGGAGCGACGCCAACTGCGTGGCCAAGGGTAAGCCTGCGATCAAGTTCGAGGGAACGGCCGATTCCAACGCCGCCCGTCTCGGCATGAAGCAGGGCCGCTACGACGCCGTGGTGCAGGGCATCGAAACGATTGCCTACCAGATCCGCCTCGAGCCGGACACCTATCAACTCGTCGGCGAACCCCTGCTCAGCAACGATACCTTCGGCATGGGCTTCAAAAAGGACAATACCAGCCTTCGCGATGCCGTGGCCGGCGCATTAGACGAACTGATCAAGGACGGCTCTTACGACGCCATGCTCAAGAAGTGGGGCTTGGTGCACAACGCGGTGCCGAAGGCCGTCATCAACGGCGTGAAGTAAGCACCGAGGCGCACCTAAATCTCCTCACTTCGCGATTTGACCGGTCATCCGGCCGGAGCGGAGAGCTTTTGTCTTTCACAATCCGCGCCCCGCGTTTGCGGGCGCG
>NZ_JAIUHE010000037.1:0-25326 GCF_020164995.1 Mesorhizobium sp. CO1-1-11
GCTTCGGCCCGTTCGGGGGCAGGGGCGGCGGCGGTCGCGGCGGCCCGGGGGACTTCTTTCGCGCCGGGCGCATGCTGGCCGACGGCGACCTCAAGCTGATCACGCTGTCGCTGCTGGCCGAGGCGCCGCGTCACGGCTACGACATCATCAAGGCGCTGGAAGAGCGCACCAGCGGCATCTACAGCCCGAGCCCGGGCGTGGTCTACCCGACGCTGACCTTCCTGGAAGAGGCCGGCTATGCCGTGTCGTCGAGCGAAGGCAACAAGAAGGTGTTCTCGATCACCGAGGCCGGGCAGGCGCATCTGGCCGACAATCGCGAGATGATCGACGGCGTGCTCGATCATCTCGAGCGGTTCGGCCGCAAGATGGCCAAGGCGCGCGACTGGTTCGGCTGGAACGACGACGGCGAGGATCGTCGCGGCGGCCGGGGTGGACGTGGCGAGCGCTCCGAAACGCGCGACGAATTCCGCGCCATCCGCCACCGGCTGCGCGCGGCACTCGGCGAGATCGTCGATGCCCCGGCCGAAAAGCAGGCCGAGGCGATCGCCATTCTGGAAGCCGCCGCCGAAGCGCTGGAAGCGCTGACACATCGCTGAACCCATGTTGCGGCGCGTCTTCTGAAGCGCGAAAGCTCAATATAAAAGCCCGGGGAGATCCGGGCTTTTCTCGTCAGGGCAGGTCGGCATCATTCCTTGCCGACATATTCATTGATCAGCTTCTCGTTGCGCGCCTTCTCGATCTTGGCGGTGGTCTCGGCGGAGATGCGCTCGTCGGTGCGGTACTTGACCAGGTTCACGAGGCTGCCGGTGAGCAGCAGGATGCCCATGGCCCAGTAGCCGACAGCAGGAATGAACCTCGTTCAAGACCTTTTTGAACACTGTTCACGATACCCTGGATGTGGTAAACGAAGCGGCGTCGGGTCGAAAACAGCAGGTCATTTGCAAGGCGCCTCATTCAGAAGGAAAAGCATGGCACTCGACAAGGAAGAGACGGGCGAGCGGGTGCTGGCCATTGCCGAAGCGCTGCTCAACGAAGGCGGCATGGACAATCTGAAGGCCAGGACCATTGCCGAACAGGCGGGCATCTCGGTCGGCTCGGTCTACAACCTGTTTTCCGATCTGGACGGGGTGCACCGCGCCGTCAACATGCGCCTGCTCGACCGGCTGGGGGGCGCGGGCGCCGCGGCGATGGCCGAGCTTGCGAGGCGCGGCATCACCGACGTGCGCCAGCGGCTTTTGGCACTGGCCGGCGCCTATGTTCGCTTCGTCGAGGCGCATCCCGGCAGCTGGCCGGCGCTGCTTGCCTTCAACAGGAGGCGTCCGGTGCTGACCGAGCCCGATGTCTACGAGGCGCGGCTCGACCAGCTGTTCGAGATCATCGCCAGCGTGCTTGCCGATGGCGGCTTCGATCTCGACGAGGACACGCGCCGGATCGCCGCGCGAACCCTCTGGTCAAGCGTACATGGCATCGTCACCAGCGGCTATGCGGCCAGGTCCGACCGCCGCCAGACCGATGAGATCGGCCAGCAGATCGAGCTCCTGGTCTCCGTCTTCATCAGGGGACTGGAACGCGGCGGCACATTCGCGCATGCTGGAGGGACAACGTCGTGAATCGCACGCGAACCGCGATCGCCGGCGACAGGGAGATTTGAGCGATGTCTTTTTTGAAGCGTCTTTTCGGCGGCGGCGGTGGCGGCGAAGCGGCCGAGCCTGGAAATGCCGCGCCCGCCAAGCAGGTCGAGCACAAGGGCTTCACGATCAGCGCCACGCCCTACAAGGCTGATGGCCAGTACCAGACCTGCGGCGTCGTCTCCAAGGAAGTCGACGGCGTGGTGAAGGAGCACAAATTCATCCGCGCCGACCGTTTCGCCGGGCTGGACGACGCCGTCGACATCTCGATCAAGAAAGGCATCCAGCTCGTCGACGAACAGGGCGAGCGGATTTTCGGCTAGGGCATGCCGTTCCCGAAGCGAGCCTGGGGTGCGCGTAAGAGGACCGAAACCCTCGAGCACCGCGGTCGAAGCGCTCGAGGTCTTACGTCAGCCGGTTTGCATCCAGACGGGTATTATCCACGCTTGTGGATGACGCCGTAAAGCACGTTGCGGTTCTCGCCGAAGTAGACCTGCGCGTCGACTGCGTTGCGGTCGACGCTGGCGTTGATGATGTTCCACATGTCAACCTCCGACCGCAGCAGCAGCACCCAGTCCATGAACGTTTCCCGGTATCCGGCGTCAGGAGTGCCCTCGGCGTAGTTGGCGAACAGGAAGGTCCCGTTCGGCTTCAGCATCTGCAGGCAGGTCTTGGTGAGTTTCACGGCGACGTTGTGCTGGAGGTAGTCGTAAAGGCCGGAGGCATAGATGAGGTCGAACTTGCCGAGCTTGTGGCCTCTGGTGAGCACGGTGCGCACCGAGCCGTCGATGGCCTCGACCGCGGTGCCTTGGAAGTCGCGCGCGATCAGTCCGACGCTCTGGGGATCCTGGTCGAGCGCGACCCAGCGCTTGAGGCCGCCCTCGGCCAATGCGGCCGAACGGTTCGCCTCGCGCAGATGGCCGGCGGCGATCGCCAGGACTTCCGTTTCGGGCCCGTTCCTGGCCGCGGTTTCATCGACATAGCGGGTCAGCAGATCGCGGCGCTCGCGTGCGGCGACGCATGACGGAACGTTCTGGGTGTGGCTGTAAAGCGCCTTGCCGACCTCCGAGGCGCTTGCGACGCTCTCGGCAACATGCGGGTCGCAATAGATGTAGTCGAGCAACTGCGCGTCGCCGGAATAACCCCTGGGCTTGGTGAAGGACCAATGTGTCAGCGGATCCTCCAGAAAGTACTTCTGGATCGGGTGGTTCTGCGCCACCGGTATCAAGGCCTGCCAAACGTCGGGATGGACCTTGGCGCGCAGCGCGTTGAGAAGCGACAGCAGGCGGCGGACGATCTCGGCGGGAAATTTTTGCTGCTCGACCTGTTGCTGTGTGGCGTGGAGGATGAGCGCCAGCTCCGCGCGAGCGGTTTCGAACGCTTCGCCATGATGCTCGGGCTTTCCTCGACGGAGACCACCGGCGATCGCTTCAGCAGTAATCAGACTCTGGCCGTCAAAGACAGTTTGCACACCAAGGCTCCATAGTTAACAGTCAGTTAACTTATTGCGTAGAATACTCGATTTGCCAACGGCGGCTCCGTTGCATTCTATCGATATGATTAATTTCCCGCTAACCATATCAATTCTTTGGGGTTTTTGAGGGCGGGATTCCGGGTTCGAGTTAACGGAAACTTGTCCTGCGTCATTGCATTTGATCGCGCGGCAAAACGTGTCGCGCCAAGGAGTCGGTCTGCGTTGGGGGCAGAAGCTGGAAAAGAGTTCGGAACGCGAAATGTCCTTCAGTCGGGATTTGTCGTGAACGAACGCGCGTCATCCACAGTGGCCGATGCGGTGGATGCGGAACCGCCGCGTCAGGAGCTGGGGGCGGCCGAACTTCGAACCCTTTACCGCACGGAAGCCCAGGCGAAGCGAAGGAAGGAAGCCAGGCCAGGCCTCTGGATCGCCGTCGTCATCTACGTCTTGTTTTCGGTATCGGATCTGCTGCTGATACCCGACGTGGCCGCCCTTACAATCACGGCCCGCTTCGCTGTCGGACTGACTGCACTGTTGGTCCTGGAAGCACAGCTTCGCAGGGGAGCCGCCACCGACTGGCTTGACGTAACCTGCGCCGCGGCCATCATCTTTGGCTATATCGGCTGGCTTTGCCCCGCGTCCATGGGCGCGAACAAGGAAAGCGTCGCCTATTATATGGTCTTTGGCACCATTTTCATGATGAGTGCCAATCTCTTCTTCACATTCCGCTTCAAGGTCTCGATCATAACGTCGACGATAATTTTGTGCATCTTGTATGTGGTGAACTACTTTTTACCCGCTACGCTGATATACAAGATGGTCTTCGGCACTTTCTACGTTTCGTGCTTCACATTCACGTCCTATGTTAACTGGAAGCTGAACGAAGAACGCTACAACGTCTTCCTGAACGCGCTGGAAGCCAAGATCCAGCACAAGGAGGCGACCGAGCGCGGCAAGGCCCTGCTCAGGCTGTCGCGGACGGATCCGCTGACCGGGCTGGAGAACCGGCGCGCCATCGACGAAAAACTGCGCGACTATTGGAATGACTGGCAAAAGCTTGGCCACGGTTTCGCGGCGATCCTCATCGACGTCGACTTCTTCAAGAAGTTCAACGATTGCTATGGCCATCAGGAAGGCGACCGTTGCCTGATCCAGGTCGCCGATGCGCTCAGCGACCTGATCAAGCAACATGATGGCTCCATCGGCCGCTATGGCGGCGAGGAATTCATCGTCCTGGCCCGCATGGACAAGAAGGGCGAGGTCGCGGATCTGGCGGAAGCCATTTGCCGCACGATCGAGAACCTGGCGATCGCGCATGAGTTGCGCCGGGATGGCATCTCGATCGTGACGGCGAGCGTGGGCGCGGCGTTCACCAGGAAGCAGACCGCCGCCAAGCTGGAGAAGATCATCCACGAGGCCGATCGAGCGCTCTATCTTGCAAAAGCCAGCGGCCGAAACTGTGCCCGGCTGTTCGATCCGACCGATCCCCAGAGCAGCGACGAGAGCGAGAACCTGGCGGCCTTGCTGAAGATCGCCATTGGCCAGGACCTCGTTTCGCTCGTCTACCAACCCATCCAGGACGTCGCGTCGGGCGGGTTCGAGGCCGTGGAGGCGCTGATGCGCCTCAAGATGCTCGACGGCACCCTGGTTCCGCCGAGCCTGTTCATTCCCGTCGCGGAACGAACCGGCGCCATCCTCGAGCTCGGGCGCTGGGCAATAAGGACGGTGTGCGCCGAACTCCTGGCGCAGGATCACGTGCGCGTCGTCAGCGTCAACGTCTCGCCGATCCAGCTCAAGACGCCCGGCTTCGCGACGTCGGTCGCGACCATTCTGGGCGAGACCGGCGTAACCGGAAACAGGCTGGCCTTCGAGATCACCGAGGGGCTGGAGATGGAGATGCATTCCGACATCCTGCGCTGCATCAGCGACCTGAAGCTGCTCGGGATCAGGATCTGGCTCGATGATTTCGGGACGGGATTCGCCGGCCTTTCATGGCTTCGTCTCATCGACTTCGATACGGTCAAGATCGACCGCTCGTTCCTTCACGACTGCGGCACCCCCAAGGGCATGGCAATGCTGCAGGACATCATCGCGCTGGTCCGAAATCGCGGCCACAAGATCCTGGTCGAAGGGGTGGAGACCGAAGAGCAGATGGTCCTCATGCGCCAGTTCGGCATAGACAAGGTCCAGGGCTTTCACGTCGGCCGTCCGGCTCCGGCCGCGAATTTCCAGACCAAGCGGGCCATTCAGAAGCGGCCGTTCACGGTTCTCAAGTCGGCGTGACCGCGAGGTAGGCATGGCTTGACCGGCCATTGGCCCGTCAAGCCCGTCTGCCCTCTGGCGACGATTGCAGTGCGGCGATGCCTATGCCGTCTGCAACGCCCTGCGTGGCAGCGGCGGGAAGGCGATCGCTATGCCCGCGGCACCCAGGCCGATAAGCGCCGAGCCGATGAACAGCCAATGGTAGCTGGCATAGGCGTCGAAGATCATGCCGCCGGCAAGCGGCCCTAGCGCCATGCCGAGGCTGGAGAGCATGGTGGCGGCGCCGAATACGGTGCCGAGGATGCGCTGGCCGAAATATTCGCGCGCCAGCACCGCGTAGAGCGGCATGACGCCGCCATAGGTGGCGCCAAAGATGACGGCCAGCATATAGAACTGGTCGAGCTGGCTGATCGAGGGATAGGCGGCAATGACGATCGCCTGGATCGCCAGCCCGGCGATCAGCACCGGCTTGACCCCGAGCCGGTCGGCCAGCACGCCGTAGAGCAGCCTGCCGCCGAGGCCTGCCAGACCCTCGACACTGTAGATCGAGACAGCGGCCATCGGGGCGACGCCGCACAGCATGGCGTAGCTGACCATGTGGAAGATCGGGCCGGAATGAGCCGCGCAGCAGGCGAAGAAGGTCAGCCCCAGCACGATGAATTGCGGCGAGCGCAGCGCCTGGCCGACGGTGAGGCCGGCGCCTTCGGCGGCTTGTGATGCGGCGGCACCCGAGGCGACAGGCTTCGGCGGCTGGCGCACCAGAAGCACGGCGGGCAGCAGAAGCACCCAGGCCAGGATGCCGATGTCGAACATGGCGCTACGCCATTCGTAGGCGGAGATCAGCCAGCGGGCGAGCGGCGAGATCGTCATCGGCGCCACGCCCATGCCGGCCGAGACCAGCGATACGGCCAGTCCGCGATTGGTGTCGAACCAGCCTGACGTCAGCGCGATCATCGGTGCGAAGAAGGCGCTGGCCGCGAGCCCGACGAGCACGCCATAGGTGATCTGGAAGGTGAGAAGCGAACCGGCGCGGCTTGCCAGCACCAACGCCAGCCCGAGCAGCACGGCGCCGATCGTGACGACGATACGGGCGCCGAACCGGTCGGACAGGGCACCCCAGGCGAAACCGCCAAGGCCCATCACCAGGAAATTGAGTGTCATGGCGCTCGAAATGCCCGCGCGCGACCAATTGGTATCGAGCGCCATGGGTTCGAGAAAGATCGCCAGCGAAAACATCGTGCCGATGGCGACACAGGACATCAGCGCGCCAGCCGCGACGATGACCCAACGGTAGGAATGGTTCATGGTTTTCTCCCATGCCGGAACGCGGTCTTGTGGTGGCACGGTCCAGCTTCGCCGTGCCCTTGCGTCCGAAGGACGCCGGCACCAGCGCCCATCCTACAATCCGGTTGCATTTTTTATCCAGTCTGGACGTTAGGGCTTTGACGGATACAGACCCTTGGATTTGCGCTGGCTTGTCCTAGATCGGCAGTTCCGATGTGTATTTGATCGTCTGGCTCGGTACGTCGGTCTTGACGTTCTGCACGCCCTTGATGCGGCTGAGATGCTCCGACTGGAAGCGCCGGTAGTCATCGATGCCGGCGGCCACGACACGCACCATGGCGTCGCAGTCGCCGAGCATGAGATAGCACTCCATCACTTGCGGCAGCTTGGCGACCTCGGTGGCGAAATGTTCGATCGTGTCCTCGTCCTGTGCCTTCAGCCAGATGCGGGTGAAGAAGGTGAGGCCCTTGCCGATGCTGGCCGGATTGATCACGGCGACATAGCGGTCGATGATACCGGCTTCCTCCAGGAGCTTGACGCGCCGCAGGCAAGGCGAGGGCGACAGGCCGACCTCATTGGCCAGATCATTGTTGGCCATGCGGCCGTCTCGCTGCAACGCCCGCAGGATGCGTTTGTCGATGTCGTCGAGCTTCATGGCGTTGAATTCCATTTTCCTGCGGCTTCGTAACAGTGAATGCCAAAATCTGACGAAAGACAACAATCTTCGCAACCAAATTGCGGAGAGCTGTAGGTATGTTTTGCCCCTGACATCACGGGATTTTCAAACGCAGGGCAGGGCGGCTGTGGGGCCGCCCAATGGCAGGGTATGAGCATTTCACAGGCAGTCGAGACGGTCGGCAATGGTTCGGGATCGGAGTTTCGCCGTGGCGTGGCATCCTGCGCGCCGGTGCTGCTCGGCACCATCCCCTATGCGCTGGTGCTTGGCGCCCAGGCCGTGCAGAAAGGGCTGAGCACGGTCGAGTTGTCCATGATGACGGGGCTGAACTTCGCCGGCGGCTCGGAATTCGCGGCGGTCCAGCTGTGGACGTCGCCGCCGCACATCCTGCTCATCGTCGCCATCACCTTCCTGGTCAACAGCCGCCATCTGCTGATGGGAGCGGCGCTCGCGCCGTTCCTGCGCGACCTGCCGCGGCGCAAGGTGTTTCCGGCGCTGTTCTTCCTATGCGACGAAAGCTGGGCGCTGGGCCTGGCCGACGCCAAACAGCGCGCCGCCGCCGGTGTCGCACCGGCCTTCAGCCCGCGCTATTACATGGGTGCCGCGCTGGCGATGTATCTGACCTGGGTAGCCTTCACCACGCTGGGCGCCTTGCTCGGCCCGATGCTGGGCCATGTCGAGACCTACGGTTTCGACATGGCGTTTCCGGCCGTCTTCCTGGTGCTGATGCGCGGCATGTGGAAGGGCGTCGCGGCGGCGCGGCCCTGGCTTGTCAGCCTGGCCGTCGCGGCGCTGGTCTATCTCTTCGTTCCCGGCGCCTGGTATGTCGCGGCGGGCGCGGTGTCGGGGCTGGCCGCGGCCTGGCTGATGGCGGGTGATGCATGATCGACGCAGCGACCCTTCTCACCATCGTGCTGATGGCCGGCGTCACCTATCTGACGCGGATCGGCGGCTATGTCGTGCTGCGCAACCGCGTGCTCAGTCCCCGCGCCACGGCGGTGATGGAGGCAGCACCCGGCTGCGTGCTGATCTCTGTCATCGCGCCGGCCTTCGTGTCGCGCAATCCCGCCGATCTCGCCGCATTGGCCATCACCTTGGTCGCCGCGACACGGCTTTCCATGCTGCCAACCGTGCTGATCGGGGTCGCTTCGGCCAGCCTGTTGAGGCATCTGATCGGCTAGAACGAAAAAAGCAGGCGCGAACGCCTGCCTTTGACAAACCATGGACCGAGAGTCTTACGCTGCAGCCGCGACATCACGGCTGGCGGCAACCAATGCATCGACCGTGGCCGTAGCCTTGGCGAGCGCGGCATCCACCGCGTCAGGTCCCTTGGAGACGCCCTCGATGCGGATGACGTCGACATCGGTCATGCCGATAAAACCGAGCACGCTGCGCAGGTAGGGGACGGCGTGATCGAACTGCACGGCCGCACCTTCGGAATAGATGCCGCCGGAGGCCAGCACGATGTAGACCTTCTTGCCGGTGACGAGACCCTTGGGGCCGTTCTCGCCATAGGCAAAGCTCTTGCCGGAGCGGGCGACGTGATCGACCCAGGACTTCAACGTCGAGGAGATGTTGAAGTTGATGAAGCCGGTGGCCAGGATCACCGTGTCGGCGGCGAACAGCTCGTCAAGCACGACATCGGAAACGCCGACCACTTCGGCCTGGCGCGGGGTGCGGGCATCGGCCGGCGTGTAGATGCCGGTCGCATAGTCGGCATCGATATGCGGCAGCGGGTTGGCGACGAGGTCGCGCACGACCAGCGTGTTCGACGGGTCAGCGGCGAGAAGCTTCTGGGCGAACTCGGTGGCGATGCGGGTCGAGTGCGAGGCAGCGCCGCGCGGGCTTGAGGTGACGAGAAGAATGGACATAGCGGGTCTCTCCAGTGGGATGAACTGTCCCGCCATATATGGGGCATCGACCAATCAGATAAACTGGTATATTTTCGATACGATCCATCCATAAAGTAGATACAACGATGCAGCCCAACCCGACCCTCGACCAGCTCCAAATCCTTGTCGCCGTTGCCGATACCGGCAGTTTCTCGGCAGCCGGCCGCAAGCTCAACCGCGCGCAATCCGTCATCAGCTACGGTATCGCCAATCTCGAGGCGCAGCTCGGGCTGAAGCTTTTCGAGCGCGAGGGCACGCGCGAGCCGCAACTGACCGAGATCGGCCGGGCGATGCTGGAAGACGCGCGGCGCATGATTGGCGTGCTGCAGCGCATGCGCTCGCGCGTCGACGGGCACCATCACGGGCTGGAGGCCGAGGTGGCGCTGGCGGTAGACGTATCATTGCCTTCCCCCGTGCTGGTGCGGGTGCTCAAGGCATTCGAGGCGCGGTTTCCGACCGTGATGCTGCGCCTGTATATCGGCACGCTCGGTCTCATCCCCGATCTTGTCGTCAGCGGACAGGCCGATCTCGGCATTGGCGGCCTGCTAGGCGATGTCGACGTGCATCTCGTGCGCATCGGCTTCATGTCGCTGGTGCCGGCGGCAGCGCCCAATCATCCGCTGGCCCTGCTGCCGAAGCCGGTGGCGCTCGAGGATGTGCGCGAGCATACGCAGCTTGTCGTGATCGACCAGTCCGAGCGCACCAAGGGACGCGATTACGGCGTCTTCGCCTACCGCACGTGGCGACTGACCGACATGCGCACCAAGCACATACTGATGCGCGAGGGGCTCGGCTGGGGCGGGCTGCCGCGCTGGCTGATCGCCGACGACCTGGCCAGCGGCCGCCTGGTGGAACTCGACCTCGAACCCTACAAGGAAGTGAGTTCGCCCCTGTTTGCCATGCACCGCAACGATCGCAGTCCAAAGCCGGCGGCGGCCTGGCTGATCGACCGGTTCAAGCGCGGGCTCGGCTGCTTCAACGAGTTCGAGCCGGGCGAGGTGCCCGAAGAGGAGCCGGACACCGACGGTGATGCGAACGCCGGCGGCTGAATCCTGGAACTCAGCCGAAAATCATTCGATCTGCGTCACCCCGGAAACCACGAGCTGCGCCGTACGGGCGGTCAATTTTCCGCATTTGCGCAGTGTCGGTTTTTCATAGGTCCTTTTCATGTGTCCATCCCAAATGTGAGCCCGCAAGGTGGGTGAGCCAGCCACAACGGGATTGGACGGTTTCGGTTGCCTCGCCATTGCATTCTCCGCTGCGTACAAGGACACGATCACCTGCCTTTCGGAGACTGTTGGGGAACTCCACGCTTCACAGCCGGTCGCGATAATGTCCTTCCACTTTGCTGGTCGTCGCGAAACCAATGTGTCGACCTCCATCTTCTGGTCGCCTCCCATCGCTAAGCCCTGCCGGACCAACGGCACGCGCCTCAGTCGGACTTTCCCAGACCTTTCAGGATAAAGCGAATCTGCTCGCGCAGGCCAGCTTCGTCATCTTCGCCGTGTCGAAGGCGGTGCTCGATCAGAATCGGGTGGAAAAACGGCGTGAAGGCGGTCTTGACCGCGCGCGCTGCTTCCACTGGATCTTCGACCTTGAATTCCCGTGTTTGGATGCCCTCGCGGATAATCGCTTCGAGGATCGTTACCACCCGCTCGGTATGCGCCTTGATGATCGCGCAGTTGTTTTGCATGGCGGCGACAACCATCTCGTGCATGCGCCTTTCCTCGACCAGTGTGGTCTTGCTGTGATGGTGCATCGCGGTCAGGAGTTGGTCGAGTTTCTCCGGGGCCGGCGCGCTCGTGCATGCGATCGCAGAGGCGATCCCGGCGACCTCGTTGACGACCCGCCCGCAGACGGACTCGATGATCGCACCCTTGGAGGGGAAGAAACGATAGACGTTTGCCGTGCTCATGCCGAGTTCGGAGGCGATATCAGCCACCGATGTCTTATGGGTGCCGAGGCGGCGAAACTGCTCGTCCGCCACAGCCAGGATGCGCGCGCGCATCTCGTCGGGATCAGTTCGTGTTCGAACTGGACGGTTCATGCATGTCTCCAGAATTGATGAAGCGAACCGGCCGGACTCGCGTGGACGATCGTCTGTAAGCGGCAAGTTCGTGCCGTTGGCCTGTGTCCAGGCAGAGCCAACGGGCAAGAATTCGAACCGTCTCCTGCGACAACGGAGCCCTACTCGGCCGCCATTGCTGCCGGCACTTCCGGTTCCTCCGTTGAATTCTCCTGGTCATCCGTGGCCGGCTTGATCCGGAACCACGCGACGTAGAGTGCAGGGAGGAACAGCAGGATCAGCACCGTGCCGGCAGCCGTGCCGCCGATCAGCGTGAACGCCATCGATCCCCAGAAGACGGAGTGCGTGAGGGGGATGAAAGCCAGAACGGCGGCAAGTGCGGTCAGGATCACCGGCCTTGTGCGTTGCACCGTGGCCTCGATGACCGCCTGATAGTCGTCAAGACCGGCGGCACGGTTCTCCTTGATCTGTTCGGTCAGGATCAGCGTATTGCGCATCAGGATACCCGCCAGGCCTATCAGGCCCAGGATGGCGTTGAATCCGAAAGGCTGGTTGAAGGCCAGCAACATCGGTACGACGCCAACGAGACCGAGAGGTGCCGTCAGCATGACCATCGCCATCGTCGAGAAGGATCGCACCTGCAGTATGATGACGATCAGCATGGCGGCGAGCATGGCCGGAAAGACCTTGCCCAGCGCTGTGTTGGCCTTGGTTGCCTCCTCGATCGATCCACCCATTTCGATGCGATAGCCGGCAGGCAGGGATTGAATCAGCGGCTGAAGGGCCGTCATGATCTGCTTGGAAACCTCTGGAGGCTGGGTCGCCTCATTGATGTCCGAGCGGATCGTGATGACGGGTGTGCGATCGCGGCGTTTCAGGATCGGTTCTTCCAGACGAACTTCGGAGTGACCGATCTGGTCGAGTGGAATCTGGCGGCCCTCCCGGCTCATCAGCGAGAAATCCGCCAGACGCGATGGATCCAGTCGCTCGCCGCCGGCGCTGCGGGCCACGATGGGGACGTTGCGGATGTCCTCGCGGACCTGCGTGACCGGGATGCCGGTGAGGAGGAACTGGAGCTGCTGGGCCACTTCCGCCGGCGACAGGCCGATAAGGTTCAATCGGTCCTGATCCGGGATGAAGCGCAGTACCGGCGTGCGATTGCCCCAGTCGCGATTGGCCTGCCGCACGTCCGGTACGCCGCGCATGATGTCGAGGGCTTTTTCGGAGATGATGTACAATTGCCGCGGGTCTGGCCCCATGACCCGGAACTCGACCGGGAACGGCGTGTAAGGTCCGAACACGAGTTGCGTAACGCGGATGTTCGCTTCAGGGGCAAGCCCTGTCGCAACCGCTTCACGGAGCCTGTGCTTCAAGGCCTCGCGCGCGTCCGCGTCCGGTGTCAGGACGACGATCTTGGCGAAGGCGGGATCGGGCAATTCGGGCGCCATGGCGAAGAAGAAGCGGGGAGCGCCCTGACCGACATAGCTCGTGACGATCTTGGCCTCGGGCTGGCCGCCAAGCCAGTGTTCCAGTTTCTCGACCGTGGCGGTCGTCGTCTCGATGCTGGTGCCCTCCGGCAGGCGAACCTCGACCAGCACTTCGGGACGGTCGGATGTCGGGAAGAACTGCTGCTTGAGACCGCTCATGCCGACAACCGAAAGCGCGAAGACGATGCCGACGGCAGCGCAGGTCACGAACTTGTGGCGCACGGCAAAGGTGATGAGCCGGCGAAGGCGCCGATAGTTCGGTGTGTCGTATATGGCGTGAACGCCGCCTTCGACCGGTTTGATCGCGGGCAGCATCTTGACGCCCATATAAGGGGTGAAGAAAACCGCGACGACCCAGGAGACGATGAGGGCGAACCCCACGACCCAGAAGATGTTGCCGGCGTATTCGCCGGCCGTCGAGCGCGCGAAGCCCACCGGCAGGAACCCCGCGATCGTCACCAGCGTGCCCGACAGCATCGGCGCCGCGGTGTGGCTCCATGCATAGGCCGCCGCCTTGATGCGATCCATGCCCTCTTCCATTTTCACCACCATCACCTCGATGGCGATGATGGCGTCGTCGACGAGGAGGCCCAGCGCCAGGATGAGGGCACCAAGCGTGATGCGGTCGAAGAACCGGCCGGTTTCCAGCATGATGAGAAACACGACGGCGAGCGTCAGCGGGACGGCGGCCGCCACGACGATGCCGACGCGCCAGCCGAGGCTGAGCAGGCTCACCAGCAGCACCACGCCAAGCGCCATCGCGAATTTGATCATGAACTCGTTGACCGACGAGCCGATGTTGACGGCCTGATCGCTCACTTTGGCCAGCGTCATTCCGAGAGGCAGCGTCTGTGCGATCGCTGCTGACCTCTCCTCCAGTGCCGTGCCGAGTTCAAGACCATTCCAGCCCTCCTGCATCACCGCCGCGAGCATGATGGTCGGCTCACCCTGGTGACGGATGACGTAGGTGGCAGGATCCTCGTAGCCGCGCCGGACCACGGCGATGTCGGAGAGCTTCAACGTCCGTCCCGCGGCGACGATCGGCGTGTCGGCGACCGTCTGGACACTGTCATAGGCGCCGTCGACGCGGATGAAGACCTGCGGCCCCTCTGTGTCGATCGAGCCCGCCGGTGTGACGGTGTTCTGCCGCTGCAGGGCGGCGACGATATCCTGCGCCGACACGCCGAGGGTTGCCAGCTTGGCATAGGAAAACTCGACGAATATCTGTTCGGGACGTTCGCCGAGGATGTTGATCTTCTTGACGCCGGGCACATGCAGAAGGTCCTGGCGAATGGTCTCGGCCTGCCTGGCGAGTTCCCGCATGGGCAAGCCCTTCGCCTTGAGGGCGTAAAGAGCGAAACTCACATCGGAATATTCGTCGTTGACGAAGGGGCCGAGCACGCCGGGCGGCAAGTTGCGGGCTTCATCCCCGAGTTTCTTGCGGGCCTGATAGAATTCCTCCTGCACGCTGGATGGCGGAGTGCTGTCCTTCAGCGTGACCGTCAAATAGGCATAGCCTGGCCGTGTCGTCGTCTCGACACGGTCGTACCAGGTCAGCTCCTGAAGTCGCTTCTCCAACGGTTCGGCGACGAGGTCCTGCATCTCGCGCGCCGTCGCGCCCGGCCATACCGTCGTGACCGTCAGGGTCTTGATGGTGAAGTTGGGATCCTCCGCACGTCCAAGCATGAGGAAAGCGTAGGCGCCGGCGGCGACGAGCAGAATGATGAAGAAAAGGGTAACGGCTCGCTCGCGAACGGCGATCGCGGAAAAATTGAGGCTCATCAGTTGCTCCTGTTTTCAGAGGCAGTCCTGACGCGAGCGCCTTCCTGCAGGAGATGAGCACCGAGCGAAACGATCGAATCGCCCGAGCTCAGCCCGGAGATCACGGCGGTTTCGCTGGTTACACGAACAAGCTTGACGGGCCGAAAGTGTACGGTCGAGGTTCCGCCGTCCAAACTCCAAACGCCGGTCTTCTGACCATCGTCCAGCACGGCTCCGAGCGGCACCTGGACTTCCGTTTGACTTGCCTGGCTTGCAAGCCGGATGGTTACCGTCGCGCCAAGCGGTGCTGCCGCGGCCTCACCATCGAGCACATAACGGGCCTCATAGGTACGAGTCTGGGGATCGGCAGCGTCCGACAACTGCCGGAGATGCGCCGTAAAATGCCGCCCATCGCCCCCATACAAGCCCGCCTCGGCTACCGAGCCGATCGCCGGCCGGATCGTTTCGGGAAGCGTGACCACCGCCTCACGGGGGCCGGCGTTCGCGATCCGAACCACGGTCTGTCCCGCGGCGACAACCTGTCCTGGCTCGCCAAGCGTTTCGACGACGGTTCCGTCGGCGTTCGCGTCCAGGACGGAATAGGCCGCCTCGTTTTCCGCGACCTTCGCTTCCGCTTCGGTGGCGGCAAGCTGTGCAGTCGCGGTATCGAGTGCTGCCTTCGCCTGCTCGTAACGCTGCGGGGTTGCGGCCAACTCCTTCTTGACCAGAACCGCATAGCGCTTCTCGTCCGCACTGGTCTGAACCAGGACAGCGCGCGCAGCCGCGACAGCGTTGCGCTTGGCGGTGAGGGCAAGGGCAAGATCGGTATCATCGATCCGCAGCAGCGGTTGGCCCGCCTTGACCTGTTCGCCGACATTTACAAGGCGCTCGATGATCTTGCCGGGTACGCGAAACCCAAGATTGCTCTGCACCCTCGCGGCAATTGTACCCGTGAAGCCGCGTTCGGATCCTGTCACCGCCACTGCCGTCACGAGTCTGACGATCGGTGCTTCCTGCCTCGGGTCAGCCACGACGGCGGCTGCCTGTGTGCGAATGGGAAGTGTGACGAATGCAGCCACCCCAAACCCCGCGACCAGAACGCTCCCCAGCCCAATAATGAGTTTCTTTTTCACGCCCATCGCCTTCTGTGAAAATAGATTGCATTCGTACTCTATAACTGATATAGATTATGAACGCAATCAAAAAAGGAGACGAATGATGCGTGTGACTCGCAGCCAAGCTGAGCAGAACCGGCAAACCGTGATCGATGTAGCGAGCCGGCTTTTTCGGGAGCGCGGATTCGATGGCATCGGCGTCAAGGATTTGATGGAGGGCGCCGGGCTGACCCAAGGCGGGTTCTACAAGCAGTTCGCGTCCAAGGACGACTTGGTCGCGCAGGCGTCCAGACGGGCATTGGAAAGCGCTGCGAACCGATGGTCGACGGCGGCCGCGGCGAGCCCTGAGGATCCGCTTGGCGCCGTGATCGACTTCTATCTCAGCACGGGGCATCGCGAGGAAAGGATGGACGGCTGCCCGGTGGTTGCGCTTGGCTCGGATGCTGCCAGGCAAGGCGCCGAGGTGAAGGCATCATTTGAGGCCGGCATCCGAGAATACCTCGAGATGCTGGGCTCATGGGTTGGCGAGGCGGACGGCGATGCGCCCGGCGGTAAAGCCATGGCCGTTCTCTCGACAATGGTCGGCGCGGTCGTCCTCTCGCGCGCCGTCAATGATCCCGATCTCGCGAAGGCTTTTCTGAGTGCCGCCACCGCTCAGGTTCGCGAAGCCGTCGCGGCTTGAAAGCCGCACGCGCTGGCCAACTGATAGGAGAATAGATGCGACGGATCGTTGTTACGGGCATGGGAGCGGTCACGCCGCTCGCGGCCAATGTCGAAGCGTCATGGTCGCGCCTGCTGGCCGGCCGTTCGGGGCTTCGAAAGCTTCCGGACGACATGGCGCGAGACCTGCCGGCGAAGGTCGGTGGAATGGTTCCTTCCTTGCTGGAAGACCCCGAAGTTGGCTTCGATCCAGACATCGTCCTGGCGCCGAAGGACCAGCGCAAGGCCGACCGCTTCATTGTCTTTGCGCTGGCGGCTGCGGAAGAGGCGGTTGCCCAGGCCAGGTGGAACCCGGTCTCGGACGATGACAGGACCCGCACCGCGACGATTATCGCGTCGGGTGTCGGAGGATTTCCCGCGATAACCGAAGCGGTGCGAACCGTCGACCTGCGCGGTGTTCGGCGTCTCTCACCGTTCACGGTGCCGTCGTTCCTGGTGAACATGGCGGCGGGACAGATTTCGATCCGATATGGGTTCAAGGGTCCGCTCGGCGCTCCGGTGACGGCCTGCGCGGCCGGCATCCAGGCGATCGGCGGTGCGGCGCGTCTTATCCGCGCCAACGAGGCCGACATCGCGGTCTGCGGCGGAACGGAAGCCTGCATCAATACGGTCAGCCTCGGCGGCTTTGCCGCGGCACGCTCTCTTTCTACATCCTTCAATCATCGTCCTGAGGAGGCCTCCCGCCCGTTCGACATGTCGCGCGACGGCTTCGTCATGGGCGAAGGCGCCGGCATCCTGGTCATCGAGGCATTGAGCCACGCGCTTGCGCGCGGCGCCAAACCGCTTGCCGAACTGGCCGGCTACGGCACGACGGCGGACGCTTATCACATCACCTCCGGCCCCGAGGATGGCGACGGTGCGCGCCGGGCCATGGAGATCGCGATTGCCCAAGCCGGTATTTCGGCACGGGAGGTCCGCCACCTCAACGCGCACGCGACCTCCACGCCAGTCGGCGACTTGGGGGAAATCGCCGCGATCAAAAGGGTCTTCGGAGAAGATTTCGGCATAGCCGTCAGCGCAACGAAGTCGGCGACCGGCCACCTGCTTGGCGCCGCCGGCGGGCTTGGGGCGATCTTCACGGTCCTGGCGCTCAGGGACCAGGTCGCACCGCCAACCCTCAATCTGAGCGCCCCCGATCCGGCAAGCGACGGGATCGACTTCGTCGCAAACCACGCCCGGCCGATGGAGATGGATTACGCGATTTCCAATGGCTTCGGCTTTGGCGGCGTGAACGCCAGCGCATTGTTCCGGCGCTGGACGGACTAGCCGCGGCTTGCGGCAATCGTGATGTCCTGGTCGGGCAGTGGCAGCCGGCGACAAGTTTACGCATGGCGACATCGTCGCCCCGCACCCGGGCGATGACTGCACGATATATTCGCGGGGGCACTTCAGGCGCGCGACAGTCCGTCTATCAGCGCCGTCAGCACGGCGCGGTAGTCTTCGCCCGACGCACCGGCCTCGATGGCGAGCGCCGCGCGGTCGAAGGCGGCGGCAAGCAGCGCGGTCAGCGCTTCGGGCGGCAATCTTTTCATCGACTGCGTCCGCATCGCCGCGACAAGACCCTCGCGCAGCGAGCGGTTGCCGTGGCGGTTGTCGATCGTGTCCATGGCGGTGCGGCCGAGCACGGCGGGGCCGTCGAGCAGCAAGAGCCGCGTGCGGCCGGGCGCGCGCATGGCCGTGAGATAGGCATCGGAACCGGCAATCAGCGCATCGCGGGCGCTGAGCGAAGGCGGGGAGGCGCGGTCAATCTCTCGCGCCACCGCCGCGGCTTCCTGTTCGACCACGGCGGCGAAAAGCGCCTGCTTGTCGGCGAAATGGTGGTAGAGCGCGCCGCGCGTCACGCCAGCGGCGGCAACGATCTCCGGTGTGCCGGTCTCGGCATAGGATTTTTCCGTGAACAGTTTGCGCGCCGCCGCGATCAGGTCGGCACGCGTTGTCTCGGTGCGATCGCGGTTGGAACGACGCGCGGATTCCTGTTGCATACATGCAGCCTGTATGTTAATTCAACTTACATGCAGACTGTATGTTAGTTGACGGGAGAAGGAAAGATGAAGACGACGAGCTACTATCCGGTGCTGATGACCGGCGATGTCGCCGGCACGGCGGCCTTCTATGTCAGGCATTTCGGTTTCCGGCCGTTGTTTGAGAGCGACTGGTACGTGCATCTGCAGTCGGTGGACAACAAGCACGTCAATCTCGGCATCGTCCAGGGCGACCACGAGACGATTCCCGAGGAGGGGCGGGGGCGGACTTCCCGGCTGCTGATCAATTTCGAGGTCCGCGATCCCGATGCGATCCATGACCGGATCCTTGCTGCCGGCCTGCCTATCCTGCGAACGCTGCGTGACGAGCCTTTCGGCCAGCGCCATTTCATCACCAGGGATCCCAACGGCGTGCTGATCGACGTCATCAAGCCGATCCCGCCCAGCGAGGAGTTCCTGGCGCGGTATGCGGAAGGCGCCCCGGGGGCTTGAACGGCAGCCTCAGCTCGCCCGTGCCACCGGCGTCACCGTCACCTGGCTGACGCCGGTGCGGCGCACCACGGTGCACAGCGTCTCGCGGTCGATGCGCTCGGCGTCGAGCATGCGCACGAGGTCGTCGACGCCGGTCACCGGGCGGCCGTCGATTGCGGCGATGATGTCGCCTTCCCTGAGACCTGCCCTGGCCGCCGGGCCGTCCTTCTCGACGCTGCGCAGCCGTACCGCCGTGCTGGTCGAGACCTGCGACAAGAGAGCCGCGCGCCGCGGCAGGTTTACCGTGTCGGCGGAGACGCCAATGAAGGCGCGGCGCACGCGGCCGAAGCGGATGATCTCCGAAATGACAAAGTTCGCGGTGTTGGAGGCGACGGCGAAGGCGATGCCTTGCGCGCCATGGATCATGGCGGTGTTGACGCCGATCACCTCGCCGGCCGACGAGACCAGCGGACCACCTGAATTGCCGGGGTTGAGCGCGGCGTCGGTCTGGATGACGTCGTCGATCAGCCTGCCGGTCGAAGCTCGCATCGAGCGGCCGAGCGCCGAGACGACGCCGGAGGTGACGGTCCATTCGAAGCCCAGCGGATTGCCGATGGCAATCGCGATCTGGCCGCGCCGCAGCCGCTTGGAATCGCCCAGCGGCGCCACGTCGGCGAAGCTGCCGTCAGCGCGCACCAGGGCGATGTCGGTGTCGGGGTCGCGGCCGAGCACGCGGCCTTCGCTGGAGGCGCCGTCCGGCATCGAGACGCGTACCGTCCTGGCGTCACCCACGACATGGAAATTGGTGACGACCAACCCGTCAGGCGCGATGACGAAGCCCGAGCCGTGGCCGCCAGGCCCCCCGATGCGCTCGATGCGGCAGACAGCCGGGCCGATGCGGTCGACCGCGTCGGCAACCGTCGTCGAATAGGCGTCGAGCAATGTCTCGTCCGGTTGGAATTTTGGCGCGGCGAGGGCCATGGGGGCTCCGTGTTTTCAGGCTTGATCGTGACTATATGTGCGGAGCGGCCGGAACCGCCGCGACCTGACCAGATGGCCAGTCGAACCCGCAACTAGCCGTCAGGCGAGTACCTCCTGGCGTACTGCCGAGCGATATCTGGGGCATGAGAAAACCCAGGAGATCATCATGAGCGACTTCAATCTGAATGCATTGTCCGATGCCATCGCCGATATCGCCGACAAGGCGACGCCGGCAACGGCAAGCTTCGCCACGCATCATCACCGCACGGCGAGCGCCTTCCACTGGGGCGACGGCTATTTCGTCACCGCCGAGGAAGCCGTCGAGGCCGGCGAGGAGATCGAACTGACACTGGCCTCCGGCGAGACGGCGAAGGCCGAACTGGTCGGCCGCGATCCTTCGACGGGCGTCGCCCTGCTGAAGCCCGCGGATGCGGCCAGCGCGCCTGTCCTCGATAGAGCCAGCCCCGTTCGGCCAGGCAATATCGCCATAGCCATCGGCAGCAGCCAGGGCTCGGTGCTGGCCGTGTCGGGCTCGGTCGGCGAAGTCGGCCCGGCCTGGCGCTCGATGCGCGGCGGCGCCATCGACCGGCGCATCAACCTGGCTGTCGGTGCCGGCGGCCGATTCGAGGGTGGCCCGGTGCTGGACGCCAAGGGCGCGCTGATCGGCATGCTTCTGTTCGGCCCGCGTGGCCGCGCGCTGGTCATGCCCTATGAGACGATCGAACGCGCGGTGGCGACGCTTCGCGAAAAGGGCCATGTCGCACGTGGTTACCTCGGCGCCGGCCTGCATCCGGTGCGCGACCGCGACGCGCACGGCGCAATGGTGATGAGCCTCGACGACAATGGCCCGGCCAAGGCAGCTGGCCTCTCGCTCGGCGATATCATCGTGGCGTGGAACGGCGAGGCCGTGCATGGTCCGCGAGATCTGATCCGCCGGCTCGGGCCCGACAGCGCCGGTGCTTCGGTGAAGCTGGGTGTCGTGCGCGGCGGCGAACAGCGCGACGTCGTGCTGACGATCGGCGAAAAGCCGCTGAGCTGAGAGGACGGATGGAAAGCGACACGCTGATAAGGCCTGACGTGGCGCGCGGCGAACGCCAGCTCGTGGTGCTGATCGCACTACGCGATGCCGTGCGTGCCGAGCGCTTGTCGACTTCGCTTGCCATGGCCGACGATCTGCTGCCGGTCGTGGCCGGCGGCGGGGTCGCCGATGTCGCCATCGTCGATGACGCTGTCGCCAACGGCACGGCTTCGGTCGATCGAGCCGGCGTCGGCGGCAGCACGACGCCAAAGGTACTGCTTTCGGACCGCGCGGGCCGGCCGCAAGGCCAGGTGTTTGCGGTGCTGCCGTTGGCCACGGATGCAGCTTTGATCGCCGCTGCCGTCAGGCTGGCCGCCGCCGGCTACCGGGTGTCCGGCGAAGGGCGTTCGATGCCCGATAGGCATGAGGATTTCGACCGCGGTGACGCGGCCAATGGGGATGGAAGCCATAGCGGGTTGTTCGGCGAGGAAACGGTCGACGATGGCGCCGCCGCCCGGCCAGCGCTGTCGCCGCGCGAGGCGGAAGTGCTGGCGCTGCTGGCCGAAGGGGCGCCCAACAAGGTGATCGCGCGGCGGCTCAACATCTCCGTCCACACAGCGAAGTTCCATGTCGCCGCGATCCTGATCAAGCTCGGTGCCGCCAATCGTACGGACGCCATCGCGATCGCGATGCGGCAGGGGCTGGTTCTGGTTTAGGAGTGGATGTCGGGCAAGTCTGACGATTATCTTCAGAGGTCGGCGCTGCCGCTCATCCGCCTACCGGCACCTTCTCCCCGTATAATGACGGGGAGAAGGGAGTTGCCGCGACCTCGGCGCTCCTTTTGCAAAGGTGATGATTGGCGAAGTCCGCGATGAGAGCGTCTTTCTCCCCGTCACTATACGGGGAGAAATGCCCGGCAGGGCAATGAGGGGCGGCGCGACGGTGCGGACGAAGTATCCGTCAGCTGCTCGGTATTTCGAGTTCATCGTAACCGAGTACTTCGTCTTCGGTCATTGGGCGGTCCCGATCAGGTATCCGGCCTGCTTGCTCTGAAATTTCCATCAGCCTCGCGATCAGGTCAGACTCGTTTTGCTGAGAAGTCAGGTGTTCGCGAGCAGTTTCGTTTTCGAGGCTCTGCCGGATCGCTTCGGTCACCGGCACACCACGGCTCTTGGCAAGTTCTCGGGCCAACCGCTCCACTTCGACATTCTTGATGAACAAAGCCATTTGGTGATCTGCCATCCGGTATGGAATCATACGCCAAATCGGTTTCGGCGCCACGTCGTTTGCTGCCGACAAGGCACGGTACCCTCCGCTACGTCACCATCGCGTCGCACCACAAGCTCTTGTATCCGGCTCTGGCGCGCGCAAGGATCGCGACACAAGACAATCCAGGCGGAGGAAAAATGTCGCTCAAGGGAAAGACGCTGTTCATCTCCGGCGGGTCACGTGGCATCGGGCTGGCGATCGCGCTGCGCGCCGCGCGCGACGGCGCCAATGTGACGATCGCCGCCAAGACGGCGGAGCCGCATCCGAAGCTGCCGGGAACGATCTACAGCGCCGCTGAAGAGATCGAGCAGGCCGGCGGCAAGGCACTGCCGGTGCTATGCGACATCCGCGAGGAGGCGCAGGTTGCCGAGGCGGTCGGCAGAACCGTCGAGAAATTCGGCGGCATCGATATCTGCGTCAACAATGCCAGCGCCATCCAGCTTACCGGCACGCTGGAAACCGACATGAAGCGCTACGATCTGATGCATCAGATCAACACGCGCGGCACCTTCCTGGTGTCCAAAATGTGCATTCCACACCTGAAGTTGGCGAAGAACCCTCACATCCTGAATCTGGCGCCGCCGCTCGACATGAAGGCCAAATGGTTCAAGAACCATGTCGCCTACACCATGGCCAAGTTCGGCATGTCGATGTGCACGCTGGGCATGAGCGCGGAATTCGCCAGGGATGGCATCGCGGTCAATTCGCTGTGGCCGATCTCGACCATCGACACGGCCGCGGTACGCAACCTTCTGGGCGGAGCGACGGTCGCGGCGATGAGCCGGTCGCCGGACATCATGGCCGATGCCGCGCACGCGATCTTCATGCGGCCGTCGCGCGAGGCATCAGGCAATTTCTACATCGACGAAGAGGTGCTGCGCGCCGAGGGCGTCAGCGATTTCTCGGTCTATGCGCCTGACGCAACCGGACCGCTGGCCGGAGACTTTTTTGTGCCGGATGAGGTGTTTGCCAGGACGGACAGCAAGATCAGGAACATCTACTGAAGGGGATCCTGCCGCCGCCGCTTGCTTTCAAAAAGGACTCGACATCGAACGGCTCCGGTTCACCTGACTGGTCGCCCGACGAAGCCGCTCAAGCCTCTGATCGCCGGTTTCTTCCGTAGGCATCAATTCGCCTCGTCCCGTTGAGCGCGTATTTCGGCCGGCAGGCACCGTTTGCTAGGTGGATCTGAAAGCAAAAAACCCCGCCGGAGAGGGCCGGCGGGGCTCAATGCGTCCCGCTGGAGTCGGGACGGGGCAGGGAACGCCCAGTCAGGAATCTGGGGTGCGAAGCCCGGTGATTCAATGACCCGGCTCTAGGGGTCTGTACAATTCTTGTTGACCCGAGCCGTGCCGTCCGCGGTCTCTCCCATCCCGGTTGACCGGAATGGGACCTTGTTGCCGACCTCGTTCCAGAAACCACTGCAAGTGGCTGGAAACGCAGGTCAGTTGTTGCTCGCCACCGGCGCCACGAGCGAGGTGATGCGGCGGATGGCGACGCGCCGGTTCTCGCGGTTGGGCGCCGAGGTGTCGACCTTCAGGTACTCCTCGCCATAGCCCTGTGTCGTCAGGTTCTCGGGCGGGATGCCGAAGGCGTTGGTCAGCGCTTCGGCGACCGCTTCGGCGCGACGGTCCGACAGAGCAAGGTTTGCCTCGGGCGTGCCGACGGCGTCGGTGTGGCCCTCGATCAGGAAGGTCTCGGCCGGGTTCTTTTTCAACAGCTTCTCCATGGCGTCGGCGACACCCTGGAGCTTCTGTACCTCGGTGTCGGAGATCGAGGACGAGCCGAATTCGAAATTCAGCGTGTCGAGGTCGATCCGCCGTGCAATGTCACGCACGCGGGCCGAACGCTTGACCTCGTTGATCGAATACAGACGCTGCACTTTCTCCACCGGCGGCTGTTCGAGGAAGGTGTAGTAGTCGTCGGGACTTTCGACATCCTCGGAATCGAGGATGTAGTCCCGGCGCGGGATGGTCAGCCGCATCGGCGGCAGGTCATCGCCGGGATCGCGCCAGTCATCTTCGTCCTGGTAGCTGCGCTCGTCGACATAGCTCAGCACGTATTCGCGACCGTCGGGCGCGATGCGCGACCGCTGCAGGATGTCGCCGTAGCGGTTGCGTATGGTGACGATCCGGAAGCCATTGTCGCGCTCGACTGTCTCGCGCGTGCGGCCTTGCGGCAGGTCCTCGTAGTAGACATCCTTGGCGCCGCGGGTCAGGCGCGGGCGATCGTTGCTCTGGACGAACGTCTGGTCGTTGAACTGGACGATCACCCGGTCGCCGATTTCCTTGAGCACGTCGACGCCCTTGGGCCGGCGGCGGTCACGGATGTCCTCGTCAGGCGCGCGCTCGAGCCGCTTGCCCTTCTCCTGCGTCACCGGGACGATTTTTTCCGTCTTGATCGCCTCCTGGGCGGCTCTGTCGTCGGTTGGAGGGGGACCCTGATCCACCGGCGCCACTACCGGCTTCCGGCCCTGGTCACCGCCCTGCTGGGCATTCTGCCCACCATTCTGCTGCCCGCCGTTCTGCTGTTCGCCATTCTGGTTGGCGGGCTGGGTGGCCGGGTTCCCGCCGCCCTGGCCGTTCTCGCCGCGACCCTTGCGCCTGGCATCCTTCTGGCTGTCGAGGATGGGGGCGGCATTCTTGTCGGCGGGGGCTTCGCCCTGAACCCGGTTTTCGCCCTGGACAGGCGCGGCCTTCCCATTGGTAGCGGCCCCACCGGTGGCGGGCTGCTCTCCCGTCGCCGGCTGTTCGCCGGTGGTGGGCTGCCTACCGGTCTGCGGCTGTTCGCCGTTCGCGGGCTGCTCGCCATTCGCCGGCTGTTCGCCAGCCGGTTTCCTGCCGTGCTTCTTCGTCTTGTCTTGGGATTGCTCGCCCTGGGCGGGAACCTGCTCGCCGGCGGGAGGGGATTCAACCTTCGGCGTCGCTTCGCCGGCAGGAGCCTGCTTCGGTGTCGGAGCGGTCTCCGGCACGGCGGACGGCGCCTCTTTCTGCTGGTCCAGCTTGTGTTTCCTGCCAGGCTTGGTCGGCTGGTTGTCGTTGGCAGGCGCGGCCTCGCCGGCGGGCGCCTGCTCGGTCTGCTGCTGGTCGCGGTTCTTCCTGCGCGGCTGCTGCTCGTTGGTTGCAGGCGCGGCCTCGCCGGCGGGCGCCTGCTCGGTCTGCTGCTGGTCGCGGTTCTTCCTGCGCGGCTGCTGCTCGTTGGTTGCGGGCGCGGCCTCGCCGGCGGGCGCCTGTTCGGTCTGCTGCTGGTCGCGGTTCTTCCTGCGCGGCTGCTGCTCGTT